>JAWOLK010000030.1:0-2552 GCA_033853615.1 Beijerinckiaceae bacterium | reverse complement strand
TGCGATCATGCGCGACGCCCATCGCCAGTCCCGGCAGATGCGGGCCTATGGCTGGAGCTGGAGCCGCTGCCTCTCGTTCGGCTTGGCGAGGGAGCGGGCCATGCGCGCGGCGACGATTCTGCGGATGGCGGCATAAGGCTAGCGCGTTGGAGCCTCACCCACGGGGTCCGGGCGACTCGCACAGCGACGAAATGGAGCCGGAGGCAGTTGGGTAGCACCGCAGTCCTTCGCACGCTGTGAGGGCCGCAGTTGGCATGACGCGCGCCGCGTCGCGCGAGGCCGGGCGTCTTTTTCGGAGCTGGAACCGTTGCCACGATTGTGCCTTAATTCGCCGCCTGTGACAGCGGCCGCGGGGGCGAGGCGGTCAATTGAGGCCGCCGGCCCCCTTATTGCTGCGAGCGTCATTCGAGGCTAGGCGGGTCCCGAATAAATCCCGGATAATGTTTGCCCGGCGAGCGGCTTTGTTAGTGTCGGCGCAGCGTCGATTCGGCGCGGTGGGCGAGGCGAACGGCCCCTGACACGGACCTCGCCCGCTTCCAGAGCGCCGACGGATTCGCATTGGTCCCTACGCCCGCAAACAGCGGCTTGCGCGCCGGCCGGCGCGCCTGGGGCGTCATGTTGCGGCTCTTGCTGCGGTCGAGACGGCGCCCGGAGGCGTCTTCCCGCGCCGGCCGCCGGCGTTAATTGCGACCCCGCATGGTAACTTCCGAAGGGCGCCTGCGCCGCTGCGGCGGACAGGCGCTTTTCTTCATCGCCGTGATGAGGAACCTTTGAACTGCCTCGCCGTTGGCTGGCCAAACGGCAAGGAGGTTCCCTATGCGCAACTTAGCCCTAGCGTTGGCCGCTGCGGTCATGCTGTTCGCCGCGCCAGCGTCAACGCTGGCGGTGGAATTCGATGTCGGCCCGGGCGGCGTCCGCGTAGAGCCCCATCGCTATAACCACGGCTACTATCGCCACGGCTACGGTCGGTATGGCTACGCGCCGGATTGCCGGACGCTGCGGCAAGCCTGCCTCAAGAAAGGCGAACTCGGCGAAGTCGGGCGGGGCAACTGTGAGCGGTATCGCCGGCTGTGCCGGTGATTGAAGCCCTAGGCGCTCCCGGCGCCGGGGGCGCCCGTTTGCGGGCGGTCACGCCGCTTCCAGCAACGATCCGGCGGCGCACATCGGGCGCGCCTTGAGCCATGAGAAGGACATACACCGGACGAAGGCCCAGCCGAAAATCGCACTTGCTGTGCGCGTCGCGGCAGATCGCGCCGCGGTCGTAACGGCGGTCTGGGGTTAAACGATTCATCGGGGGTCGGCGTTCTCTAGGTCGTTGGCCAGGCGCTCGATCTCGTCGGCCAGCTCTTCGGTGAGCTGCTCGAGCCCATCCCGCGCGGTCGCGCACATAAACTCCGCGCCTTCGACAGCGGTCTGGAGGAGGTAAACGCGGCGGAGGATCGCCCGAAGGCGGCTGGAGACTTGATCCGTCATTTCGTCCCGCGACGCTCGTCGACGCAGCTGATGACGCCGCCGGCCATCGTGGCCGAGAGCGGGACGATGACCAGCCAAAAACAATGTATTGCCAGTGCTTTCAAAGACATCACTCCATGGCGGGACTTGAATGCGGAAACGCTTGCTGATACTTTTCGTATTGCTTATTGGAGCGGCTTCCTTGTCAAGACTAAAAGTATCAGTTTGCCAGATCAAGGCTGCGCGAGCGCTTGTCGGATGGTCGCAGGCCGATCTCGCCGAGGCGTCCGGCGTATCGGAGCCGACGCTAAAGCGGCTGGAGTCTGCTTACGGCGATCTCGGCGGGCGGGCTGACACCGTGGCGAAGATCATCGCGGCGCTGGAAAAGGCCAATATCGAGTTCCTGGCAAAGGACCAGGCGTCGGGCGGCGGCGGCCCTGGCGTTCGGTTAAAGGCCCCCCCTGAGCCGGCCGGCGATCTCGGCGCCTCCGACGGGCAGTGATTGCGTGGCGAGATACCGCTGGCGGCGGACCGCCCTCATCGACGCGAACGGCGGCCCGGTCGCCGCGGTCACTGTGCGGCAGATTTGCCGGCAGACGCGCAACTGTGCCAACCTCTTCGAGCAGACGTGCGCGGGCATTCGGTTAAGGGAGCCGGCCACGGAAGGCAGCGACCCGGCTATGGATCTCACTGCCGCGGACGGGCAATGAAATGGAACGCTGGCAATTTCGAGCGCTCATCGTGACGCTGATCGTTTACGGGCTCATCGTCGTCGCGACTTACGAGTCGATGATAGCCCCGCTGCTGAAGCGGTGAGAGTGGACGAACGGCAAGGGGAGAACGGCGGATGACATGGCTTGAGGTTGTCGTCGTCGCCATCGTGCCGTTTGTCGTTGCCGGCGTCGGATTCGTGATGGTCGTTCTTCGTGATAAGAATGACGGGCGCAGCAATCGCTAGGCGATTACCCCGACGCCGCCCGCCCGGCGATCAATCCGATGAAGGCCTTGAACGATCCGGCGACGCTGCGCGGGCGCATCAGCACCCGGGCCCATTCTTCGCCCGCAGGCCGAAAAAACGCCCGGCGCAGGGCCGGGCTTAG
>JAWOLK010000029.1:0-19651 GCA_033853615.1 Beijerinckiaceae bacterium | reverse complement strand
CGCAAGCCTCGCGCAAAACCGGCCAGCCAATCTGCGCCGCGCGGCTCCCGCCGCCCGGAGATTTTCGCGTGTTTCTCACCTCCCCCGCCTTCTTCAACGACGCGCTCATCCCCCGCGCCTACGCCTGCGACGGCGAGAATGTGTCGCCGCCGCTGCGCTGGAGCGGCGCGCCGACGAAGGCGAAGAGTTTCGCGCTGCTGTGCGACGACATAGACGCGCCGTCCGGCGTGCGGCGCCATTGGGGCGTCTATGACATTCCCGCCTATCGGACGGAGCTTGTCGAGGGGGCGGGAGAGCCGGAATCCTTCGAGGATTTTCGCCATGCGATGAACGACTTCCGGCATTTCGGCTACAACGGCCCCTGCCCGTCGCACGGCGCGCTGCATCGCTACCGTTTCCGCCTCTTTGCGCTCAACCGCGCCGATCTTCCGGTGCGCACCCATCCCGCCTGCGCCGAGGTCGAGCAAGAGGCGCAAAAACATGCGCTGGCGGTCGCGACGCTCACCGGCGTCTATCACCGGTGAAAAGCTATGACGTGCGCCGCGCCCGCGTCGTGAGGTCGGCGCCGCGCAGGCGCTTGGCCAAAACGCCGAGGTCGGTCGCGCCGACAGCGAGAATCGCCTCTCTTCGCCCAATGAGGCCGACCGGCCGGGCGAGACCGGGCGCAAGCCGCGTCAACAGCGAATCGGGCGCGGCGCGCAAGATCAGCGCGCGCGCCGGGTCGCCGAAGGACCGGGCGTCGGCGACCTCCTCGACGAAACCGCGCTCGACCGCATGGCCGGCGGCCAGCAGAAACACATCCTGCCGGCGCGCCGCGGCCAGCGCCCGCGGCAGCCCCTCCCGCGCCGTGGCGCTCACCAAATGCGTCGCGCCCGCTTCGTCCGCGAGCGTCGCCAGCAAATCGCCCTGCGGCCCGACCAGCGTCGCATCCGCGATGAGTCCCTGCACGCAGGCGTCGACCAGCGAGCAGAGGCTGCGCGCGATAGCCTCGCGCGCGCCGCCGCGCAGCGCAGGCGCTGGCGGATCGAAGGCGAGAAGGAGCAGCGAAAGCATATTTTGTCAGATAACCGAAAGGAGGCGGCTTGGAAAAGGCGCCCAACGCGCGACAAATGTAGATAGCCGCGCAAAACCCATTGCCGGCGGCGGCGCCTTCCGTCACCATCCGCGCCATGTGGACCGGCTCCTTCCCCGTTGAACTTCTGACCACGGCCCAGATGGCCCGCGCCGATCGCCTCACGATCGAAAGCGGCGTCCCGAGCATGAGCCTGATGGAGAAGGCCGCGGCCGCCATCGCCCGCGTCACCAGCCTGATCCTGCAAAAGACCAGCGCAAGGCGGGTGCTTGTTCTGTGCGGGCCGGGCAATAATGGCGGCGACGGCTATGTCGCGGCGCGGCTGTTGCGCAGCCAAAGGTTCAAGGTGCGGGTCGGCGCGCTCGTCCCGCCCGAGCAATTGCGCGGCGATGCGGCGCTCGCCGCAAAATCCTGGACCGGCCCGGTGGAGCCCGCAGCGGATACGCAATTCGACGGCGTCGATCTCATCGTCGACGCCCTGTTCGGCGCCGGCCTCGCCCGCGATCTCGAGGGCGATGCGGCGGCGCTGGTGCGGCGGCTGAACGCCTGGCGGCGCACGACGCGCCAGAAGGTCATTGCGGTGGACATACCGTCCGGCATCGACGGCACGACCGGCGCCGTGCGCGGCGTCGCGGTCGAGGCCGACGAGACGGTGACTTTCTTCCGCCTGAAAACCGGCCATCTGCTGCTGCCCGGCCGGCTGCATTGCGGGCGGCTGAGCTGCGCCCATATCGGCATTCGCTCCAGCGTGCTGGAGAGGATCGCCCCGGACAGTTTCGTCAACCAGCCGCAGCTGTGGAGCGCCGCCCTGCCCCGGCCGGCGATCGGCGGCCACAAATACGCGCGGGGGCATTCCGTGGTCGTCTCCGGCGGCGCCTCCTTCACCGGCGCGGCGCGACTTGCGGCGACGGCGGCCTTGCGCGCCGGCTCCGGCCTTGTGACCCTGGCGAGTCCGGCCGAGGCGCTCGCCATCAACGCCGGCGCGCTCACCGCGGTGATGGTGCGCGAATCGGACGGCGCCGCGGGTTTGTCGGCGCTTCTCTCCGACGCGCGCAAGAACACGGTCGCGCTCGGCCCCGGCCTCGGCGTCGGCGAGACGACGCGGGCGCTCACCGAGACCGCGCTGGCGCCGAACGTCACGCGGCGGGCCTTCGTGCTCGACGCAGACGCGCTGACGAGTTTCGAGCACGATCCGGCGCGGCTGTGGCGGGCGATTCGCACCGCGCCCGGCCCGGTGGTTCTCACCCCGCACGCCGGCGAATTCGCGCGGCTCTTCAAATTCCCGGACCAAGAGAACGGCCAGCCGCTCTCGAAGCTCGACAAGGCCCGCGCCGCCGCGCGCCTGAGCGGGGCCGTCGTGCTGTTCAAGGGGCCCGATACGGTGGTGGCGCACCCGGACGGCCGCGCCTCGGTGATGTTCGAGACCTCGCCCTGGCTCGCGACGGCGGGCTCCGGCGACGTGCTGACGGGAATCATCGCTGCGCTTTTGGCGCAGGGCATGCAGCCCTTCGACGCCGCCTCCTGCGGCGCCTGGATGCACGCCCGCGCGGCCACGCTGTTCGGCCCCGGGTTGATCGCCGACGACGTGATTGCGACGCTGCCGGCGGTGTGGCGGGAGTTGAGCGGGTAAGCGCCGCGCAAGTCAGGGGCCACCCGTCATCGCGAACGAAGTGAAGCGCTCCAGAGCCGCGGGGAGGCCCTGGATTGCTTCGTCGCTCCGCTCTCGCAATGACGGGCTATCCTGGCGCAAACCCCTCGAAGACGATCTGATCCGCCCATTTCGCCGCAAAATCCGCCTGCGCCTGCGACCGCACGGTCCACACTGTCACGGGCAATTTGAGCCCCTCGCGGCACAAGAGCGGGATGGCGTGCGGCAGGTCCGCGACGTTCCAGGACAGAAAATCCGGCCGGGTGCGCGAAAAATGCAGGAAATGGGTCAGCTCGGCCCGCCGCGCCGGCGACAGGTCGGGCCATTCCTCTTGCGTATAGGCGGCCATGCCCACAATGCCGAGCGGGACGGCGAGCCTTTCTTCGCGCAAAAGAGCGATCGGGTCCGGATCGAAACTTTCGACGACCACCGGGCCGGCGTAACCCTCGAGCAGCGCGGCGACGCGGCGCGCCAGCCTGAGATCGCCGTCGAACCGGCTCTTGATCTCGACGACGAGCGGCGCCCTCCCGCCGATCGCCTCGAGAAACTCCGCAAGGCTCGGGATGTTTTCGCCCGCGCCGCGCAGCGTGATTTGCGCCAGCTCCGCGGCGCTCTTCTCATCGACGCGCCCTTCAGCCTCGGTGAGCCGCTCCAGCGTGTCGTCATGGAAAACGAAGGCCTCGCCGTCGCGGCTCAATTGCACGTCGCATTCGATCGCATAGCCGGCCGCCACGGCCGCCCGCGCGGAGGACAGCGAATTCTCGATCACGCCCGCCGCGGCGTCATGCAGCCCGCGATGGGCGATGGGGCGGGCGAGCCAGGCCGCCGGCATCGTCAGCCGAAAATTTCGAAAACGGCCTCGACCTCGACGGCCGCGTCGAGCGGCAATTGCGCGACGCCGACCGCGACACGCGCATGCTTGCCATTCTCGCCGAGCGCGTCGGCGAAAAGATCCGAAGCGCCGTTGACGACCTGCGGCACGCAAGCGAAATCGGCGACGCAATTCACATAGCCGCCGACCCGCACGGCGCGCAGTCGCGACAGATCGCCGACCGCCGCCTGCGCCTGCGCCAGCACGTTCAGCGCCGCCTGACGCGCGGCCGCCTGCCCCGCCTCGAGCGACACCGAGGCGCCGAGCTTGCCCTTGTGCGCGGCGTCTATGCCGTTGGGGCCGAGCGGCAATTGGCCGGAAATGAACAGCAGATTGCCGGCCCGCGAAAAGGGGACGTAATTTGCGACCGGCGCCGCGGCGGCGGGCAGCGTCAATCCGAGTTTCGCCAATCGTGAAAGCGGCGCGTCGCCGGTCATGCCCTCGCCTTTCCAAAATGATTTGCTCGGCTTTTTTGAAGACCGTAGATTCGCGCCGGGCCCAACGCAATGGGTTGCGGCCCCTCGCCCACTGTCAAAGGACGCTTCATGCCCATATTCCGCCGTTTCGCCCAAGCGATGGGCGCCGCCGCGCTGATTCACGCCGGCGCCGCTGCAGCCGCAGAGCCGGCGCTCGCGCCGCATCGCGCGGTTTATGAGCTCACCATGTCGAAGGCGACCGGCGCCAATGCGCCTTCGGAAGCGCGCGGCCGCATCGCTTTCGATTTTACCGGCAACGCCTGCGAAGGCTATGTGCAGAATTTCCGCCAGCTCACCGAGCTGCAGCCCTCGGAGGGCGCGGCCCGCGTCTCGGACATGCGCTCGGCCACTTTCGAGAGCGGCGACGGGCGCGACTTCCGCTTCACCATAGAGACGCGCGTCGCCGGCGCGCAGCCCGACGACATAGACGGCAAGGCGCACAAGACCAAGGACGACGCGCTCACGATCGACCTGACCAAGCCGAAACGCGCAAAGCTCGACGTGGCCGGACCGGTGCTGTTCCCGACGGAGCACATCAAGCGCGTCCTCGCGGCGGCGCGGGCCGGCGAAACGATTTTCGAGGCGAAGATCTACGACGGCTCCGGCGACGGCCAAAAGATTTTCGACACGCTGACCGTCATCGGCAGGCCGGCGAAGAACGAGCCCACCGAAAAAGCGGCCCAGCTCGACGCGCTGAAAAAACTCCAGCGTTGGCCGGTGACGATTTCCTATTTCGAGCCGGGCAAGAAGGACCAGCAGCCGATCTATACCCTGTCCTTCGACCTCTACGACAATGGCGTCTCGCGCGCGCTGAAACTCGATTACGGCGAATTCGTGCTGAGCGGGGAAATGACGGAGCTGACGCTCCTGCCGACGCGCCCCTGCGATAAGCCGTAACCGCGGGTCTTCAGGCCGCATGCTCAATGGACCGCGGGCCTTCAGGCCCGCACGCGTAATTGCCCTCGGGCCTTCAGGCCCGCGTGCGGCGCTTGGGCGCGCCTGAAGGCGCGCCGTCCGGTCATGCGCATAGCGACTACCGGATGAAGCGCTTCAATTTCTTGGCGCCGCAAAAAGCCGGCGGTTTCCCGCCGGCTTCAGTCTCCAATTCGGCCGGATCGCCTTACTGCGACTGGGCGCCCAGCGTCGCGACGTCGACCTTCACGCCCGGACCCTGGGTCGAGCAGATGGCGACGCGCTGGATGTAAGTGCCCTTCGAGCCGGTCGGCTTCGCCTTGGCGACGGCGTCGACGAAGGCCTTGATGTTCTCGACGAGCTTGCCGTCGTCGAAGGAGGCCTTGCCGACCGTGCCTTGTACGATGCCGGCCTTCTCGACGCGGAACTCGACCGCGCCGCCCTTCGAGGCCTTCACCGCCGCAGCGACGTCCATCGTCACCGTGCCGACCTTCGGGTTCGGCATCAGGCCGCGCGGGCCGAGCACCTTACCGAGACGGCCGACGAGCGGCATCATGTCCGGCGTGGCGATGCAGCGGTCGAATTCGATCGTGCCGCCCTGCACCGTGTTGACGAGATCCTCGGCGCCCACGACATCCGCGCCGGCCGCCTTGGCCTCATCGGCCTTCGCGCCGCGGGCGAAGACGGCGACGCGCAGCGTGCGGCCGGTGCCGTTCGGCAGATTGACGACGCCGCGGACCATCTGGTCGGCGTGCTTGGGGTCGACGCCGAGATTCATCGCGATCTCGACCGATTCGTCGAATTTGGCCTTGGCGCGCTCGCGCACGAGCTTCACGGCCTGATCGACGGGATAGAGCTTCGTGCGCTCAATGCCCTCGCGCGTTTTGGCGATGCGTTTTCCGATATGCGCCATGGTCTTACTCCACCACCTGGAGGCCCATCGCGCGGGCCGAGCCTTCGATCATCGACATTGCGGACTCGACCGACGAACAGTTGAGATCGGGCATCTTCTTTTCGGCGATCTCGCGAATCTGCGCCTTCGTCACCGTGCCGACGACGTTACGGCCGGGCGTCTTGGAGCCGGAAGCCGGCTTCTTGCCGATCTTCAGACCGACGGCCTTCTTCAGGAAGAAGCTCACCGGCGGCTGCTTCATCTCGAAGGTGAAGGAACGGTCCTGATAGGCGGTGATGATGACGGGGATGGGCATCCCCTTCTCCATCTGCGCCGTCTTGGCGTTGAACGCCTTGCAGAACTCCATGATGTTGAGGCCGCGCTGACCGAGCGCGGGACCGATCGGCGGCGACGGATTGGCCGCGCCGGCGGGCACTTGCAGCTTTATGTAGCCCGCGATTTTCTTCGCCATTCTACTTCTCCAACGAAAAGCGGCCGCCGCCGCGCCTCAACGCCGCGTCGCCGCCGGTTGCAGTTCGTGGTCCAGCGCGTGATCCCGGATGGCGTCCGGGCGCGCCCGCCACGTTTTACCCCTCTCGCGAGGGATTCTCTCGCCGCCCCTTCAGAGAGGGCGACTGAACTGCGGAGCAGTCCGGGGTGGGCTTACCGCGCAAATGTGGCCCGGACCACCCCCACCCGGCCGCCTTCCGGCTGCCGACCTCCCCCCTCAAGGGCGAGGTAAGATTTCGCGCCCTCCCGCCTCAAGGGGGAGGTGAAACGCTCAGCCCGCGACCTTCTCGACCTGGCCGAATTCCAGCTCGACCGGCGTCGGGCGTCCGAAGATCGAGACGGCGACCTTGAGGCGGGCGCGGGTCTCGTCGACCTCCTCGACGATGCCGTTGAAGGAGGCGAAGGGGCCGTCGGCCACGCGCACGGTCTCGCCCACCTCGAAGGACACGGTCGGCTTCGGGCGCTCGACGCCCTCGGCCACCTGGCCCTTGATGCGCATCGCCTCCTCTTCGCTGATCGGCATGGGCTTGTTGTCAGCCCCGAGGAAGCCCGTCACCTTCGGCGTGTTCTTGATCAGCGAGAAGACCTGATCGGTCAGATCGCATTTCACCAGCACATAGCCGGGAAAGAATTTGCGCTCGGTGTTGACCTTGCGGCCGCGGCGCACCTCGACGACCTGCTCGGTCGGAACGAGGATTTCCTCGAATTTTTCCGCGATGTTCCGCTGAGCCGCCTGCTCGCGAATCGATTCCGCCACCTTCTTCTCGAAGTTGGAATAGGCGTGGACGATGTACCAGCGCATGCCCATGAGAACGTCAGCTCCGAAAAAACTATTGTCCGGCGCGCAAGAGCAGGCCCACGCCGAGGCGCAGAGCCCAATCGACCACGACAAAAAACAGGCTCGCGAACAGAACCATCAGGATCACGAGACCCGAAGTGATGAGAGTTTCACGCCGGCTCGGCCAGGTGATTCTGCTCGACTCGGCGCGGACTTCCTGAAGGAATTGAAACGGATTGGCCATTTTGTTACCGACCGCCGGTGCGCGCGGAGTCGCCGCTCCGCAAAACGATCGCGGCGCGGGACCGGCCGGCCGCGCGCCACGAATTTCGCCTGCTTATACCGGCTCGGCATGGCCCCGCCAAGCGAAATCTGCGAAAGCCCGCTCGCCGCCGTGGCGTCGCGCGGCCTGCGGCGCTATGCTCACGCCATGGCGGTTTCCCCCTTCTGGTCTGACCTTTCCACCCGCGATTTCAGCGCCCGCGACATGGGCCGCGTCATCGCCGTCCTGCCCATTGCGGCGGTCGAGCAGCACGGGCCGCATCTTCCGGTCGGCGTCGACGCGATGATCATGGAGGGCTGCATCGCCCGCGTCGCCGCCCGCCTGCCGGATGATCTTCCGGCGCTCTTCTTGCCCGTGCAAAGCATCGGCGTCTCCACCGAGCATCGCGATTTTCGCGGCACGCTGTCCCTCTCGCCGCAGACTGCGGCGCAGCTCATCGCCGACATTGCCGAGGGGCCGGTCCGCGCCGGCTGCCGCAAGCTCGTGCTGCTGAATTCCCACGGCGGCAATTCGGCGCTGATTTCCCAGAGCGCGCTGGAGCTGCGCGCGAGACACGGGGTTCTCGCCGTAACCGTCTCCTGGAGCCGCTTCGGCTATCCGGACGGGCTGTTCGACGCCGACGAGTTACGCCACGGCATTCACGGCGGCGAAGTCGAGACCGCGCTGATGCTCGCCTTCCGGCCAGAGCTCGTCGACATGGCGCAGGCGCGCGATTTCCCCGTGCGCAGTCGCGATTTCGAGCGGGACTTCGCCTGGCTGCGCGCCGACCGGCCGGCGGGTTTCGGCTGGATGGCGCAGGACCTTTCCGCCCAGGGCGCCATGGGCGACGCCGCCAGCGCGACGGCGGAGAAAGGCGAGGCGACCGCCGATTATTGGGCGACCGCCTTCATCGAGCTTCTGCGCGACGTCGAAGCCTTCGACATGTCGGGCTTTGCGCGACCGCGCTGATTGCGGCGTTTTCGCTCAAGGCGCGGTCCAGGGGAAGGTCCAGGTCTCCGTCAGCGTCCGCCCCGCCGCGCGCAGGAACAGCCGCAAATCAGTGGTTTGGCCGGATTTTGCGCTGGCGTCGAGCATCACCCGCAAGCCGTCGATATGCGCATTGGCGGAAATGCTGGTGCGCAGCACCTGGCCATTCGTCGCCGTCGCCACTACCTCGACCTGCGCCGGATCGGAGACGTAATAAGAGAGATCGCCGCCGGCGAAATCGACGAGGAAGCGGCGGGCGTTCGGCGTCATCGGCTCTGCGGAGCCGAGCGCCCGCGCCGGCGCCTTGAAAGTGTTCACCACCTTGCCGTTCGGCGACAGCCGCGGCGAATCGATACAGGCGGTGATCCGATAGGCGTAGGAGAAGGGCTTGCCGGGCTGCGGCGTCGCCGCCGGCGTCCAGCTCGTGACGATATTGTCGTTGGTTTCGTCCGAGGTCGGCAGCTCGATCAGCTCGACCCGGCCCGCGCCCCAGGCCCCTTGCGGTTCGACGAAATAGCTCGGCCGCGATTCATAGGCGAGTTCGAGGTCCTGATAGGACTCGAAGGTGCGGTCGCGCTGCATCAGGCCGAAGCCCTTGTTGTTCTGGTCGAGAAAGCTCGTGATGCAGGGCGTGGCGGGATTGCGCAGCGGCCGCCACAGCCATTCGCCAGCCCCGGTTTCGACCAACAGCCCGTCGGAATCGTGCAGCTCGGCGCGAAACCCGTCATTGCCGTGACGGTCGTTCTCGCCGGTCAGATACATGGAAGTGAGCGGCGCGAGGCCGAATTTCACATTGGCGCGGCGGGCGAACAGCGTCGCCTGCACGTCGAGCGCGCTCTCCTGGCCGGGCGTGAGGTCGAAGCGAAAGGCGCCGGTCGCCGCCTCGCCGTCGAGCAGGGCGTAGATCGTCGCGCGATTGGCGCCCGACGCCGCCGGCGTCTCCACCCAAAATTCGCGAAAGAAGGGAAAGCTCTCCTTCTCCGTCCCGGCCTCGACGCAGAGCGCGCGGGCCGACAGCCCGTATTTCTGATCGCGCCCGAGGAAGCGAAAATAGCTCGCGCCGAGGAAGGAGATCACCTCGTCGTGGACGTGCGGGTCGTTCAGCGGAAAATGCAGGCGGAAACCGGCGAAGCCGGTGTTGATCGGCAAGGGCTTGTCGAGCTTGATCCGGCCATAGTCGAACAGCGCCGGGGAATAGGGAATCGGCGAGGCGATGCCGTCGCGGATGATGTTGACCGTGACCGGGCGCCGGTAGAGAAAACCGAGGTGGAACGTCTCCAGCCGGAAGGCGCCGGAGCCGTTGAGCAGCGCATGTTCGGGCCGGAAGCGGATGTCGCGCCATGTGTCGAAGTCGAGCTTGTCGAACTGCGGCGGCAGGCGGGCCGGCGCATCCTCGAAGGGAGCGCCGGCCAATTCGCGCGCCCGCTTGATCACATCGTCGAACCCGAACCGCGGCGATTGCGACGCCGTCGTCTGCGCGATCGCGTGTCCGAGCCCCTGCCGGCAAGCGCCGAGCGCAGCGGCCCCGGCGAGGAGGTTGCGGCGGGTGATGTCGTTCATAACCATGGGTTCCGCAGCGTGAGACCGCGACCGGCGAGCGCGGCGCGGGTTTTGGGAAGGCGCTCGCCGCAGCGAGCGGCGCAGCAGGCGCCGCTTTTTAAAGCATTTCGCCGTGCCGCGGCAATGACACGCCCGCGCCCCTGCTATCGACGCACTGCCGAGGGCGTTTTCCGCCGGGGCGGGAGCCGGCTCGGCGAAAAGAAAACGCCCTAAGCAAAGGAGTTAGAGCCCCTGGACCGATGCCATCGCACCGAAAAAAGGCTCTAGCCCGCCGGGCGCGCGGACGCAAGATTTCGCACTCTGCCAGAGAAGTCTGGCGAAAAGCCGCGCCGATCAGCCGGAAAGCGCCGCCCCGCCCTGCGTGACCGACTCCGCCCCGGAAAGGACCATGCGCGCGAGGCCGGGAGCGGCGACGGCGAGATTTTCACCGAAGAAGCGGGCGAGCGCGGCGCGGCGCGCGTCGCCCGGCGCCTTCAGCAACAGCGTCGCGCCGCGCGCCAGGGCGAAGAGCCGCAGATAGGGCGTCGCGCCGGCCTGCGCCGCGGCGGGATCGGCGTCGAGGAGCCGCAGCAGATGGTCGCTCGCCTGCTCCAGCGCGTCGACCGCCGCTTGCGCCGCGGCTGCGGCCTGCCCCGCTGCGCCGGCGAGGCAAGCCCGCATGTCGGCGATCTCGCGGCGCAAGGTCGCGCCGTCCGAGAGCCTCAGCTTGCGGCCGACGAGGTCGATCGCCTGAATGCCGTTCGCGCCCTCATAGATTGCGGCGATGCGCCCGTCGCGCATCAGCCGCGCGGCGCCCGTCTCCTCGATATAGCCCATGCCGCCATGCACCTGCACGCCGAGCGAGGCGACCTCGTTGCAAATATCGGTCGAGAAGGCTTTGGCGACCGGCGTGAGCAGGCTCGCCCGCTCCTCGGCGGCGGGATCGCCGGCGCGGCGGGCGCGGTCCAGCGCCGCGGCCGTCTCGTAGCAGATGGCGCGCGCCGCCGCCGTGTAGCCCGCCATGGTCAACAGCATGCGGGCGACGTCCGGGTGCTCGATGATGGCCGCCGGCCCCGCGCCCGCCCCGCGCCCCTGTTTGCGCTCGCGGGCGTAGGCGAGCGCCTGCTGCGTCGCCCGCTCGGCGATGGCGACGCCCTGCAG
This sequence comes from Beijerinckiaceae bacterium, assembly GCA_033853615.1. GTDB lineage: Bacteria > Pseudomonadota > Alphaproteobacteria > Rhizobiales > Beijerinckiaceae > Methylosinus. The sequence goes on along the minus strand of JAWOLK010000029.1, from coordinate 8,543 downwards.
GCCGACGGCGAGCCGCGCATTGTTCATCATGGTGAACATGCAGGCGAGGCCCTTGTTCTCCTCGCCGACGAGCCAGGCGACCGCGCCGTCCCCATCGCCATAGACCATGGTGCAGGTCGGCGAGCCGTGGATGCCGAGCTTGTGCTCTATTCCGGCGCAGCGCAGATCATTGCGGCGGGTGAAGGCGCCGGTCTCGTCCGGCAGGAATTTGGGCGCAAGAAACAGGGAAATGCCGCGCGTGCCGGCCGGCGCGTCCGGGAGCCGCGCCAGGACGAGATGCACGATGTTGTCGGCGAGATCGTGCTCGCCGTAGGTGATGAAAATCTTCTGCCCGAAGAGGCGGTAGGAGCCGTCGCCGGCGCGCTCGGCCCGCGTGCGCAGCAGCGCGAGATCCGAGCCCGCCTGCGGCTCGGTGAGGTTCATCGTCGCGGTCCATTCGCCGCAGACGACCTTGCGCAGATAGGTCTCTTTCAGCGCCGCGCTGGCGTGGGTCTCCAGCGCCTCGATCGCGCCATGGCCGAGCAGCGGGCACAGCGCGAAAGCCATGTTCGCCGAGTTCCAGATTTCCGTGCAGGCGGCGTTGAGCAGCGCCGGCAGGCCCAGACCGCCATATTCAGGCGCCGCCTGAACGGCGTTCCAGCCGCCCTCTTTCCACTGGGCGTAGGCCTCGCGCCAGCCGGGCGCGGTCGCGACCGCGCCATCCGAAAAGCGTGCGCCGGTCTTGTCGCCGATCGCATCGAGCGGGAGAAGCTGCTCCTCGGCGAATTTCGCGGCTTCGGCCAGCGTCGCCTCGGCCACTCCGCCGGCGATGTCGGCATAGAGGCCGCCCTCGCGCAGGTCTTCGCCGGCGGCTTGTTTGAGAGCGAAGAGAATGTCGCCGAGCGGGGCGCGGTAGGACATGGCGGGCTCCGGTTGAAAACTCTGCCGCTGATGTAAGATGCGCAGAGGCCCGGGTCCAGACGCGGCGCGGCGGTTACGCCCTTCGCCCTGCCCCGGACGGATTTGCTCCCTCCGGGGGCGGCGTCGTTTTTCCTCCCCGCGACCGGGAAGGACGCCGAAGGCCGGGCCGGCGTCAGGCCGCCTTGGCCTTCTCCATCATCTCGACGAAACGCGCGAAGAGATAATGGCTGTCGCGCGGGCCGGGCGAGGCCTCCGGGTGATGCTGCACCGAAAAGGCCGGACGGTCGGTCAGCGCAATGCCGCAGTTCGAGCCGTCGAACAGCGAGCGATGCGTCTCGACCGCATTGGCCGGCAGGCTGTCGCGGTCCACCGCGAAACCATGGTTCATCGACACGATCTCGACCTTGCCGGTCGTGAAATCCTTCACCGGATGATTGGCGCCGTGATGGCCTTGCGGCATTTTCAGCGTCTTCCCGCCCACGGCGAGCGCCATCATCTGATGGCCGAGGCAAATGCCGAAGGTGGGGATTTTGCGCGCCAAGAGCCCGCGAATGACCGGCGTCGCATATTTGCCGGTCTCGGCCGGATCGCCGGGGCCGTTCGAGAGAAAGACCCCGTCCGGCCGCAGCGCCAGAATCTCCTCGAGGCTCGCGGTCGCCGGCGCGACCACCACCTCGCAGCCAGCATCCGCCAGCAGGCGCAGAATATTGCGCTTCACGCCATAGTCGATGGCGACGACGCGGAACTTGCCCGACCCGTCGCGCTTGCCATAACCTGAGCCCAGCCGCCAGGGCGTCTCGCTCCATTCATAGATCTTCGTCGCGCCGACGCTCGGCACGAGGTCCATGCCGTCGATCCCTGGCCAGGCGGCGGCCCTGGCGCGCAGCCGGTCGAGATCAAAGACGCCGTCCGGCGCATGGGCGATGACGGCGTTTTGCATGCCCTTCTCGCGAATCAGCGCGGTGAGCGCCCGCGTGTCGATCCCATAGAGGCCGACGATTTTGCGCTCGGCGAGCCATTTGGAGAGATGCGCCTGGGCCCGGTGGTTCGACGGGTCGGTGACCGGCGCGCCGAAGATCGCGCCGACGGCGCCGGCGCTCTGCGCCATGTCGACGGTTTCTATATCCTCGGCGTTGGTCCCGACATTGCCGATGTGCGGAAAGGTGAAGGTGACGATCTGCGCGGCGTAGGAGGGGTCGGTGAGGATTTCCTGATAGCCGGTCATGGCGGTGTTGAAACACACTTCGCCCACCGCCTCGCCGACGGCGCCGACGCCATAGCCTTCGATGACCTCGCCGCTCGCGAGAACCAGCACGCCCGTGCGGACCGGCTTTGCCCAACCAGCTTGCTTGTCTTGATCCACGCTCATGTCCGCTCTATGCCCACTCGTGACGGGAATTTCGCCGGCGCAGAGGGGCGCACGCAAAAGCGGCGCGCCGACCCGCGCGGCGGCCTGTAAGTCCCGCCCCTGCTCTTTCGGCAAGGGTGTACTCTATTCGACCCGGAATTGGAAACATTATGCGCGATCAGATCACGGCCGACCTCAAGGCGGCGATGAAGAGCGGCGACAAGCAGAAGGTCGACGCGCTGCGGCTCATCAACGCCGCGCTGAAGGACAAGGACATCGAGGCGCGCGGCGCCGGCAAGACGCTCTCCGAAGAGGACGTGCTGGCGCTGTTGCAGAAGATGATCAAGAGCCGGCAGGAGTCGCTCGACATTTACGAGAAGAACAACCGGCCAGACCTTGCCGAAAAAGAGCGCGCCGAGATTGCGGTGATCTCGTCCTATCTGCCGCAGCAGCTCTCGCAGGACGAGGTGGCGGAAGCCGTGAAAGCGGCGATCGCCGAAACGGGCGCCGCCTCGATCAAGGACATGGGCAAGGTCGTCGCGGCCTTGAAGGCGAAATATACCGGCCGCATGGATTTCGCCAAGGCGAGCGCCGCGGTGAAGGCGGCGCTGTCGGGCTGAGATTAACCCGTCCCCTCCAGGAGCCGCGCGGCGGCCGCCCGCGCCTCGTCGGTGATCGCGGCGCCGGATAACATGCGGGCGATCTCCTCGCGCCGCTCCGACTCGGCCAGCGCGCGCACGCTGGTCGAGACGCGCTTTTCCGCCGCCTTGCCCTTCTCGGCGACGGCGCCTTTGGAAATGCGCAGATGATGCTGCGCTCGGGCGGCTACTTGCGGGGCGTGCGTCACCGCGAGCACCTGGGCGCGGGCGCCGAGCCGCGCGAGGCGCTGGCCGATGGCGTCGGCCACCGCGCCGCCCACACCCGTATCGATCTCGTCGAAAACCAGAGTCGGCGCCGAGCCGCGGTCCGCCAGCACGACCTTCAACGCGAGCATAAAACGCGCCAGCTCGCCGCCCGAGGCGACCTTGGTGATCAGCCCCGGCCGCGAGCCGGGATTGGTCTGCACCCAGAATTCGACGCGGTCGACGCCTTCCGGGCCGCCCGCCTCGGCGTCGCTGACGATCTCGGTATGAAAGCGCGCGCCCTCGAGCTTCAGCGGCTTCAGCTCGGCGTCGACCAGCGCGTCGAGGCGCTTGGCCGCCTTGCGCCGCGCCGCAGAGAGCGCCAGCGCCGCCTTGCCATAGGCCGCGCGAGCGCTGTCCGCTTCGCGGGCGAGCGCTTCGAGCCGCGCCTCGGAGGCGTCGAGCGCTTCTATATCGGCGGCGAAGCGCTCGGCGAGCTGCGGCAGATCGGCGACCGCGACCTGATGTTTGCGGGCGACGCCGCGCAGAGCGAAGAGCCGTTCTTCGACCGTCTCCAGCTCGCGCGGGTCGAAGGCCGATTCGGCGAGGGCCGCCTCCAGCGTCTGCTCCGCGATAGACAGCGCGTCGAGCGCCGCGGCCAGCGCCTTCAGCGGCGGCTCCAGCAAAGCCGGCGCCTGCGGGGCGCGTCGCTCCAGCCGCCGCGCCGCGTGGGCGATCTCGCTCGCCGGCGAATGGTCCCCGGAAAAAGCCGAGAGCGCGTCTTTGAGATCGACCGCGACCTTTTCGGCCCGCTGCATGGCGAGGCGGCGCTCGGCGAGCCGCTCCTCCTCGCCGGGCTGCGGCGCAAGCTGCGTCAGCTCCTCATGGGCGTGGCGCAGATAATCGGCGTCGGCCCGCGCCTTGGCGATGCGCGCCTCCTCCTCGGCCAAAGCGCGGCAAGCCGCCTGCCAGGCGCCGTGCAACCCCCTGACCTCGCGCAATTGATCGAGCAGCCCGCCATGCGCGTCGACCAGCGCCCGGTGCGCGGCCGGGTCGACGAGCGCGCGCTCGTCATGCTGGCAATGCATTTCGACCAGTTCGCGGCCGATCGCCCGCAACCCTTGCGCGCTGACCGGCTGGTCGTTGACGAAGGCGCGGGTGCGGCCGTCCGCCGTCTGCACGCGCCGCAGCACCAATTCGTCGCCGGTCTCGACGCCGAATTCCCGCGCCGCGAGATGCGCGGCGTGGTCGGAGGCGACGTCGAAAACGGCCGTCACCTGCCCCTGCGCCTGTCCCGCGCGCACCAGCGAGGCGTCGCCCCGCCCGCCGAGCGCGAGCGTGAAAGCGTCGAGCAGAATGGATTTTCCGGCGCCGGTTTCGCCGGTGAGCGTCGTCAGGCCGCCGCGAAATTCGAGGTCGAGCGCGTCGATGAGGACGATGTCGCGGATCGAGAGGCGGACCAGCATGGCGGCGGGGGGTGCTTTGGGCCGCGCGCGCGGCCCTCTCGAGCTATGTGACGATCGGCGCTCCGGCGGGGCCGCCGCGCCGCGCGGATCAGATGGCGTGCAGCGTCTTGCCGATCTTGGAGAGCCAGGAGCTCGTGTCTTCATGCGGCTCGAGGCCGCCGGTCTTCAGCAACGCATGCGCGTCCTTATACCATTGAGACTCGGGATAGTTGTGGCCGAGGATCGCCGCCGCGGTCTGCGCCTCGTTGGCGACGCCCATCGCGAGATAGGCTTCGGTCAGCCGGTAGAGCGCCTCCTCGGTGTGCCGGGTCATCTGATATTTGGCCAGAACATCGTGGAAGCGGTTGATGGCGGCCGGATAATTCTTGCGATTCAAGTAGAAACGCCCGACCGCCATTTCCTTCGCGGCGAGCTGGTCGCGCGCCACCTGCATCTTGTATTTGGCGTCGGCGACATATTCGGACTTCGGATATTTTTCGATGAGCTGCGAAAAGATCTGCAAGGCCTTCTCCGCCGAGGTCTGATCGCGCATCGCGTCGGGCACTTGATTGTAGTAGGACATGCCCGCGAGATAATACATGTAAGGCGCCTCCGGCGACGTTGGATAGAGGCTGATGTAGCGCTGCGCCGATTGCACCGCGTCGTCGTAGGAGGGCTTCTGATATTGCGCGAAGGTCTGCATCAACAGACCTTTGCGGGCCCATTGCGAGAAGGGATATTGCTTCTCCAATTCGCCGAATTTCTTGGCGGCGGCCTCGAAGTCCTTGGCCTTCAGCTTGGCGAGGCCCTGGTTGTAGAGGTCATCGGCCGGGATTTCCGGCAGAATCTCGGTCTTGTATTTGCTGCCGCCGCCGAACAGGCCGAAACCGCTCGTTATGGTGTCCATAATGTCGGCCTGCGCAAAAGACGCTGGCGTCAGCGACAGAAGCGCCCCGGCGACAACCGCCCGCGACACGGACGACAAGGAAAAGGAGCGAATCGAATCGAACATGAACCTGCCTCTTGCGGCGTTCGAGCGCCTCGGGCGCTCGAAAGAATAGGGCGATTATTAGCCTGAAAGGCCGCAAAGCGCCAAATGATTAAGGCGCGTGGTCGCCGCCCGACGCTCGGCCGCCTCGTCGCGCCGCCAGCGTCGGCGCTCATGGAAACGGGCGTCTTCTGGCGAGATTATGGCGAAATCCCCGACTCGCGGCCATCTCGCCTCTTCGAGCGTGCGGGCTGCGCCTCCCGCCATTCGACGGCGCCGCGGGTCGTCATCAGCTTTTCGACCAGCGCGAGATTGAGCCTGTGCCCACCGCGATAGGAGCGGAGCGCGCCTTGAATCGGCGCGCCGGCGAGCGCCAGATCGCCGACAATGTCGAGCGCCTTGTGACGCACGCATTCGTCGGGAAAGCGCAAGCCCTCCGGGTTTAGCACCCTGTCGCCGTCCATCACCACGCTGTTTTCGAGCGAAGCGCCGAGCGCGAGACCCGCGCGCCACAGCCGCTCGGCGTCGCGCATGAAGCCGAAACTGCGGGCCGGGGCCAATTCGCGGATGAAACTCGCCGCCGTCAGCGCGAGCGCGAGACGTTGCCGCCCGATCGCTCCGGCGAAGGCGATCTCGACGTCGAGACACAGGCCGGGAGCGTCGCAGGGAGCAAGCTCCGCCCAGGCGGCGCCGTCGGCGACCCGCACCGGCTGTCGCACATGGAGGACTCTTCGCGGCGCGGCGAGCCGGGCTATTCCCGCCTCGCGAATCGCCGCGACGAAGGCCTCGGCCGACCCGTCCATGGCGGGAACCTCGGGCCCATCCAATTCGACGAGCGCATTGTCGACGCCGAGGCCGGCGAAAGCCGCCATCAAATGCTCGATGGTGGAGACGGCGGCGGGGCCGGCGCCGATCTCGGTGCGCAATTGCGTCTGCGTCACCTGCGACCAATGCGCCGGGACGGCCTGGGCCCCGTCCGGCCGGCAGTCGGCGCGCAGGAACACGACGCCCGTTCCCGCCTCGGCGGGCAGAAGCGTCATGCGTGTCGCGTGATTCGAATGGACGCCGCGGCCCGCCAGCGCGATCGGCCGGCGCAGGCTGGTCTGCATATGCGTCGCGCTGGATGCGCCTGATCTCAACCTCATGAGACTTTCGCCGCTGCTCCTCTCGCCAAGACCCCTCGCAAGATCCCCGCCGGCGGTTTTTTTCTCCGCCTCGGGAAAATGCGCTGCAAAACGCGACGCTCATAGCATAAGCGCGTCCGCCTTTCGCCTCCAGTCACGCTTTTTTACAGTTTATGACAAAGCGCCTTCCCGAAACAAAAGGCCCGCCGAAGCGGGCCTGTCGTTCTCGAAGGCCAAGGGCTCAGCTCTTTGGCTCAGCTCTTTGGCTCAGCTATTGGCCTGCCGGCGCAGAAAGGCCGGGATTTCGAGATGCTCGTCCTCGGCCGTGCGGCCGTTCGGCGTGCGGCGGCCGTGCTGGTCGAGCGCGGCGTGGCCCGCGTTCTGCAGCGTCACGCCGCCCGGGCGCTTGGCGTATTCGGCGTGCGTCGGCGCCGGATAGGGCGCCTGCGGGCGCTGCGGCGCGGGCGCCGGGGCCTGCTGCTGCGCGGGCTGGCCGAGCGCTGCGTCTTCCTGGCGGCTCGCGCCGAAGGAGGCGAGACGCTCGAAGATCGACTTGCGGCGCGCGTCCGGATGCGCCTCCCCGCCCCGCTGCTGGCGATATTGATCCTGCACCGGCTTGGGGAAGTCCTCGATCTGCGGCATCCGCGGCGCCCGCAGCGGCTGTTCCGGCTGCGGCGGGACATAGGGCGCGGGCGCATGGTCCTCGGCGTAGCGGCTCGCGCGGGCGGGCTCGCGCGGCGGCTCGGCATAGACCTGGCGGGCCGTCGGCTCGATATAGACGCCGTGCGGCGCCGGCGCCTCGCGCGCCGCTTGCTCGCCATAATAGGCCGCCGGCTGCTCGGCGACGGGCTGATAGGCCGGCTGGGGCGCGGCCTGATAGGGCGCGACGGGCGGCCGCTCCGGCGCGTAATGCCCGGCGGTCTCGACCGGGATCGGCGCCGCCGGCTGCGGCTTCGCCTGCTGGGCCATCTGCATGCGCAGGCGCTCCGCCGCCTCGGACAGGCGGGCGTCGGCGAGGGCGCTGTCCTCGACGGTGATCGCCGCCGGATCGATGCCGGTGGCGACGACCGAGACGCGGATGACGCCCTCGAGCGAGGAGTCGAAGGTGGCGCCGAGGATGATGTTGGCGTCTTCGTCGACCTCCTGACGGATGCGGCTCGCCGCCTCGTCCACCTCATAGAGCGTGAGGTCATTGCCGCCGGTGATCGAGATCAGCAGGCCGCGCGCGCCCTTCATCGACGCGTCATCGATCAGCGGATTGGAGATCGCAGCCTCTGCCGCGGTCAACGCCCGCTTCTCGCCGTTCGCCTCGCCGGTGCCCATCATCGCCTTGCCCATCTCGCGCATCACGGCGCGGACGTCGGCGAAGTCGAGGTTGATCAGGCCTTCCTTGACCATCAGGTCGGTGATGCATGCGACGCCCGAGTAGAGCACCTGGTCGGCCATCGCGAAGGCCTCGGCGAAGGTGGTCTTCTCGTTGGCGACGCGGAACAGGTTCTGGTTCGGGATGATGATCAGCGTGTCGACCACCTTCTGCAGCTGGCCGATGCCGGTCTCGGCGCAGCGCATGCGGCGCTGGCCCTCGAAGTGGAACGGCTTGGTGACGACGCCGACCGTGAGGATACCGAGCTCGCGCGCCGCCTTGGCGACGACCGGTGCCGCGCCGGTGCCGGTGCCGCCGCCCATGCCGGCGGTGACGAACACCATGTGGGCGCCGCTGAGATGATCGCGGATCTCGTCGATCACCTCCTCGGCCGCCGCGCGCCCGACGTCGGGCTGCGAGCCGGCGCCGAGGCCTTCGGTGACCTGCACGCCCATCTGCACGATCCGCTCGGCCTTCGACAGCGTGAGCGCCTGCGCGTCGGTGTTGGCGACGACGAAATCGACCCCCTGCAG
>JAWOLK010000028.1:0-6154 GCA_033853615.1 Beijerinckiaceae bacterium | reverse complement strand
CGTCCGCGCGCGGCGCGAGAGCGCGCGCGGCGTGAGAGACTCAAGGGAACAGGAAGACAATGCGCGTTTATTACGATCGGGACGCCGACATCAATCTGATCAAGGGCAAGAAGGTCGCCGTGGTCGGCTATGGCAGCCAGGGCCACGCCCACGCCCTCAATATGAAGGACTCGGGCGTCGCCAATATCGCGGTCGCCCTGCGCAAGGGCTCCGCCTCCGCCAAAAAGGCGGAAGCCGCCGGCCTCAAGGTCATGGAAGTCGCCGAGGCCGCCAAATGGGCCGACGTCGTGATGATGCTGACGCCCGACGAATTGCAGGCCGACATCTACGCCAACGAGCTGGCGCCGAATTTGAAGCAGGGCGCGGCGCTGTTCTTCGCCCACGGCCTCAGCATCCATTTCAACCTGATCGAGCCGCGTCCCGATCTCGATATCTGCATGGCGGCGCCGAAGGGCCCCGGCCACACCGTGCGCGGCGAATATTTGAAGGGCGGCGGCGTGCCGACCCTGATGGCCGTGCATCAGAACGCCTCGGGCAACGCCAAGGAGCTGGCGCTCTCCTACGCCTCGGCGATCGGCGGCGGCCGCGCCGGCATCATCGAAACGACTTTCCGCGAGGAATGCGAGACCGACCTCTTCGGCGAGCAGGCGGTGCTCTGCGGCGGCCTCGTCGAGCTGATCCGCGCCGGCTTCGAGACGCTGGTCGAGGCGGGCTATGCGCCGGAGATGGCCTATTTCGAATGTCTGCACGAGGTGAAGCTGATCGTCGATCTCATCTATGAGGGCGGCATCGCCAATATGAATTACTCGGTGTCGAACACCGCCGAATATGGCGAATATGTCACCGGCCCGCGCATCATCACCAAGGACACGAAGGCCGAGATGAAGCGCGTGCTTGAGGACATCCAGACGGGCAGATTCACCCGCGACTGGATGCTGGAGAACAAGGTCCACCAGACCTCTTTCAAGGCCATCCGCGCCCGCAACAACGCCCATCCCATCGAGGAAGTCGGCGCCCGTCTGCGCGCGATGATGCCCTGGATCAGCAAGAGCAAGCTGGTCGACAAAGACCGCAATTGACGTCATATTGTAGACGATGAGTCACGCCCGGCGCGACCGGGTCCACGCCGCGGCGCCCTGCGCCGCGGCGTGTCGTCTTTTTTAGAGGAGGCGCGATGCAAGGGGAGGCCGGGCGGCCTGACCACGGGGCCGGAGCGGAACTGCGCCGGCGCATTCACGACGCCATCGGAGCGCGGTTTTGGGCGCCTCTCGACCGGTTCCTGGGGGATTTCTTCGCTCCCGACGTCGTCGTCCGTTACAATTGCGTCAAAGAGGGGATCCCCGTTCCCGGCGTTTGGATTGGCCGGCAGGCGCTGGCCGAAAGCATTCGCCAGGTCGACATCGAATATGAATGGCGCGATGTCGAGATCACCGACATCATCGTCGATGGAGACCGCGCCGCCGTCCGTTGGCGCGCTTTCTGGCGCAATCGCGGCTCAGGCGCTCCCGGCGTGATGGAGCTTGCGCATTTCCTGCGCTTTGCCGACGGCGTGATCGTCGAAATGGACGAGTTTCTCCACGATTCGTCGGATATTCTGCCGCGGCGCAACCTGCTGCGGTCGCTGGAGGAGATCGTCTCGCCGCCGCCGCCGGGGTTGGATCGGGCCGAAATCGAACGCCGCGCCCGCCTGCTGCTCGCCGCCGCGACCATCGGCCCGGATCTCGCGACGGTCCGCAGCCTCTGCGCGACCGACGTGATCTGCGAATTCATCGGCGATCGGCTGCGCATCCCCTACGCCGGCCGGCATGTCGGGATAGAGGCGCTTCTGCACGTCATTCGCACGACCGCGGTCGATTTTCAGCAATCGAACCTGGAGATCCGCGAATTGCTGATTGACGGCGGCAAGGTCGCCGGCCGCCGCGCGGTCGATTGGCGCCACTATGGCTCCGGGCGGCACGGCCGCGTCGAGCTTGCCGGCTTCATCCATTTCGAAAAGGGCCTTATCATCGAAACGGTCGAATATCGCGACAGCATCGCCGTGCTGGACATGCAGGGAGACATGGACGGGCCGTGACCCGGCTGCGCTTCGTCACTTTCAACGTCTTCGCCGAGCGCCGCTTCGGCGGCGCGTCTGTCGCGGTCGTGGAGGACGGCGACGGGCTTTGCGACGACGACATGGCGGCGCTCGCCGGCGAGTTGCGTCTTCCCGCCGCCTTTCTGCTCACGCCCCGGGACGCGATAAATTCCGCCCGCCTGCGCGTCTTTTCGGCGGGCGGCGAAACCGGCTTTTGCGGCGTCGCGGCGATCGGCGCGGCCGTGCATCTGGCGAGGTCGCGCGCCGGGGCGATGCTTGCGCGCCATGATGTCGTCGTCGCGCTGGAGCAAGGGCCGGAGGGCCTGCGCTGCGAGGTGTGGCGCGGCGCCGGCGGCGCCTGTTTCGCGCGCTTCGATCATCCGAGGCTCGCGGGCCGGCTGGCGGCGGCGCCGGAAGGGGCGGGGCTGGCCGCGGCCTTGTCGCTCGGCGGCGAGGACATCGGCTTCGACGGCCATGCGCCGCGACTCTATGCGACCGGCGGGGCGCCGCTGCTCTTCGTGCCGCTGCGCTCGCGCGCGGCGATCGACCGGGCCGAGCGGGCGTCAGGCTTCGAGGCGCTGATGGGCGCGGCGGCCGGCGCCTTTCTCTCCGCCCGCGAGACGGAAGACGCCGCCTGCGCGATAAGGGCGCGCATGTTCCCGGCGCGCCCGGCGGCTCCGGAGGAGCCGGCGACGCCGGCGGCGGTCGCGGCTTTTGCGGGCGTTGCGCTGGAGTTCGAGCGGCCCGACAATGGCGCCCATGAATTCTTCGTCGAACAGGGCCACGGCGTCGGGCGCCCGTCGCGTCTCGCCTTGCACATGCGCGTCGAAGATGGGCGCCTTGCGGCCGTCGCGATCGGCGGGCGGGCGACGCCGGTGAGCGAGGGAGTGCTGACGCTGTGACGGAGCCGGTGCGCATCCTGCGGACGAAGCGCGTAGACAGCGTCGTCGCGCCGCATTGTTGGGATTATGAGGCGGCGCACGGCCGCAAGATCGACGCCTATTGGCGGCGCAAGGCGCAGACCAATCCCAGGCTCTATGATGGTCCGGTGCTGCTCGGGAATCACGTCGAGATCGGCGCGGAGGAGGCGTCGCTGCGCTTCTTCGAGACCCGCTTCTCGCGCTTTCTCTACATGCGCGACTTCGGTTTTCCCGATCCCTGCGTTTATAATTGTTTTTCGATGCCGGCGCTGCGCTCGGCCGACGGGGCTTTTCTGCTCGGCGTGATGGGCGGCGGCCATTCCAGCGAGGGGCGGGTCTATTTCCCGGCCGGCACGCCCGACCCCTTCGACGTGACCGGCGAGGCCGTCGATCTCGTCGGCAGCCTGATGCGCGAACTTGCCGAGGAGACGGGGATCGACGCCGCGCAAGGGGCGCTCGCGCCCGACTGGACGATCGTGGTGGAGGGACCGCGCGTCGCCTGCATGAAGCTGATCGACCATCCCGAGCCGGCCGACGTCATCCTCGGCCGCGTGCGCGATTATATCGCCCGCGAGCCGGAGCCGGAGCTTTCCGGCGCGCTGATGGTTTCACGCCGCGACCAGCTCGACGACCCGCGCCTGCCGCTGTTCATGCGAGCGTTTTTGGAAGCGGCGCTGTAATCGGGCCGCGAGCACGGACCGCAAGCTTCCGGCTTGCATCGTCGCGCCGTTGCGCGCCTGAAGGCGCGCGGTCCGGTGGCGCCCCCGTCATCGCGCGCGCAGCGATCCAGAGCCGTGGGGCGGCGTCCGGATTGCTTCGAGCTCACGCGCCTTGCAATGACATTGGCCACGGACCGCGAGCCTCCGGCTCGCATCGCCGCGCCGCAGCGCGCCTGGCGCGCGGTCCAGCCGGCCGACGCGCGCGCGGCTAGAGCCTTTTCCGGTCCGATTGCATCGGCCGGGGGGGCTCTAGCTCTTTTCTTTTGAGCGTTTTCTTACCGCCGAACCGGTTCCCACTTCGGCGGAAAACGCTCTAAATCGGCTCCGGCCCCCGGGAGATCGCCGCAACGCCGGTGCGTGAGACTTCGACGAGGCCGATCGGTCGCATCAGATCGATGAATTCGTCGATCTTGTTGGGCCTGCCGGAAAGCTCGAACACGAAGCTCTCGGTCGTCGCGTCGACGATTCGGGCGCGGAAGGCTTCCGCCAGTTGCAGCGCGTTGGTGCGATCCTCGCCGCGGCCGCGCACCTTGACCATCGCCAGTTCGCGCTCCAGCGAGCGGCGCGACACCGTGAGATCGGTCACCTGATGCACCGGCACGAGGCGTTCGAGCTGGTGGTGGATCTGGTCGATCGTCTCCGGCGCGCCGGACGTCACGATGGTGATGCGCGACAGATGCTCGGCATGCGCCACTTCGGCGACGGTGAGGCTCTCGATGTTATAGCCGCGGCCCGAAAACAGGCCGACGACGCGCGCCAGCACGCCCGGCTCATTGTCGACGAGCACGGACAGCGTGTGGACCTCGATCCGGGAGCGCTTCGTCGAGGCGGAGTAAGGAGAGGGCGGCGTTGTCGGGGCGTTCATGGGCGTCGATCCAGTTGCGTCACGCGGGGGCGAGGCTGCGCTCTCCCGCCTCGGCGGGAGAGGGGGCGCCTTACACGAGCATCTTGCCCTTCTCGTCGATGATCGCGCCGATGTCCACGCCGGCGTCGTCGGAGAGATCGGCGAGCAGCATGTCGTTGTGCGCCTTGCCCGAGGGAATCATCGGGAAGCAGTTTTCGGCCTTCTCGACGACGCAGTCGAACAGCACCGGCCCGTCATAGTCGAGCATCTCGCCGATCGCGCTGTCCAGCTCGGCCGGGTTGGAGCAGCGAATCCCCTTCGCGCCGAAGGCCTCCGCGAGCTTGACGAAATCGGGCAGCGCCTCCGAATAGCTGTGCGAATAGCGCCCGCCGTGCAGCAGCTCCTGCCACTGGCGCACCATGCCCATATATTCGTTGTTGAGGATGAAGACCTTCACCGGCAGGCGATATTGAATCGCCGTCGACAATTCCTGAATGCACATCAGGATGGAGGCCTCGCCGGCGATGTCGATCACGAGCGACTGGGGATGCGCGAGCTGCGCGCCGATCGCGGCGGGGAGGCCATAGCCCATGGTGCCGAGACCGCCCGAGGTGAGCCAGCGGTTCGGCTCCTCGAAGTGGTAGAATTGCGCCGCCCACATCTGATGCTGGCCGACTTCGGTCGTGACATAGACGTCGCGGTGCTTCGTCAGCTCATAGAGCCGCTGCACGGCGTATTGCGGCTTGATCACCTGGTCGGAATTGCGATAGGCGAGCGACTTGCGGTCGCGCCACTCGTCGATCTTGCGCCACCAGGCGTCGAGCGGCTGGCTCTGCGCCGCTTCCGCGCGCCACACCCGCACCATCGACTCCAGCACATGGCCGCAGTCGCCGACGATGGCGAGATCGACCTTGACGTTCTTGTTGATCGAGGACCGGTCGATGTCGATGTGGATTTTCTTTGAACCGGGCGAAAAAGCGTCGAGCCGGCCGGTGATGCGGTCGTCGAAACGCGCGCCGACGGCGATCATCAGATCGCAGTCGTGCATCGCGTTGTTCGCCTCGAAAGTGCCGTGCATGCCGAGCATGCCGAGCCATTCCGGCCGCGAGCCGGGGAAGGCGCCGAGGCCCATAAGCGTCGAGGTGATCGGAAAGCCGGTCAGCGTCACGAGTTCGCGCAGCAGCGTCGCGGCCGCTGAGCCGGAATTGATGACGCCGCCGCCGGTATAGAAGATCGGTCGCTTGGCTGCGGCCATCATCCGCACCGCCTCGCGGATGAGATCGACGTCGGCGTCGAGCTTGGGCTGGTAGGTCTTGTGATGGACGTTGCGCGGGCCGGTGTAGACGCCGCGGGCGAATTGCACGTCCTTGGGAATGTCGATCACCACCGGACCCGGCCGGCCGCTGGTCGCGACGTAAAAGGCCTCGTGCATGATGCGCGGCAGGTCCTCGATGCTTTTGACGAGGTAATTATGCTTCGTGCAATGGCGGGTGATGCCGACCGTGTCGCATTCCTGGAAGGCGTCCGAGCCGATGAGATGCGTCGGCACCTGGCCGGTGATGCAGACCAGCGGAATGCTGTCCATCAGCGCGTCGGT
>JAWOLK010000027.1:0-6823 GCA_033853615.1 Beijerinckiaceae bacterium | reverse complement strand
ACCGGCACTTATCTTCCCGTCTCGGAGGTCTCCCGGCTCGCCCGCGCGCTGCCGCCGCATGTGGTGCTGGTGCTCGACGCCGCTTACGCCGAATATGTGACCCGCGACGATTACGAGGCGGGGATCGCGCTCGTTAACGCGCATCAGAATGTCGTGATGACCCGCACTTTCTCGAAGATTTTCGGCCTCGCGGGTCTGCGCCTCGGCTGGGCCTACGGGCCGCCGCATATCATCGACGCGCTGAACCGCATCCGCTCGCCGTTCAACGTCAGCAAGGCGGCCTCGACGGCCGGGATCGCGGCGCTCGAGGATCGAGCGCATTTGCAGGCGGCGATTGACCACAATGAAAAATGGCTGCCCTGGCTTGCGAGCGAGATCGAGGCGCTGGGCCTCCCCGTTCTGCCGAGCGTCGGCAATTTTCTCGCCATCCGCTTTCCCGATACGCCGGGCCAGACGGCGGCCGACGCCGATCGTTTCCTCACCGCGCGGGGCCTCATCCTGCGGGCCATCGGCGCCTATGGCATGCCGCAATTTCTGCGGCTGACGGTCGGAACGCAGGAGGCCAACGAGCGGGTCGTCGCGGCGCTCGCCGATTTCATGCTGGCGGCCAATGGCTGAGGCGGTGGTCAAAAAACTCGCGCTGGTTGGGCTCGGCCTCATCGGCTCGTCGATCGCCCGCGCGGCCCGGCTCTATGGCGCGGCGCGCGAGATCGCCGCGCTCGACGCCTCTCCGCAAGTGCTGGCGCGGGTGCGCGAGCTTGGAATCGCCGACGAGGCCTCCGGTGATGTCGCTGCGGCGCTGAAGGGCGCCGATCTCGTCATTCTCTGCGTGCCGGTCGGCGCCTGCGGGGCGGTGGCCGAGCAGCTCGCGCCTTATCTCGAAACGGGCGCCATTCTCTCCGACGTCGGCTCGGTCAAGGGCTCGGTCGTGACGCAGGTCGCGCCGCATCTGCCGCAGGGCGTTCATTTCATCCCGGCGCATCCGATCGCCGGCACCGAATATTCGGGGCCCGACGCCGGTTTCGCGACGCTGTTCCAGAACCGCTGGTGCATCGTGACGCCAGTGGAGGACAAGGACGGCGCGGCGGTCGAAAAACTCATCGCCTTCTGGACGCGGCTCGGCGCCAAGGTCGAGACGATGACGCCGGCGCATCACGATCTGGTGCTGGCCGTGACGAGCCATTTGCCGCATCTCATCGCCTATAACATCGTCGGCACGGCGGCTGATCTCGAAACCGACACGCTGTCGGAAGTCATCAAATTCTCGGCGTCGGGCTTTCGCGACTTCACCCGCATCGCCGCCTCGGACCCGACGATGTGGCGCGACATCTTTCTGCACAACAAGGATGCGGTGCTGGAGATGCTCGGGCGGTTCAACGAGGATTTGACGGCGCTGCAACGCATGATTCGCCGCGGCGACGGGCAGGGGCTCTTCGACCTTTTCACCCGCACGCGGGCGATCCGCCGCAGCATCATCGAGCAGGGCCAGGACACCGCCGCGCCGGATTTCGGGCGGGCGCGGCCGCCCTCGTCCTAGAGCGTTTTCCGCCGAAGTGGGAACCGGTTCGGGATCAAGAAAACGCTCAAAAGAAAAGAGCTAGAGCCCCCGGGCCGATGCAATCGGACCGGAAAAGGCTCTAGACGGGAAGCGCCCTCATCCGACCCAGGGTCGGACGAGGGCCGCCCCTCAGCAGCGCACCAGAATATTCTTGAACTGCCACGGATCGTCGAGGTCGATGTCCTCCGGGAACAGGCCCGGGCGGCCGTCGATCGGGGTCCAGTCGGTGTAAACGCCGACGACCGGACCGAGATAGGGCAATTGCACTTCGAGACAGCGGCGGTAATCGACCTCGTCCGCCTCGACGATGCCGGCGTCCGGATTCTCCAGCGCCCAGACCATGCCGGCCATGGCCGCGGAGCTGACCTGCAAGCCGGTGGCGTTCTGATAGGGCGCGAGCTTGCGCGTCTCTTCGATCGAAAGCTGCGAGCCATACCAATAGGCGTTCTTGGCGTGGCCGTAGAGCAGCACGCCCAGCTCGTCAATGCCGTCCACGATCTCATTCTCGTCGAGGATGTGATCCTTCGCCTGCCGCTTGCCGCCGGCGCCGAACATTTCATGCAGCGACAGAACCGCATCGTCGGCCGGGTGATAGGCGTAATGACAGGTCGGGCGGTAGATCGCCTCGCTCTTCTCGTTGCGGACGGTGAAATAATCGGCGATCGAGATCGACTCGTTATGGGTGACGAGGAAGCCATATTGCGGCCCCGGCGTCGGCGTCCAGGAGCGCACGCGGGTGTTGGCGCCCGGCGAGCGCAGATAGATCGCCGCGCCGCAGCCGGTCTTATGCGTGCCGGCGATGTCCGGCAGCGTGTTCTCATGCGTGCCCCAGCCGAGTTCCGCCGGCTGCATGCCTTCCGAAATAAAGCCCTCGACCGACCAGGTGTTGACGAAGACGTTGCGCGGCTTCGGGTTCTTGGCCCGCTGCGTGTCGCGCTCGGCGATATGGACGCCCTTCACGCCGAGCTGCATGGCGAGCGCGCCCCATTCGGCGCGGGTCGCGGGCTCCTTCACGAAGACGCCGGTGTCCTTGGCGATGTTCACGAGCGCCTGCTTGACGAACCAGGAGACCATGCCCGGATTGGCGCCGCAGCAGGACACGGCGGTCGTCCCGCCCGGATGGCGGCGGCGCTCGTCCAAGAGATGCTCGCGCAGCGCGTAATTGGTGCGCGCCTCATTGCCCAGCTCGCGGTCGAAATAGAAGCCCGGCCAGGGCTCGACCACCGTGTCGACATAGAGGCACTTCAACTCGCGGGCGAGCTTGATGATGTCGAGCGAGGAGACCTCCACCGAGAGATTGACGATCATGCCCTGGCCGCCGCCCTTGGTGAGCAGCGGGGTGAGCACCTCGCGGTAATTGTCGCGGGTCAGCGCCGTGTGGAGGAATTCGACGCCGCGCTCATCGAGCAGGCCGCGATGCGTATCGACCGGGTCGATGACGGTGAAGCGCGACTTGTCGAATTCGAAATGGCGTTCGATCAGCGGCAAAATACCCCGTCCAATCGAGCCGAAGCCGATGAGAACCAGAGGACCGGTGATTTTGCCGTGGATGGGCCATTGCGACATTTGCTGCATGCTCCTCGCGCGTAAAATTTGTGCGCTGCGTTAAAAGCAAGAGCCGCCGCATTAATCAAGTCTGTCGCTCATCAATCACGTCTGTCGCTCATCCTCCGCCGCGATCGCCGGAATGGGCTGACCCTCGGGCGTAAGGCCGAAGCGGATCAGCGTGCGCGCGAGCGCCGGCTCCGGCATTCGGCCGCTCGTGAACAAGGCGCGCCTCGCCGGCTTGCCCGCGCCCGCGGCATCGGCCCCAAAGCCTTGCGTAAGAAGATCGTCGGCCCGCCGGGCGATGGCCGGGGCGGGGTCGATCCACTCGACCGGCCAGGGCGCGAGGCCGCGAAAATGATGCAGCAGCAAAGGGTAATGGGTGCAGGCGAGCACGACGACGTCGGTGCGTCGGCCCTGCGACTCATTGAAGCAGGGCGCGATTTCGGCAAGGATCGCCGCCTGCTCCACAGGCCTGCCGTGCATGAAATCCTCGGCGAGGCGCGCGAGATGCTTGGAGCCGATAAGCGCCGCCTCGCAGCCGGCGGCGAAGTCCGACAAGAGATTGCGCGTATAGTCGCGGGCGACCGTCCCCGGCGTCGCGAGCACCGAAATCAGCCGCGACTGCGTGCGCTGCGCCGCAACCTTGATCGCCGGCACGGTGCCGACGAAGGGCAGAGCCGGCCAGCGCGCCCGCAAATGCGGCAAAACCAGCGTCGATGCGGTGTTGCAGGCGATGACGACCATATCCGGCGCTTCGGCCGCGATCAGCTCGGCCATGAGGTCGAGGATGCGGGCGACGAGATCGTCCTCCGGCCAGGGGCCGTAGGGGAAGCCCGCGTCATCGGCGCAATAGAGATAATCGGCGTGCGGCCGCGCCCGCAAAATCTCGGTGAAGACGGTTAGGCCGCCGAGCCCTGAGTCGAAGACGAGGATTTTGGGGCGGCGCATGGGGCGGAAGTGTCTCGCTGGCGAACGCGGGCGAATCGCCGCGGCGCGATTGAACAGGCTGTGGCGCTCGAGATCAACTCCGCCGCATCGACGCCGCTCTCCGGCTGCGCTAAGAGCTTGGCGCGACGCTATTCGAAACGAGGGTCTGCCAAATGTTCGCGCGCGTGTCTTTCTTGGCGCTTGGTCTGTTGCTCGCGTTTGCGGGAGAGAGCATGGCCGCCGACCGGCTGCGCCTTGCGATCCAAAAGACCGGCACGACCGGCTGGGAGCTGGCCGTCGTTTCCGCCTTCGGCCTCGATAAGGAGGCGGGGCTCGATCTCGCCGTCACCGAGCTTGCGTCGACCGAGGCCGGCAAGGTCGCGCTGCAGGGCGGCGCCGCCGATATGATCATTTCCGATTGGCTCTGGGTCGCGCGCGAGCGCGGGCAGGGCGCGAAACTCGCCTTTTATCCGGCCTCGACCGCCATCGGCGCGGTGATGGCGAAAGACCCGGCCATCAAGACGGTGAAGGATCTCGCCGGCAAGAAACTTGGCGTCGCCGGCGGGCCGGTGGACAAAAGCTGGCTGATGCTGAAGGCCTATGCGCTGAAACAGGGCGTCGATCTCGAAAAGAGCGCGACGATCGTCTATGGCGCGCCGCCGCTGCTCGCCGAAAAAGCGGCGCAGGGCGAACTCGACGCAGTGCTGCAATATTGGAATTTCGCCGTCGACCTCGAAGCCAAGGGGCTGACCCGCATGCTCGATCTCGTCGAGGTGGCGAAGGGCCTCGGCGCGGCGCAGGCGCCGATCGTCACGGGCTATGTCTTCGACGAGGGCTTTGCGGGCAAGAACGCGCAAGCGCTCGCCCGCTTTTTCGCGATGATGAAGCGCGCCAAGGAGCTGATCGTTTCGGACGACAAGGCCTTCGCCGTCGCGGCGCAGCGCATCGGGCCGAAGGACAAGGCGACGCTCGCGCTCTATCGCGCCCGCTACGCCGCCGGCGTGCCGAAGCGCTCCGTCGCCGACGAGGAGGCGGACGCCGCAGCGCTCTACGCCGCGCTCGCCAAAATCGGCGGCGAAAAGCTGGTCGGCCCCGCTAAAACCCTCGATCCGGGCGTGTTCTACAAGGCGGCCCCTTGATCCGGGCGATCTCCTTCGCGCTGCTCGTCGCTTTGTGGCAGGCGGCGGCGCTCGCGTCGCAGTCGCATCGCTTGCCGGGGCCGGGGCCGGTGCTCCTCGCCATTTGGGAGGAGGCGCAATCCGGCGCGCTGTTTTCCAATCTCGCGATCACGCTGGCGCGCGTCGTCGCCGCCTTTCTGCTGGCGATGAGTCTCGGCGCGGCGCTCGGCTATGCGATGGGCCGGCGCCCGCTCGTCGACCGGCTGCTCGACCCCTGGCTCGTGGTGCTGCTCAATCTGCCGGCGCTCGTCGTCATCGTGCTCGCCTATGTCTGGGCCGGGCTCACCGAGGCCGCCGCCATTGGCGCCGTCGCGCTGAACAAGCTGCCGAATGCGGTCGTCATGGCGCGCGAGGGGGCGCGGGCGCTCGATCCACAGCTCGACGACATGGCGGAAGTCTTCCGCTTCAGCCGGACCAAGCGGCTGCGCCATATCGTGCTGCCGCAGCTTGCGCCCTATCTTGCCGCCGCCACCCGCTCGGGCCTGTCGCTCGTCTGGAAGATCGTGCTGGTGGTGGAGCTTCTCGGACGTTCCAATGGCGTCGGCTTCGAGATAAACCTCGCCTTCCAACTGTTCGACATGCGCCTGCTGCTCGCCTACGCGCTGCCCTTCGTGGCGCTGATGCTGGCCGTCGAAACCTTTGTGGTGCAGCCCTTTGAACGACGCGTCTCGCAATGGCGCCGCGGCGGCTCTGGAAGTCGCCGTTTCGCGTAAGGATCATGGCGCGGCGCGCTCCGGCCGCCGGCGCGTGCTCCAGGATTTGCGCCTCACGCTTCCCTGCGGCGCGGCCGGGGCCGTCGTCGGACCCTCCGGCTGCGGCAAGACCACGCTCTTGCGCATCATCGCCGGGCTCGACCAAGACTTCGAGGGAGAGGTGCGGCTTCCGGCGCATGGCCGGCTCGGCATGGTGTTTCAGGAGCCGCGGCTCTTGCCCTGGCGCAGCGTTCTCGACAATCTGCGCATCGTCGCGGAAGGCGCGACCGAGGCGGAACTGCTCGCGCTGCTCGCTGAACTCGGCCTCTCCGAGCACGCGACGCATTATCCGGGCGAATTGTCGCTCGGCCTCGCCCGCCGCGTCGCGCTCGGCCGGGCGCTGGCGATCAAGCCCGATCTGCTGCTGCTCGACGAGCCGCTCGTTTCGCTCGACCCGCTGCTGGCCGAGGAGCTGCGCGCCCGCATCGCACGGCTCATCGACGAAAAGCGCGTCACCACGCTGATCGTGACGCATGATCTTTCCGAGGCGATCGGGCTCGCCGACCGGGTGTTTCTCTTGTCGGCGCGCCCTGCGCGGGTCATCGCGACGCTCGATATTCCCAACCCTCGCGGGAAGATGACGCAGGAGACGGCGCTGGAGCTGGAGGCGCGGGCGCGGGCGGCGCTCCGCGGCTGATCTATCGCCCCGAGGGCGTGTCGGGTCCCGTCAAACCGTCCTTCACCTGATAGAAATGCACGTCCGGGTCATAGGCGGCGACGCCGAGGCCGAGCATCTGCGCCGAGAGCCGACCTGTCGCGCCGAGCACGGCGTAGGAGGCGACGACGCGGTCGCGCTGGGCCGTCAGCAGATTGAGCCGGGCGATCAGAAGCTCCTGCTGGGCGTTGAGGATTTCGAGCGT
>JAWOLK010000026.1:0-4518 GCA_033853615.1 Beijerinckiaceae bacterium | reverse complement strand
CCGACATCTCGACGATCATGATCATCGGCGCCGGGCCCATCGTCATCGGCCAGGCCTGCGAGTTCGACTATTCCGGCACGCAGGCCTGCAAGGCGCTGCGCGCCGAGGGCTATCGCATCGTGCTGGTTAATTCGAACCCGGCGACGATCATGACCGATCCCGAGATGGCGGATCGCACTTATGTCGAGCCGATCACGCCGGAGATGGTCGCGAAAATCATCGAAAAGGAGCGCTACGCCGTCCCCGGCGGCTTCGCCCTGCTGCCGACCATGGGCGGCCAGACCGCGCTTAATTGCGCCTTGTCGCTGCAAAAAATGGGCGTGCTGAAGAAATTCGACGTCGAGATGATCGGCGCTTCCGCCGACGCCATCGACAAGGCCGAGGATCGCGAGCGCTTCCGCGAGGCGATGACCAAAATCGGCCTCGACACGCCGCGCTCCCACCACGTGAAGACGCTGACCGCGGCGCTCGCGGCGCTCGACGACATTGGCCTGCCGGCGATCATCCGTCCCTCCTTCACGCTCGGCGGCACCGGCGGCGGCATCGCCTATAACAAGGCCGAATTCATCGAGATCGTCGAGCGCGGCATCGACGCCTCGCCGACGAGCGAGGTGCTGATCGAAGAAAGCGTCCTCGGCTGGAAGGAATATGAGATGGAAGTCGTCCGCGACCGCGCGGACAATTGCATCATCGTCTGCTCCATCGAGAACATCGATCCGATGGGCGTGCACACCGGCGATTCGATCACCGTCGCGCCGGCGCTGACGCTCACCGACAAAGAATACCAGATCATGCGCGACGCCTCGATCGCCGTGCTGCGCGAGATCGGCGTCGAGACCGGCGGCTCCAACGTGCAATTCGCCGTCGATCCCGAGACCGGGCGGATGATCGTCATCGAGATGAATCCGCGCGTCTCGCGCTCCTCGGCGCTCGCGTCCAAGGCGACGGGCTTTCCCATCGCCAAGGTCGCGGCGAAGCTCGCCGTCGGCTATACGCTCGACGAGATCGCCAATGACATTACCGGCGGCGCGACGCCGGCCTCTTTCGAGCCGACGATCGATTACGTCGTCACCAAGATCCCGCGCTTCGCCTTCGAGAAATTCCCGGGCTCGGAGCCGGTGCTGACCACCGCGATGAAATCGGTGGGCGAAGCGATGGCGATCGGCCGCAACTTCGCCGAATCGCTGCAAAAGGCGCTGCGTTCGCTGGAGACCGGCCTCTCCGGCCTCGACGAGATCGAGATCGACGGGCTCGGCAAGGGCGACGACCTCAATGTGCTGCGCGGCGCGCTCGGCACGCCGACGCCGGACCGGCTGCTGGTCGTCGGCCAGGCGCTGCGGCTCGGCATGAGCCCCGAGGCGATCCACGAGGCCTGCCGCATCGACCCCTGGTTCATCGCGCGCATCGCCGAGATCGTCGCGCTGGAGGACAAGGTCCGCAAATTCGGCCTGCCGGAAGACGCCGACAATCTGCGGGCGTTGAAATTCGCCGGCTTCTCCGACGTGCGCCTCGCCACTCTTGCCCGCACGGAAGAGAAGGCGGTGCGGACGCTGCGCCACCGCCTCGGGGTGCGCCCGGTTTACAAGCGGATCGATACTTGCGCGGCCGAGTTCGCCTCGCCGACCGCCTATATGTATTCGACCTATGAGACGCCCTTCGCCGGCGTCGGCGCGAATGAGGCGCAGCCGTCGACCCGCAACAAGATCGTCATTCTCGGCGGCGGCCCGAACCGCATCGGCCAGGGCATAGAGTTCGACTACTGCTGCTGCCACGCCTGTTTCGCGCTCGCCGACGCGGGCTATGAAACGATCATGATCAATTGCAATCCGGAGACGGTCTCGACCGACTACGACACGTCGGACCGGCTCTATTTCGAGCCGCTGACGGCCGAAGACGTCGCCGAGATTCTCGACCTCGAGGCCTCGCGCGGAAAGCTCGTCGGCGTGATCGTGCAATTCGGCGGCCAGACGCCCTTGAAACTCGCCGACGGCCTGTCGCAGGCGGGCGTGCCGATTCTCGGGACGCCGGTCGATTCGATCGACCTCGCCGAGGACCGCGACCGCTTCAAGCGCCTCTTGGACAAGCACGGGCTCAAACAGCCGAAGAACGGCATCGCCTATTCGGTCGAGCAGTCGCGGCTCGTCGCGCAGGAGCTGGGCCTGCCGCTCGTCGTGCGCCCGTCCTATGTGCTCGGCGGCCGCGCCATGGCGATCATCCGCGACCAGGGCGCGCTCGACGATTATCTGCTCGGCGTCTTGCCGAGCCTCGTGCCGAGCGAGATCAAGGCCCGCTATCCGAACGACAAGACCGGCCAGATCAACACGGTTCTGGGCAAGAATCCGCTGCTCTTCGACCGTTATCTGACCGACGCCATCGAGGGCGACGTGGATTGCCTCGCCGACGGCGAGACGGCGATCGTCGCCGGCGTCATGGAACATATCGAGGAAGCCGGCATTCACTCCGGCGATTCGGCCTGTTCGCTGCCGCCGCGTTCGCTGACGCCCGAGACGATCGAAGAGCTGGAGCGCCAGACCATCAGCCTCGCCAGGGCGCTTGGCGTCGTCGGTCTGATGAATGTGCAATTCGCGCTGAAGGATGGCGAGATTTACGTGCTGGAGGTCAATCCGCGCGCCTCCCGCACCGTGCCCTTTGTCGCCAAGGTCGTCGGCCGTCCGATCGCCAAGATCGCGGCGCGGGTCATGGCCGGCGAAAAGCTCGCGAGCTTCGACGTCCCCCGCGACCGCCCGAACCACGTCGGCGTGAAGGAGTCGGTTTTCCCCTTCGCGCGTTTTCCCGGCGTCGACACGGTGCTGGGGCCGGAGATGCGCTCGACCGGCGAGGTCATCGGCCTCGATCTCTCCTTCGACGCGGCCTTCGCCAAGAGCCAGCTCGGGGCCGGCGCCCGGACCCCGAAGGGCGGGACCGTTTTCGTCTCGGTGCGCGACGCCGACAAGCAGCGGGTGATCACGCCGATTCGCATGCTCGCCGATCTCGGCTTCCATGTGCAGGCGACCGGCGGAACCGCGCGTTTCCTCAACGCCAACGGCATCGCCGCCGAGAAGATCAACAAGGTCTCGGAAGGGCGGCCGCATATCGTCGACGCGATCAAGAACGGCTCGATCCAGCTCGTCTTCAACACGACCGAAGGGGCGCAAGCGCTCGCCGACTCGCGTTCCTTGCGTCAGGCGGCCCTCATGCATAAGGTTCCCTACTACACCACACTGGCGGGGGCGATCGCCGCCGCCCAGGGAATCAAGGCCAGCGTCTCGGGAGATCTCGACGTGCGCGCGCTGCAGGACTATTTCGGCTAGCCGCGGCGGCGCGGCGCTGGGCTTGCCGGCGCCGCGGCGTTTGGCGCATCCAGCCGAAGCAGCGCAGCCGCGCCGACGGCATAATCGGCTTACACTCAATGGGTGATTCGCGGGCCCGTCGCTCGCAGGGATCAATTTATCCGCGCGAAAAACGGGCGGAGCGCAGACGAGAGAGCAGAACAGATGGACAAGGTGCCCATGACCGTCTCTGGCTATGCCGCGCTGGGAGAGGAGCTGCGTCGCCGCCAGCAGGTCGACCGGCCCCGAATCATTCAGCAGATCGCCGAAGCGCGCGCCCATGGCGACCTTTCGGAAAACGCCGAATATCATGCGGCGAAAGAGGCGCAGTCGCTGAACGAGGGGCGCATCGCCGAGCTCGAGGACAAGCTGTCGCGCGCCGAGGTCATCGACGTCTCCAAGCTCTCCGGCGAGACGATCAAATTCGGCGCGACGGTCGATATGATCGACGAGGACACCGAGGAAGAGAAGCGCTACCAGATCGTCGGCGAGGCCGAGGCGGATGTGAAGAGCGGCCGCGTGTCCATCACCTCGCCGATCGCCCGCGCGCTGATCGGCAAGAAGGTCGGCGATTCGGTCGAAGTGAAGACGCCCGGCGGCTCGAAAAGCTATGAAATCGTGAAGGTCGCTTTCGTTTGAAGCGCGCCCGAAGGCGCGCGGTCCGGCATCGCGACGCGCAAGGGACCGCGAGCCTTCAGGCTCGCCGCCATCCCCGCGCGCATAAAGGCTAACGCATGGCCGAATCAAACGAGGACGCCGGCCCGCTCGACAAGTGGCGGCCGCTGCCGCCGGGCACGAGCTGCTGGATTCTCTCCGACGGGCGCGCAGGCCATGAGGCGCAGACGCTCGGCCTCGCCGAGGCGCTGTTTTTAAAGCCGCAGATCCGCCGGATCGCGCCGCGCCGGCTCTTCGAGCTGGTCGCTCCCTTCGGCCCGCCGGATCCGAGAGACATGGCGGCGCTCGCCCCGCCTTATCCCGACATCGTCATTGCCGCCGGGCGGCGCGCCATCCCCTGTCTGCGGCGGATCAAACGCGCCTCCGGCGGGCGGACCTTCACCGTTGATATCAACACGCCGGCGACCGGGCGCTCTACCGCCGATCTCATCGTCGCGCCGCGACACGATGGGTTTTTCGCGCCCAATGTCGTCAATCCGATCACGCCGCCCAATCGCATCACGTTGGAAAGCCT
>JAWOLK010000025.1:0-25383 GCA_033853615.1 Beijerinckiaceae bacterium | reverse complement strand
ATTTGCCCATGCCGCGCGCGCCCCACAGCAGCGCATTATTGGCGGGCAAGCGGCGGGCGAAGCGCTCCGTGTTGGAAAACAACAGATCGCGCTGGCGCGACACGCCCTGCAACAAATCGAGCGCCACCCGGTTCACCCGCGCCACCGCCAGAAAGTCGCGTCGCGCCGGGCGCCAGACGAAGGCTTCCGCGGCGGCGAAATCGGGGGCCGCCGGCGGCGGCGGCGCGAGACGCTCCAGCGCCTCGGCGATGCGGGAGAGAAAGGCGGCGTCAAGCTCGGACATGGGCTAACCTTAGAGGATGAATCGCGGCGACGGCTGGATTATACCCGCAACGCGAGCCTGTTCAGAGGCGTGACGAGGAAACGTGACCCTTCTCTCCTGCGCAAAGACCATCATCGACCCGCTCGATAGAGACGCCGCCGAACGCGGGCTCTCGCGTGTTCTCGAAAAAGACGCGGGCGGCCCGCTCGCCGCGCTGCTCGACGCCGAGCCCCGCGCGCGCGCGCTGCTTTATGGCGTCTTCGGCGCCTCGCCCTATCTCGCCGATCTCGCCGCCCGCGACCCGGCCCGGCTCGCCCGCCTGCTCACCAGCGACCCGGCCGAACGCATCGAGACGCTGCTCGCCGAGACCCGCGGCCTCTCCTGCGCCGACGAAACCGAGGTGATGCGCCGCCTGCGCCTCATCAAGCAGGAGGCGGCGCTGTTGATCGCGCTCTGCGATCTCTCCAAGGCATTTGAGACGATGCAGGCGACGCAGGCGCTTACCCGCATCGCCGATGCGACGCTCTCGGCCGCCGTCGCCTTCACGCTGCGCGAGGCGCAGGCGGCGGGCCGGCTGGAGCTTGCCGACCAGCGCAATCCCGAGCGCGGCTCGGGCTGGATCTTCCTCGGCATGGGCAAGCAGGGCGCCTATGAGCTGAATTACTCGTCGGACATCGACCTCATCGTCTTCTTCGACCGCGCCCGCGTGCGCCTCACCAAGCCGGACGAGGACGTCGACACTTTCGTGAAGCTCACGAAGCGCGTCGTGCGCATCATGAGCGAGCACACCTACGACGGCTATGTCTTCCGCACCGATCTGCGGCTGCGGCCCGATCCCGGCGCGACGCCGATCGCCATTCCGCTCGAGGCGGCCTTCTCCTATTACGAGAGCATGGGCCAGAACTGGGAGCGCGCCGCTTTCATCAAGGCGCGGCCCGTCGCCGGCGACATAGAGGCGGGCGAGACCTTCCTTAAGGAATTGGCCCCCTTCGTCTGGCGCAAATATTTCGACTTTGCGGCGATTGCCGACGTGCATTCGATCAAGCGGCAGATTCACGCCCACAAGGGCCACCGCAAGGTCGCCGTGCTCGGCCACAACATCAAGCTCGGCCGCGGCGGCGTGCGGGAAATCGAGTTCTTCGTCCAGACGCAGCAGCTCATCACCGGCGGCCGCGAACCCAAGCTGCGCGGCCGCGCGACGCTCGCCATGCTCGATCAGCTCGTCGAGAGCGGCTGGATCGAGCCTTCCGCGCGCGACGAGCTGGAAGAGGCCTACGTCTTCCTGCGCGACGTCGAGCACCGCATCCAGATGGTCGCCGACGAACAGCGCCACGCGCTTCCCGACAGCGAAACCGGCGTCGCCGCCATCGGTCGCATGATGGGTTTCGCCACCTACGACGCCTTCGCCGCGGCGCTGACGCAGCGGCTCGAAACGGTGCAGGGCTATTATGCGCGGCTCTTCGAGAGCGCGCCGCAGCTTTCCGCCGGCGGCAATCTCGTCTTCACCGGCGATGACGACGACCCCGGCACGCTGGAGACGCTGGCGCGCATGGGCTATGCGCAGCCGAAGACCGTCACGGCGGCGATCCGCGGCTGGCACTTCGGCCGCTACGCCGCGACGCGTTCCACGGTGGCGCGCGAGCGGCTGACGGAATTGACCCCGGCGCTCCTGGAGGCGCTGGCGAACACCGAGAACGCCGATCAGGCCTTTCTCGCCTTCGACAAGCTCGTGAGCAAATTGCCGGCTGGCGTGCAGCTCTTCTCGCTGCTCGTCGCCCAGCCGCGTCTGTTGAACCTGCTCGCGGCCATTCTCGGCGCGGCGCCGAAGCTTGCGGGAACCATCTCGCGGCGGCCGCGCGTGCTCGGCGCGCTGCTGGAGCCGGCCTTTTTCGACGCCGCGCCGAGCGAGGACGATCTTGCGGCGCGGCTCGACGTGCAATTCGCCGAGGCGGTCTCCTATGAAGACGCGCTCGACCGCGCCCGCATCTTCGGACAGGAGCAGAAATTCCTCATTGGCGTGCGCGTGCTCACCGGCACGCTGTCGGTCGGCGACGCCGGACGCGCCTATGCGCGGCTCGCCGGCGTGCTGGTCGCGCGGCTGTTCGACCAGGCCTCTTGCGAATTCGCTCGCGCCCATGGCGTGATCGAGGGCGGCGCGGTCGCCGTCGTGGCCATGGGCAAGCTCGGCGGCTTCGAGATGACGGCGGCTTCCGATCTCGATCTGATGCTGCTCTATGACGCCGATCCGCTCGCCGAGTCGAAGGGCGGCGAGCGCGCGCTCAGCACGCCGCAATATTACGCCCGCCTGACCCAGAGACTGATTGCGGCGCTCTCGGCCCCGACGGCGGAAGGGCTTCTCTACGACGTGGATTTCCGCCTGCGCCCCTCCGGCAACAAGGGGCCGATCGCGGTCAGCATCGCCGGCTTCGCCGATTATCAGGCCAAGGAGGCCTGGACCTGGGAGCATATGGCGCTGACCCGCGCCCGCGTCGTCGCCGGGCCGCCGGACTTCGCCGCCCGCGTCGAGGCGGAGATAAAGGGCGCGCTGACGGCGCCGCATGATCTCGCCAAGGTGAAGGCGGATGTGCATTCGATGCGCCGCCTGCTGGAGAAAGAGAAGGGGACGAAGAACCCCTGGGAGGTCAAGCAGGTCGCGGGCGGCCTCATCGACGTCGAATTCATTGCGCAATATCTCATGCTGCGCCATGCCGGCGCGCATCCGGAATGTCTTTCGACGACGACCGAGACCGCGCTGGAGCGGCTGCGCGACGTGGGGGCGATCGCCCCGGGCGACGCCGAGACGCTGGTTTCCGCGGTGCGTCTCTACCAGGGGGTGATGCAGCTCATGCGGCTTGCGATCGATGGCGAGTTCGCGCCGGAGAAGGCGCCGCGCGGCCTCGCGGATCTCATGCTGCGCGCCGCCGACGCGCCGGATCTCTCCTACCTCGAAGCGCATCTCGTCGAGACGCAGAAGCGCGTGCGGGCCATTTACAATGCCATCGTCGCAAATTAGAGCGATATGCGCGCGGCCGGCGCAAGGAGGAGTTGTCAACTCCGCCTGCTCCGGCATAGTTACGCCCGAATCGTCTTGCACGACCTTCGGGGCCGTGACGGCGCGTCTCAGGCCTGCCTTCCGTTTCCTGGCCATCTAATCGGAGAACCTCATGTCTCATGCCCGCAACTTCGCGCGTCCCGGCTATGGCGCCGCGCTCGGGGCCCTTGGTCTGTGCGCCCTGCTGACGACCGGTTTCGCCGCAGGCGCGGCGCAGGCCAAGGTGCTCGCCAAGGTCAACGGCGTCGAAATCACCGACGAGGACGTCAAGCTCGCGATGGAGGACCTCGGCCCCGGCATTCCGCATCAGCTCGAGGGCAAGGCGCGCGAGTCCTATCTGCTCGACTTCCTGATCGACGAGCAGCTCGTCGTGCAAAAGGCGCAGGCCGACAAGCTGGCCGAGGGCCCGGAATTCGCCAAGCGTCTCGCCTATCTGCGCGACAAGGCGCTGATGGAGACGCTGCTCGGCCGCGTCGCCAAGGACGCCGCCACCGACGCCGCGATCAAAGCGACCTATGACGAGGCCGCGAAGAACCAGAAGCCCGACACCGAATTTCACGCCCACCACATCCTCGTGAACTCCGAGGACGAGGCGAAGAACGTCGCCAAGCGCATCAAGGGCGGCGAAGATTTTGCCAAGGTCGCCGGCGAAGTGTCGAAGGATCCGGGCCCGAAGGGCGGCGATCTCGGCTGGTTCACCAAGGACCGCATGGTGCCGGAGTTCGCCGACGCCGTCGCCAAGATGGAGCCGAACCAGATCTCCGAGCCGATCAAGACGCAGTTCGGCTGGCACGTCATCCGCCTCGACGAGAAGCGTCCGAAGACCTTCCCGCCGCTGGAGCAGGTGCGCGACCAGGTCTCCCGCTATGTCGTGCAGAAGGCGCAGGCCGAGCTGGTGACCAAGCTGCGCGACGGCGCCAAGATCGAACGCACCGACGCGCCGGCCGACGCCAAGGCCGAGGCGAAGAAGCCGGAAGAGAAGAAGAAGTAAGGACGCTATCCATCCGGCGGGGCGCTGCTCCGCCGGAGTTTTGTGCGCCCCGCCTTCGGGTGGGGCAGCCCTCTTTTGCACAGTTTGCGTATTTCCGTCGCCGCGCCGCCGTGGAATGCTGCGCCGCAGCTAGATTGGCGGGCTTTTCCTGCCCGCGCCGCCTTTTCCGGCGCCACCATCCGCGTTAACCTCGCGTCAGGCGGCTGAGCCGACGTCGACTGCTCCAAAATATGCGCCGCCTATCGCCGCTGCGCCACCTTAAGGCAAAGGGGCGCCTGCGCGGGCCGAAAATGACAGGCGCGCCGGCTACAGGGCCGCAAGCGCCGGAAGATTGCGCCATGCCGGCGCAGGCTTGGGGGGAAGCCGTTCATGTCGGATGTTCCGACACTGCGAGAGCTGCCTGTCTTCGCGTCGGTGGACGAGGCGACGCTCACGCGTCTCGCCCAGGACGCGAAGCTCGAGACTTTCGCGGATGGCGACGTGATCTTCCGCCAGGGCGACAGCGCCACGGCCATTGCGATCGTCCTGCGCGGCTTCGTGAAACTGTTGCGCATCGCCTCCTGCGGCGACGAAACGCTGGTCTGCATCCGGTCGGACGGCGAGAGCGTCAACGATCCCCCGACCTCGGGCGACGAGACCTATCCGACCTCCGCCGAAGCAGTCGGTCCGACCACGGTGATAAAATTTTCCGCCGCCCGCTTCATGCGGCTGATGGCCGAGTCGCCGAGGCTCGCGGCTGCAGTGATCCGCGACGGCAAGGAGAAAAACAGCGCGCTGATGCACGAGATCGAGGCGCTGAAGGCGCAGAGCGCCGATCAGCGGCTGGCGCGCTTCATCGTGTCGCTCTGCCCGGCGGGCGAGGACCAGTGCTGCTTCCGCCTGCCCTATGACAAGCGGCTCGTCGCGGCGCGGCTCGGCGTCAAGCAGGAGACGCTGTCCCGCGCCTTCGCGCGGCTGCGCGATCTCGGCGTGCGCACCGAAACGCGCGAGGTTTTCGTCGAAAGCGTCGCGCGTTTGTGCGCCGAGTTCGAGGAGCCGGGACGCCGGCGCCTGTCGGCCGAGCCGGAGAAACGGCGCGGCGACTCCGCCTGACGGCGCCTCGGCGGCTGGACATCGCGCGCGCAGCGAAGCGACCCAGAGCCGCGCGGCGGCGTTTGCCTCTGTTTCGCGAGCGCTGGACATCGCCCCGCCGCCGTGCGAGTTCAGCGGGCTATTTCGTCAGCGCGAACGGAGCGACTCGATCCAGCGCCGTGGGGCGGCCCCTGGATTGTTTCGCCTGCGGCTCGCAATGACGCCGCCGATCGAAGGACAGGAGGTCTTCCGCGTGCCGCAGTCCTGCACGACGATTTTCGTTTGCGTGTCCTGCCGCCAGGGCGACGACGCCGATAACCGCCCCGGCATGGGTTTCTATGAGGCGCTGCGCGACCGGCTCGCCGAGACGCCGCAGGCGGGAATTCGCGTCGAGCCGGTCGATTGTCTCGCCGTGTGCAAGCGGCCGGTGACGGTCGCGCTGGCCGGCGCAGGCAAATGGCTCTATGTCGCCGGCGACGTGGACCCGGCCGCGCATCTCGACGATGTGATCGCCGCCGCGACCAGCTACGCCGCGACCGGGAACGGCATCATCCCCTGGCGGGAGCGTCCGACCTTCCTGCGCAAGGGCGTTATTTCGCGCACGCCGCCGCTGCCCGCGGACCGCGAGCCTCCGGCCGCATGACGCGCCGCGGCGCGCCTGAAGGCGCGCGGTCCGGTTGCGCGCTGCGAAGACCGCCGTGCACGGACCGCGAGCCTCCGGCTCGCAGATCACACCGCGCAGCGCGCCTGAAGGCGCGCGATCCGGTTGCGCCCCCGTCATCGTGAGCGACGAAGCAATCCAGGGCCCGCCGCACGGCTCTAGATTGCTTCGCTTCGCTCGCAATGACGTCGCTGTTAGCGGAGAGCGCTTAAGTTATTAGCGCGCACCGCCGCGGTTGCGGAGAGCCCTTACTTCTTGGCGCGCTCGATCGCGGCAGAGATCAGCGCCCGCGCTTCGGCGGCGTCGCCCCAGCCGGCGACCTCGGCCCATTTGCCGGGCTCCAAGTCCTTGTAGTGGACGAAGAAATGCTCGATGCGCCGCCAGGTCATCTCCTGGAGGTCCGTGTAGTTTTGCACGTCGGTATAGCGCGGCGTCAGCCGCGGCGACGGCACTGCGACGATCTTCTCGTCGCCGCCCGCTTCGTCGCGCATGCGCAGCACGCCGATCGGACGGACCGCCATCACGGCGCCCGGCGCCACTGGCCGCGTATTGGCGATGAGCACGTCGCAAGGGTCGCCGTCTTCCGACAAGGTGTGCGGGATGAAACCGTAATTCCCCGGATAGCGCATGGCGGTGTAGAGGAATCGGTCGACGAAGAGCGTGCCCGACGCCTTGTCCAATTCATATTTGATCGGCTCGCCGCCGAGCGGGACTTCAACGACGACATTGACTTCGTGCGGCGGGTTCGCGCCGATCGGGATGGCGTCAAGACGCATCTCGCAGAACTCCAGAAAAAGGAAGGATGTTAGCGGACCGGCGCGGAGACGAATCCGAACGCGACGCGCGTCAGCATGTCGGTCCCGAACCGCTCTTCGGCGCGGCGGATCGGCAGGCCGCCGAGGCGGCGATAGAAGCCGAGCGCTTTCTCATTGTCGGCAAGCGCCCAGACGATCGTCGAAAGATAACCATGCTCCGCCAGCTCGCGCCGCGCCGCGCGGAAGACGCGACGGCCAAATCCGAGGCCTTGATATTCCGGCACGAGATAAATTTCAAAAATTTCTCCGGAATAAGGCATTGAGGGCACGCGATTGCGTCCATAGGTCGCGTAGCCGGCGATAATGCCGTCGTAGTCGAGAACCAGCAGCCCGGTGCCGCGCGCGATGGCGGCGCTCCACCAGGCCGGCCCACGCCGCGCAATCATCCGTTCCAGCTCCGCACCGGGGATGATGCCGCGATAGGCGTCCCGCCAGGAAGCATCATGCGCCTCGGCGATGGCTTGCGCGTCGCCGGGTTTCGCGTGACGGATGGAGTAGACGGTGTCGACCATGAACCGATGTTAGGTCGTCAAGCCCTGTTTCGGCAAGAGCCAAGGGGCCGGAACTCTTGAAAAATAAAAATCGCGAAGGTGGTAAGACCGCCGCTCGCCCGGCGACGCTTTTGCGCCGCCGGAAATCTGCGCAAATCCCCTTAAGGAGATCACGCAAAGAAACCGGCATAGGCGCCGATGAGGATGACCACGCCGATGAAGGCGCGGTAAGCGACGAAGGGCCAGGCGGAAAACCGCTCGAGAATCCGCATCAATCCCCAGATCGCCGCGAAGGCGGAAAGGGAAGCGACGAAGAGTCCGAGCGCCAGCACCGACCAGCCGTGCATGTCGAGATGCGCCTTCCACAGCTCCCACAGCTCCTTCAGCCCGGCGAGCGCGATCGCCGGCAGGCCGAGCAGGAAGGAGAAGCGCGCCGCCTCGTCGCGCTCGAGATCGAGGAACATCGCGGCCGTCAGCGTCGAGCCGGAGCGAGACACGCCGGGCACGAGCGCGCCGACCTGGGCGAAGCCGACGATCAACGCGTCCTTCAGGCTCACATGGTCGAGCGTCCGGGAATGGTTGCAGTAAAGTTCGGCCAGCGCCAGCAAGCCCGCCATCACGAGACAAGAGAGGCCGACGACCGGCAGCGCCCGGAGCGGCGAGCCGCAGGTGTTCAGCGTATGCGAGAGCGCGACGCCCGCGACGATGATCGGCAGCGTCGCGAGCGCGATCCAGCTCGTGAAGCGGAACGTCCAATCGCTGTAGTCGCGGCGGCGGACGGCGCTGATCGTGCCCTTAACCAGCGCGCGGATGTCGGTCCAGAAATAGCTGACGACCGCCGCCAGCGCCGCAAGCTGCATCGCCGCGGAAAAGGCCGAGCCCGGATCCTTCCAGCCGAGCAGCGCCGGCACGATGCGCATATGCGCCGTGGAGGAGATCGGCAAAAGCTCGGTTATTCCCTGCACGACGCCGAGAACCGCCACTTTCGCGTAACCGAGATCGACAAAACCGGTGTCGAGACCGTTGGTGCAAGCCGTCGCCATAATGCGGTTCCCGTGTCAGCCCGAGCCGCCGCGGCGAATCGTCCGCAGGCCGGCTCCCCGCCTCTTGTCTCAGACCCGCGCGGGCGGATCAACCCAAGCCTGCGTTTGGATTTTACTGCCCGCGGGCCGACCGCCTCAGCGGTTGAACAAGGCCAGAGTCTTCAGCACCGTCATGGCGACGCCCCAGGCGAGCGGAACGCCGACCAGCGCCCAGGCCAGGATCGGCGCGAGCCGCGAAGCGCCGCCATTTTCCGCCGCGACGCTCGAAGCCGCGGCCGCCGCCGCCCAGCCCGGCTCGCGCGCCTCTTCGACGAAATCCTCGAAATCCGCCTCGTGGCCGGTCTCCTGTTTCTCGACCTCGGCGACGGAGATCTTCTTCTCGCGCGCGACCTCCTCATCGGTCATGAAGTAACGCTCAGCCACCGGACGCACCAAAAGGTTGCACAGGAAGCCGAGCAGCAGCAGGCCGGCGAGAATATACATGGTCTGGTTATAGGCGGCCTCGCGCGGGACGCCGGCGGCGAGCCGATATTCGCGGATGTAGTTCACCAGCACCGGGCCGAGCACGCCGGCCGTCGACCAGGCGGTGAGCAGCCGGCCGTGAATGGCGCCGACCATATGAGTGCCGAACATGTCGGCGAGATAGGCCGGGATCGTGGCGAAACCGCCGCCATACATCGACAGGATCACGCAGAAGATCAGCACGAAGGGCGCGACGCCGTCCGCCTGCGCCGCCCAGGGCGCGAGCGAATAGAGCGCCATGCCGGCGACGAAGAAGATGAAGAAGGTGCGCTTGCGCCCGAGCCGGTCCGACATGGTCGCCCAGGCAATGCGCCCGCCGATGTTGCACAGGCTCAACAGGCCGGTGAAACCGGCGGCCATGGCGGCGATCTGGCCCTTCTGCGCGGCGGTGAGATCGTTGAAGCCGACGTTAAGCCCGAGCAGGCGCCCGCCGAAGACTTCCTGAAGCATCGGCGAGGCCATGCCGAGCACGCCGATGCCGGCCGAAATATTGAGGCAGAGCACGGCCCACAGCAGCCAGAATTGCGGGGTCTTCCAGGCGACGTCGAGATGCACGTGGCGATGCGTGACCATGCCGCCGCCCGCCGCGGGCGCCGGCGGGGTCCAGCCCTTCGGCGTCCAGCCGTCGCGCGGCACGCGATAGCCGAGCGAGCCGGCGACCATGAAGACGAAATAGATCGCCGCCAGCGTGACGAATGTCTGCCAGACGCCGACGGATTGCGGCGTCGCGTAAAAACCCATCAGCTTGTCGGCCAGCGGGGCGCCGATCATCGCGCCGCCGCCAAAGCCCATGATGGCGAGGCCTGTCGCCATGCCGCGCCGGTCCGGAAACCATTTGATCAGCGTCGAGACCGGCGAAATATAGCCGAGGCCGAGGCCGATGCCGCCGATGACGCCGGAGCCGAGCCACAGCATCCAGATTTGATGCAGATAGACGCCGGCGGCGGAGATCAGCAGCCCGCCGCACCAGCATAGCGCCGCGGCGAGGCCGGCCTTGCGCGGGCCGGCGGTCTCCAGCCATTGGCCGAAGACGGCGGCCGAGGAGCCCAGAAACACGAAGAACAGCGTGAAGGTCCAGCCGAGCATGCTGATCTTCCAGTCGCAGCTCGTCGTAAAGATCGACTCGAAGAAGCCGATGTCCTCCGGGCAGGCCTTCGGCTGCGTCACGCCGATGGCGCGCGACAGCGGCAGCCAGAAGACGCTGAAGCCATAGGCCATGCCGATCGAGAGATGCACGGCGAGCGCCGCCGGCGGAACCAGCCAGCGGTTGAAGCTTGGCGCCGCGATCGAGCGTTCGCGACTGAAAAACCCGGCCTGACCCTCGGTGATGCTGGACATCGGACCCTCTGAAATCAAAGAGACAGCGCGCCGGAGCCCGAACAGGCTCCAGCAAACGCTCATTTTGAGAAAGGCCCGGGCTTCCTCCGCCCAAGCCGGGATTTAGACGACGCTGCGCTCGATAATATGCGCGAGGTCGGTCATGATCTGGTTGAGGTCGTAGTTCTTCGGCGTATAAACCGCCGCGACGCCTGCGTCACGCAAGAGTTTCTCATCCGCCGGCGGAATAATGCCGCCAACGACGAGCGGAGTTTGCTCCAGCCCTTCTTCCTTCATCAATTTCATGACTTCATGCGCAAGCGTCACATGCGAGCCGGAGAGGATCGACAGGCCGATGCAATGCACGCCCTCTTTCTTCGCGGTCTCGACCAGCTCGGCCGGCGTTGAGCGAATGCCGGCGTAAACCACGTCGAAACCGGCGTCGCGGGCGCGCACCGCGATCTGCTCGGCGCCGTTGGAATGGCCGTCGAGGCCCGGCTTGCCGACGAGGAACTTCGCGCGCTTGCCGATCTTCGTCGAGACGCGCTGCACCTCGCCACGCACCTCGTCCAGCGCGCCGCCGACCTGGCGGGCGGTGGAGGAAACGCCTGTGGGGGCGCGATATTCGCCGAAGACGCCGCGCAGCACGCCGCCCCATTCGCCGGTGGTGACGCCGGCCTTGGCCGCCGCAATCGACGGCTCGACCATGTTGCGGCCTTCCTTGGCCGCGCGCGCCAGCTCGTCGAGCGCCGCC
Organism: Beijerinckiaceae bacterium; assembly: GCA_033853615.1. GTDB lineage: Bacteria > Pseudomonadota > Alphaproteobacteria > Rhizobiales > Beijerinckiaceae > Methylosinus. The sequence goes on along the minus strand of JAWOLK010000025.1, from coordinate 14,404 downwards.
TTGGCCGCCTTTTCGTCGCGCGCCGCGCGCCAGGCTTGCAGCCGCGCGATCTGGTCCGCCTCGACGCCTTCCGGCACGACCATGATCTGGTCTTCGCCGGAGGTGAGCGGCGAGGGCTCGCCCTCGGTGTAGCGGTTGACGCCGACGACGATCTGCTCGCCAGCCTCGATCGCCTCGAGACGGGCGGTGTTCGATTCGACGAGCTTCGACTTCATATAGCCGCTCTCGACCGCCGCCGCGGCGCCGCCCATCTCGTCGATCTTCTTCAGCTCGGCGAGGGCCTCGTCCTTCAACTCCTTGACCTTGCGGGCGATCTCCGGATTGCCGTCGAAAATATCGCCGTATTCCAGGAGGTCGGTCTCATAGGCCATGATCTGCTGCATGCGCAGCGACCATTGCTGATCGAAGGGACGCGGCAGGCCGAGCGCCTCGTTCCAGGCGGGAAGCTGCACGGCGCGGGCGCGGGCGCCCTTGGACAGCACCACCGCCAGCATTTCAATGAGGATGCGATAGACGTTGTTTTCCGGCTGCTGCTCGGTGAGACCGAGCGAATTGACCTGCACGCCGTAGCGGAAACGGCGCATCTTCTCATCGGTCACGCCGTAGCGCTGAAGGACGATCTCGTCCCACAGCTCGGTGAAGGCGCGCATTTTGCACAGCTCGGTGATGAAACGCATGCCCGCATTGACGAAGAAGGAGATGCGGCCGACGACCTGGGCGAAATCGGCGTCGGAGATGCCGGCGGCCTTCACGCCGTCGAGAATCGCGACCGCGGTCGCGAGCGCGTAAGCCAGCTCCTGCACCGGCGTCGCGCCGGCTTCCTGCAAATGATAGGAGCAGACGTTCATCGGGTTGAACTTCGGACACTCTTTCGTCGTGAAGAGAATGAGATCCTGCGTCAGCCGCAATGATTGCGTCGGCGGAAACACATAGGAGCCGCGCGACAAATACTCCTTGATGATGTCGTTCTGCGTCGTGCCCTGCAATTTCGCGCGCGGGACGCCCTGTTCCTCGGCGGCGGCGATATAGAGCGACATCAGCCACACGGCGGTGGCGTTGATCGTCATCGACGTATTCATCTCGCCGAGCGGAATGCCGTTGAACAGCGCGCGCATGTCGCCGAGATGCGAAACCGGCACGCCGACCTTGCCGACTTCGCCGCGTGACAGCGGATGATCGCTGTCATAGCCGGTCTGCGTCGGCAGATCGAAGGCGATGGAGAGGCCCGTCTGGCCCTTGGCGAGATTGCTGCGGTAGAGCCGGTTCGACGCCTCGGCGGTCGAGTGACCGGCGTAGGTGCGGAACATCCAGGGCTTATCGCGGCGCGGGGCGGACATGTCGTTCATCGGGCTCCTCCTTGCGCGCTGCGATAGCACAGACGCGGGTTTTGACAAGTGACGCGTTGGCCCCGGGCCTTAAGCGGAGGCTCGGGGAGGCCGGTCAAACGGCGCCAATGTCGCGCGCAGCCACGGGCGTTGCTATAGTCATCTTTGCGGAGATACTGGGGCGAGCTGTTGAAGGGAAGCAAGTAAATGCGGCGTTCGCCGCGGCGCGCTCCCCCGCTGCGCATAGGGAAAGCCAGTCGGCGCCGTCGATATTTTCACCCTATGAAGGGCGTCGCTGCGCCATTATAAGCTCGGCGGATATTTGTGCGCTGCGCATCCAGACCGAGTGGGAGGGAGTTACACCTTGAGCGAGAAGAAAGACCTTTACGAAATGGGCGAGATCCCGCCGCTCGGACATGTTCCGGCGAAGATGTACGCCTGGGCCATTCGCAAGGAGCGTCACGGCCCGCCGGAAGAGGCGATGCAGCTCGAAGTCGTCCCCACCTGGGAATTGGACAGCCACGATGTTCTCGTGTTCGTGATGGCCGCGGGCGTCAATTACAACGGCGTCTGGGCCTCGCTCGGCCAGCCGGTCTCTACGCTCGATGCGCATAAGCACCCCTATCACATCGCCGGCTCCGACGCCTCCGGCATCGTCTGGGCGGTCGGCTCCAAGGTGAAGCGCTGGAAGGTCGGCGACGAGGTCGTCGTCCACTGCAACCAGGACGACGGGGACGACGAGGAGTGCAATGGCGGCGATCCTATGTTCTCGCCGTCGCAGCGCATTTGGGGTTATGAGACGCCGGACGGCTCCTTCGCCCAGTTCTGCCGCGTGCAGGACCGCCAGCTCCTGCCGCGTCCGAAGCATCTGACCTGGGAAGAATCCGCGAGCTATACGCTGACGCTCGCCACCGCCTACCGCATGCTTTTTGGCCATGAGCCGCATCGGCTGAAGCCCTCCGACAATGTGCTGGTTTGGGGCGCCTCGGGCGGTCTCGGCGTCTTCGCCGTGCAGCTCTGCGCCGCCGCCGGCGCCAATGCGATCGGCGTCATCTCCGACGAAAGCAAGCGCGAATATGTGATGTCGCTCGGCGCGAAAGGCGTCATCAACCGCAAGGATTTCAAGTGCTGGGGCCAGCTGCCCAAGGTGAATTCGCCCGAGTTCAACGAATGGACGAAGAACGCCCGCGCCTTCGGCAAAGCGATCTGGGACATCACCAATAAGAAAGACGTCGATATCGTCTTCGAACATCCGGGCGAGCAGACCTTCCCGGTCTCCTGCCTCGTGGCGAAACGCGGCGGCATGGTCGTCTTCTGCGCCGGCACGACGGGCTTCAACCTCACCTTCGACGCGCGTTACGTGTGGATGCGGCAGAAGCGCATTCAGGGCTCGCATTTCGCGCATCTGAAACAGGCGGCGGCGGCGAACCAGTTCGTCGTCGACCGCCGCGTCGATCCCTGCATGTCCGAGGTCTTCCCCTGGGCGCAGATCCCGCAGGCGCACACCAAGATGTGGAAGAACCTGCATGCGCCGGGAAATATGGCGGTGCTGGTCAATGCGCCGGTCGCTGGCCTGCGCAGCTTCGAGGACGTGCTGGAAGCCTGCCGGCAGAAGTGATCTCAGCCCCGCCGGACGCAGACCGGCGGGGCTGCTTCCGGGATGATGGCGCACCGGTTTTGTGTTATGCTGCGCCATGAGCCGGAAAACGACGATGCGCGAAAAGACCGGAAGCCCCCTCATCCTGGGGCTGGCAGTTTTCGAAAAGATCAGCGCGGTGGAGGGCGTCCGCCTGCCCGAAGAAAGCCGCCGCATGTTCGCGGATTTCGACCGCAAAGGCCTTACCCGGACGCAGCGGCGCGCCGCGATAGAGCAGAAACACAGCCGGAAAGCATGATCCGGCGTGTATGACGCCTTCGCCGATCCCTATTGCTACAAGGGAACTCTGGTTCTCAAGAATCGCCTGGGCCTTCGCGATCAGACCCTCCTCGATCTCTTCGAAGCCGAGGCGACAGCCCAGAGATTCCTTGAACCGCTGCCAGTTGGACAGTTCGACGTGCGTCATTATCGCGCGGTTCGTCGGCATATTTTTTCTGGCGTCTATCGTTGGGCCGGGCAATTCCGTACGGTGCGCATCTCCAAGGGGGGCAGCGCCTTTTGCTATCCCGAGCATATCTGCGCCGAGATGGACCGAGTCTTCGGAGAGTTCTTGGCGGCCGATTGCTTGCAAGGCGCGCAGCGCGACGCATTTGTGGCTGGCGTCTCGCATCTTCTGGCGGAGCTGAACGCCGTCCATCCGTTCCGGGATGGAAATGGACGCGCTCAACTCGCCTTTTTGGCGCTGATCGCCGACACTGCAGGGCGTACGTTGCATCTTGACCGGCTAATCCCCGAGCGCTTCCTCGCGGCGATGATCGAAAGCTTTTACGGCCGCGAACAGGCGCTCGTCGAACAAATCGACGGCCTCCTTTGAGCTGCGACGCCTTGGGCGTATTGCGCTTGCCCGCAAATGACGGCATGAAGAGCGAAGCTAGAACGCCGCCCGTGACAAGGCCCGCTCGCAAGCCGAGCCGGCTTTTGCAGCAGGGCCCCTTCGACGCCAACAGCGAGCGAAACCATGTCCACGAACGCCGCGCCCAGCGAACGCGAAAGCCTCTTTCAATCCTTCCTGCGACGCCTCGGGCTGCTTGCGCCCGCCCAAAAATCGCGGCAAGAAGAGCCCCAAACTCCTGAGACCCCCGCGCCCGCCCAGAGCCCGGCGCCACTTCCGGATGAAACCATGACAGCCGCCGTCGCCTTGAAGACCGAACCCGCCTCCTGGCTCACGGACGCGAAAGAGGCGCTCGCCGCCGTCGAGGCGCTCTATCAGGACGCGCTCGCCTCCGTGCGCGCCCGCGTCACCAAGGACGGCAAGCTTTCCAACGAGCTGATCGAGCAGGACCAGCACGCCGCCCACGGCCTCGCCTGGTTCGCCACCTATGTGCAGAGCCTGCGCGAACTCGTCGATTACGCCGAGCGCCTGACCGCCGAGGGCGCCTATGGCGAGACCGAGCAGCTGTTGAACGGCATCGGCTTTGCGGAATTTCTGGCGCAGGTCTTCGGCGGCATTCCGATGAGCCAGGGCGAGATCGTCCGCCTGACCGACTTCGGCCTGTCGCCGCAGGCGATTGCGGCCAAGCGCGTCCCGGCCGTCGACCGGCTCATTCTCTCCGGCAATACGCCGGCCAACCGCGCCCGCCTCGCCGAGCTGATCGACCATCAGGAAGCCGCCGGCACGATCGGCGCCAGCGGCCTCGACGAGACGCTGGAGGCGATCCGCGAAGAGATGCGCAAATTCGCGACGGCCAATGTCCTGCCCTACGCCCAGGAATGGCACGCCAAGAACGAATATATTCCGCTCGAAGTCATCGCCGGCCTCGCCGAGCTCGGCGTCTTCGGCCTGACCATTCCGGAGGAATATGGCGGCTCCGGCATGGGCAAGATCGCCATGTGCGTCGTCTCCGAGGAACTGTCCCGCGCCTATATCGGCGTCGGCTCGCTCGGCACCCGCTCCGAGATCGCCGGCGAGCTGATCCTCGTCGGCGGCGCCGAGGCCCAGAAGCAGAAATATCTGCCGAAGATCGCGAGCGGCGAAATCCTGCCCACCGCCGTCTTCACCGAACCGAACAACGGCTCTGATCTCGCCGGCCTGCGCACCCGCGCGACGCGCGAGGGCGACGTCTACAAGGTCTTCGGCAACAAGACCTGGATCACCCATCCGGTGCGCGCCGACATCATGACGCTGCTCGTGCGCACCAATCCGAACGAGAAGGGCTATAAGGGTCTCTCCATGCTGATCGCGGAAAAGCCGCGTGGCACGGATGAAAATCCCTTCCCGGCCAAGGGCATGACCGGCGGCGAGATCGAGGTGCTCGGCTACCGCGGCATGAAGGAGTTCGAGATCGGCTTCGACAATTTCGAAGTCCCGGCCGAAAATCTCCTCGGCGGCGAAGAGGGCAAGGGCTTCAAGCAGCTGATGGAGACCTTCGAGTCGGCCCGCATCCAGACCGCGGCGCGCGCGCTCGGCGTCGCGCAGAGCGCGCTCGACCTCGGCCTGAAATACGCCAAGGAGCGCATTCAGTTCGGCAAGCCGCTGTTCTCCTTCCCGCGCGTGTTCGACAAGATCGTCGCCATGGCGGTCGAGATTCACATTGCTCGCCAGATCACCTATTTCGCCGCGCGCGAGAAGGACGAGGGCAAGCGCTGCGATCTTGAGGCTGGCATGTCCAAGCTGCTCGGCGCCCGCGTCGCCTGGGCGGCGGCGGACAATGCGCTGCAAATCCACGGCGGCAACGGCTTCGCGCTGGAATATCCCGTCTCCCGCGTCCTCTGCGACGCCCGCATCCTCAACATCTTCGAGGGCGCGGCGGAGATTCAGGCGCAGGTGATCGCCCGGCGGCTGCTGGAGGGCTAAAACGTTTTCCGCCGGAGCGGGAGCCGCTTCGGCGATTGTAAAACGCTCAAAAGAACAAGGATCAGAGCCGCCGGTCTCGGACCGGGGCTCTAAAGGTCGCTCAAGCGGCCGGAACTCTGCTCCCCGCGTCCCGGCGCGGGGATTTTTGCTTGGCTTGCTCTCTCCAAGCAAAATGCTTGCGCCGTCTGCCGCCCCTCTCGCGGCGACGCGCCCCTTACCGCCCGGGCTCGGCCGGCGTCGCCTGCGGGGCGATGACCTCCGCCGCGGCGCGTTCCCCGGCCGCCTGGAGCAACTCCGCGCTCACGGGGCCGATCAGCACGAAGGCCATGCCGGCCGCCCGCCATTCGATGGCGCCGAGGAAACCGCGGCGCGGGCCCGGCCCCGGCGTGGCGCCGCCGTCGGCGCGCTCGAAATAAAGCGCCAGCCGGTCGCCGCCGTCGCGCTCATAGACGAGAAACCCCGCCGGCTCGCGCAGGCCCGGCGTCACCCGGCCGCCGAGAAAGCGCAGGCCGAGCGGCGACAAATCCGGCACGAGGCCGAAACCGACGCGGCGCAGCAGCCAGGCCGACAGCTCGCCCTTGCGCCCGGCGTCGATCTCGACGGCGCGGGCGTCCTGCGCGAAGGTCTGATAGGCGACTTCGGCGCGGCCGGCGTAGCCCTGCGGATCGGCGGCGCTCGCCGTGGGCGGCCGGCTCTTCGGCCCGCCGGAGAGCGCAAGGAAAATAGCCGCCGCGGCCAAGGCGCCGACGACCAGCGTCAGCAGGCCGGAGAGCAGCGCCTTCTTGCGGCGGGCGCGGCGCGCTTCGTCGACCCGGCGCGTCGCGCGCGAGGCGCTGGGCCGTCCCCAATGAATGGCGCCGGTTTCGATCGGCCCCGGCGTAGCGGGCGCCTTCGGCCGGCGCAGCGTGGTGGGCGGCGTCTCATGCGCGACATGATCGAAGGCGGCGCGCAGCGCGGCGTTCTGGCGCCGCCAGCCTTCGACCAGCGCCGCCTCCTCCGGGTGTTGAAGCAGGTGATCCTCGACCGCCCGACGCCGGTCGGGCGCAAGCTCGCCGTCGACCAGCGCGTGCAGGTCGGCTTCCGTGATCTGCTCCGGCGTCATTTCACGACGCGCAAATGGCCGCCCGCCCGACGCGCGCCATTGGCCGGGCGCAGATCGAGCCCCGACAGCGCCGCCCGCGCCCGAATCAGCCGCGCGACGGTCGTTTCGCGCGTCGCGCCGCAGACATTGGCCGCGTCCTCATAGGAGAGGCCCTCCAGCGCGACGAGCAGCAAGGCGACGCGCTCGTCGAAGGGCAGTTCGGCGAGGGCGTCGACGATCGGCGCATGGCTGGGCGCGCCGCGCGGCGGCGCGGGTCCGCGCAATTTCTGGCGGGCGAGATCGGTGAGCGCGCGATAGGCGGCGACCCTGGCCTGCGCCGGCTGCGGCGCGCCGTCGCCGGACCCGCGCGGGCTCGGCCCGATCAGGCTCGGCCCCAAGCGCTCCAGCGCCGCCTGGACGAGGTCGTCCGCCTCGGCGGCCGGATAGCCGGCGCAGAGTCCTCGGGCGTAGCGCCTCAACCGTGGCGCCGCCGTCTCCTCGAAGTGGAAAACGTCGTCTCTGTTTGTCATGTGCGCCCCGCTCCGCCCTGCTATTCTGCTTGGTCGCGCGCGGACCTCCATCCCCTTTTTTTATGATATGCCAACCCCGGGCGATTGACTATCTCCGGCAGGCGCCTCACGGCTTCCTGCGGGCGGTTTTTTCGCGTCGCGCCGAAGCTTTGCCGGCGGCGGCGGCTTTCCGCCCTTGCGCCGGGCCGCCGCAATCTATAAACGCGCTCACGATGAAGTCGGCGGCGTCCCGCCCTTACATTTTCAGGATCCCCGAATGTCGGACACGACCACCCCCGCGTCTCCTTTCAGCGGCGTTCTCGCCGGCAAGAAGGGGCTCATCCTCGGCGTCGCCAACAACCGCTCCATCGCCTGGGGCATCGCCAAGGCGGCGCGCGAAGCGGGGGCCGAGATCGCGCTCACTTATCAGGTCGAGGCGCTGGAGAAGCGCGTGCGGCCGCTCGCGGCCGAGCTCGGCGCCCATGTCGTCGGCCGCTGCGACGTGTCCGAGACCGAGACGATCGACGCGGTCTTCGCCGAGGTCGAGCGCATGTGGGGCAAGCTCGATTTCGTCGTGCATTGTCTCGCCTTCTCGGACAAGGACCAGCTCGACGGCCGCTATGTCGACACCACCGCCGACAATTTCACCCAGTCGCTGCTGATCTCCTGCTTCTCCTTCACGGCGATCGCCCAGCGCGCCGAAAAGCTGATGACGGACGGCGGCTCGCTGCTGACGCTCACCTATTACGGCGCCGAGAAGTGGATGCCGCATTACAATGTGATGGGCGTGGCCAAGGCGGCGCTGGAGGCCTCGGTGCGCTATCTCGCCGCCGATCTCGGCGAGAAGAACATCCGCGTCAACGCCATTTCCGCCGGCCCGATCAAGACCATGGCGGCCTCCGGCATCGGCGATTTCCGCTATATCCTGCGCTGGAACGAGTATAACGCGCCGCTGCGTCGCGTCGTCTCCATCGAGGAAGTGGGCGAGACCGCGGTTTATCTGCTGTCGCCGATGGCGCGCGGCGTGACCGGCGAGGTGCTGCACGTCGACGCCGGCTACCATGTCGTCGGCATGATGAACCCTGCGGCGGCGCCGAAAATGGCCGATCTGCTGGCGCTGCTGCCCCAGAAGTAAGGCTCACCTCGGCGCTGGCGCCCGCGGCGCCGGCGCAGGGGCCGGCGTCGAAGTCCCCCGACTCATGATCGCGTCGTCCTTCGGGCCTTCGATGATCAAGAGGCGCTCGAGGCCGCGCTCGACCCGCGACAGTGCGTGGTCGATCAGGGCATAGCGGCCCGCGGGCGGGATCTTAAGCTCGACGGACCACGTCGCCGGGCGGAACCGAAACCGTCTGGACCCCACGCTCTCCCTGCCCCGTCGTCCCGCCGCTCCAGACCCGGCCGAAAATCTCGCCGATGAGATGGAAGGCGCGGCCGCGTTCGGCCCGGCGTCGCCGAAGAAAATCCGCACGCTCTCGCCGATCTTTGCGCGCATGGGATGTCGGGCTCGACCAGCAGCAGCCCATACATGCCGTTGGCGACATGCTGGGCGATGCTCGGCGTCGCGCAATGATAGACGAAGAGGCCCGGGACCATCGCCCGGAAGGTGACGACCCGCTCCTCGCCCGGATTGGTCTGGGTAAACAGCGTCCCGTCGTCGAGCAGGCCGTTTAATTCCACGGTTTCGAGATCGACCCTCATATGCTGCCGGGTGCGGGCGTGCAGCGGCGGCGGCAGATCGGCGGGGTCGCGGGAAATGTCCGGCGCGATCGGCTTCACGCCCGCGCGCGGGCCGGGCTCGACCCGGCTCCTCCCCTGCATGCCGGCCGCGCGGCATGATCCGGCCAAGGAAAGCGGCTACAGCCCCTCCGGCCGGCCCGCCGCCGCGACCAGAAGCGCGCCGTCGCCGAGCAGGCGCTTCGCCGCCCGGCGCGCGTCCTCCATCGTCACTGCCGCGATTCTCTGGTTGCGCTCGTCGAGATAGGAAGGCTCGAACTCGTCGAGCTGGAGATTGACGAGCTGGCTCGCGATCTTGGTCGAGGTGTCGAAGCGCAGCGCATAGGAGCCGACCAGATATTTTTGCGCCTTGTCCAGCTCGTCCGCGCTCGGCCCGTCATTGGCGAGCTTGCGCACCTCTTCCTCGATGACCGCGAGCGACTCGCCGGCGCGGGCGTTCTTCGTGGAATTGCCGCCGATCAGCATCGGGCTCTGGTCGAATTCCTGAAGATGCGTATAGACGGAATAGGTGAGGCCGCGTTTCTCGCGCACCTCGTGGAAGAGCCGCGCGGTGAAGACGCCGCCGCCGAGAATGTGGTTGACCACCACCGCGGCGAAATAATCCGGGTCTTTCTTGGCGATGCTCGGCCGGCCGAAGCGCATCGTCGTCTGCGGCACGTCGAGATCGACCAGCACGCGTTCGCCCAGGCCCTGCACGGCGATCGGCGCGATGGGAGTCAGATCGTTCTCTGCCGGCAGCGCGCCAAAAGTCTCGTCGAGGCGCTTCGCCAGCGTGTCGGCGTCGATCGCGCCGACGACGGCGACCTTCAGATCCTTGCGCGCCAGCATCCGGCGGCGCATCGCGTCGAGATCGCCGCGGGTGATCGCGTCCAGCGTCTCCAGCTCGCCGCGCGCCGAAACGCCATAGGGATGGCCCGGAAAAGCCCTTTCGCGGAAGGCTTTGGCCACCATGGCGTCGGGATCGTTGGCGTCACGCCGCACGCCGGCCATCAGCTGCGCGCGCACGCGCTCGACGGCGGACTCTTCGAGCCGCGGCTCTGTCACCGCCAGCCGCAACAGCTCGAACGCCTTGTCGGTGTTGCGGGAGAGCGTCTGCAAATGGCCGGACAGCGCGTCCCGATCGGCGCCGAAGCCGATGTGGATGGCGAGGTCCTCGATCGCGTGATGAAATTCGCGCGCGTCATAGGGACCGGCGCCCTCGTCGAGCAGGCCGGCGAGCAGCGTCGCGAGCCCGGCCTTGCCGGGCGGGTCCTGGGCCGCGCCGCCGCGCACGGCGAATTCCAGCGCGACGAGCGGGACGGCGTGGCTCTCGACGAGCCACGCCTCTAGGCCTCCCGGCGTCCGGATTCGCTGGACATTTTCGGCCCGCGATCTGGCGGCGGCGAGTGTGTTATGCGCTGTCATATGTTTCATCCAGTCGCGCGAGGCGCGGGCAGCATTGGGGTCAGGCGACGGCTTCGGCCTCTTCGGCCTCCTCGGCCGGCGCGAGCAAGCCGGTGACGACCCGCCCCTTGCCGAGCCATTTGCGCGCGGCGGCCTGCACGTCGGCGGCCGTCACCGCCTCGATCCGGTCCGGCCAGAGCGCGACGTCGGCGACGCCGAGGCCGGTCGCGAGCGACTCGCCGTACCAGCGGGCCAGCGACACCTGACTGTCGCGGGCGTAGATCGCATCGGCGATCAGCCGCGTCTTGGCGCGGTTAAGCTCCTCCTCGTCGAGCGGCGCGGCGGCGAAGGCGGCGAGCGCGCGGCCCATGGCGGCGTCCAGCTCCTCCAGCGACACGCCCGGCGCCGGCGTCGCATAGACCCACAGCCGCGTGTCGTCGAGCGCCGAGCCCATGTAATAGGCGCCGGCGTTCACCGCGCATTTCTGCTCCACGACCAGCGCATCATAGAGCTTGCTGGCCGGGCCGCCGCCGAGCGCATGGCTCATCACCTCCAGCGCCTCCGCCTCGCCGGGCGCGGCGGTCTTGTAGGAGGGCACGAGGAAGACGCGCTCGATCTGCGGCTGCTCGACCTTCTCGTCGCTGAGCGTCACGCGGCGCTCGCCGCGCAGCGGCGGCTCCTGCGGCCGCTTGCGGGCCGGCGGAACCTCATGCGACGGGATCTTGCCGTAAATCTCGCGCGCCAGCTCCGCGACCGCCGCGGGATCGACGTCGCCGGCGACGATCAGAATGGCGTTGGCCGGCGTATAGAAGCGCCGGTAATAGGCCAGCGCGTCCTCGCGCGAGAGGCCCTCGATCTCGTGGTTCCAGCCGATGATCGGGGTGCCGTAGGGATGATGCGCGAAGAGCGCCGCCTGCACCGCTTCGTCGAGCTGCGCGGCCGGGTCGTTGTCGGTGCGCATGCGCCGCTCCTCCAGCACCACGTCGCGCTCGGGGCCGACGACCTCGTCCGTCAGGATGAGATTGGTCATGCGGTCGGCCTCGAAGCGCATCATGGTCGGCAGATGGTCGGCCCCGATGCGCTGGAAATAGGCGGTGTAATCATAGCTCGTGAAGGCGTTCTCCTGCCCGCCGAGCTCGGCGACGAGCTTGGAGAATTCGCCCTGCGGATGGTTCTTCGTGCCCTTGAACATCAGATGTTCGAGAAAATGGGCGATGCCGGACTTGCCGAGCGGATCGTCGGCGGAGCCGTTCTTGTACCAGACCATATGGGTCACGACCGGCGACCGGCGATCCGGTATGACGACGACCTCCATGCCGTTGTCGAGCGTGAAATGGGCGACCTCGGCCCCGCCATGCGCCGAGGCGGCGGCGGGCTGCGGCGTGAGAGCGTTTGTGCCGGCGAGCGGCGGCTGAAGCGACATATGGGCCTTTCCCGCGCGACCCGGAGCCGCGCGCAAATCACTCGATGAGCTCGCGAACATATAGGCCAGAACTTTAGTTTTTGTCAGAGCCTCCGAGAAATCCAGGGAGCATTTTACGAAAAGTGGAAATCGCGCCCTGCGGCTCGTCGCGCTTGGCGGGTTGGCTCGCCGCGGCCGCCGCGGTGCGGGTCGGCGCGCTCGGTTTGGCCGTCGCGGCCGGTTTCGCGCTTTCCGCGGAGCCCGCGGTCTGCGCGACCGGGTCCTTGTCGTCGTCGCCGCCGAAGTAGCTCAAGGGGTTCCACCAGCTCGCGGATTTTTTGTCGGTGTCGCGGATCGTGCTCAGATCCTTGCTCGGCGCGCGATAGCCTTCCGGCGGCTCGACGAGCGTGCGACGCGCCGGCTCCGTCGTGTCGGGCGTGGTCGGCTCGGCCGAAACGGAAAGCATGCGCTGCAGGAAACCGGGCTGGTCCTCCGTTCCGGGCGCGATGTTGGTGTTGCGCGGGCCGAGCGCGCGCTCGACGAGGCTCTTGCGCTTCTCCTCCGGCGGCGCGTTGCGCACCCTTGCGTAGCGGTCGGTGTTCAACGGCCCGCTGGCGGCGTTGGTCGGCCAGTTGGAGGGACGCTCGCTCCCGTTCGGCTCCGGCAGCAGATCGCGGCGCGGCGGCAGCACCAGCTTGGCGCGCTCGCGATAATCGATGACCGAGGGTTTTTCGTCGAGATTGACGCCGATCAGCTCCAGCGCGGCGCTGATCGTCGATTTGTCGTCATAGGCGCGCGCAGGGGCCGCGCAGGCGCAGAAGGCAATCGCGGCGAGCGCGAGCGGCGCGCTCCGGAAGGAGGTCGCATCCTGCTTCATGAAAATAACTCCGCTGTCCCAATTCCGCCGTCTTATCGAGCGCCTGTCCGAGAAGCCCCAGACAGGACCCGGGCGCCTCGCATTCCATAGACGCGACTTCTTGGCGATTTAGAGGCGTCCTCCCTCCTTAAACCAAAAGCTGCGCCGCGCAAACGGCTCACGCCTGCGGCGCTTTATGCGGCAAGAAGCTCTCGGCCAGCAGCAAGACGACGCCACAGGTGATCGCGACGTCGGCGACGTTGAAAATGTAATTGGCGAGCGGGCCAACCGGCAGCGCTGTGTGAAAGTAGAAGAAATCGGCGACCGCGCCGTGGGTGAGCCGGTCCAGCGCATTGCCGAGCGCGCCGCCGATGACGAGACCGAGCCCGGCGGAAACGAGCGGCCGCTGCGCCCGCCACATCCAGACGACGAGCCCGGCGACGAGTCCGGCCTGCAGGGCGAGCAGCGCGGCGCGCCCGGCGCCGTCATGTGCGGCGAACATCGAATAGGAGACGCCGTAGTTCCAGGACAGGACGACATCGAGGAACGGCGCGAGCGTGATCGGCTGCCGCGCGGCGATGTCGAAGACATCGAGCATGAAGAATTTATGCGCCTGATCGGCGGCGAGCGCGAGAAGCGCCACGACGAGGCCGAGAAGGCGGGGGGAGTTCAAGAGGATCATCGCTGGCGTCGCGTTGGAGAAGGCCCGGGTAATTCGTGTGATGCGGCGCAAGATGTCAAGCCGCGCGGCAATTTGCGCCCGCGCCGGAGGATCGGCGCCGCGACCGGGCGCCGCGCCGCACATAAAGCTTTCGAGAATTTAATGGCTTACGCTCTAGACAGAGCTTCAGCGTACTGCGATTTTGTAACAGGAATGTGACAATGGGAGGAAAGATGATGCGTAAATTACTGCTCGCCGTCATCGCCATGGGCTCCGTATCGATGTGCGGTCTCGCCGCTGCGGCGGAACACAAGGATCCTTTCGAATCGCTGTTTGAGGGGTCCCAGGGGCACGCCCAGGCGCGCCGCCACCAGGAAGACATGATGGCGCTCGATGGACCGGGCGCGAAAAATCTACATTGGGGCAAGCACCACAACCACGGCATTTGGCTCGAGGGCAGCCAGTGACGCGGGCGGCGCGGGCCAGCCGAAGAGAAGCCCGCCGCATCCGATCTGTCTGAGGCGGCCGCCCGGCGACGGGCGGCCGTCGCTGCTTTGGGCCAGGCGATCTGGGCCAAAAATTTGGGCGAGCGACAGGGAAGGCTCGCAACGAAAGAGCCGGAGCCGCCAATTTCGATAATCACGCCGGAAAAAAGCTCGAAAGCGCGCCTACCTCTGCAAAAACAGGCCGGCCGGAGGGGCTTGACCGGCGCCGCCCTTGACAGGCGGACGCGACGCCCCTATTTGCAGCGCAGCTTGCTGGCACTCGCCGCCACAGAGTGCCAACAGGCTTTTCGATGATCCTTGCCGCAGGCGGGGCCTCACGGGACCGCCGGCGGCTGCTGCAAAAGGAAGCACCACATGGCGTTCCGTCCGTTGCACGACCGGGTCCTGGTCAAGCGCCTCGAGGGCGAAGAGAAGACCAAGGGCGGCATCATCATCCCCGACACCGCCAAGGAAAAGCCCCAGGAGGGTCAGGTGATCTCCGTCGGCCCCGGCGCCC
>JAWOLK010000024.1:0-28576 GCA_033853615.1 Beijerinckiaceae bacterium | reverse complement strand
CCGCGCGGATGGGCGTGGTCGTCGGGCCGGCGGGTGAGGTCGATCGGCGGGCCGCCGCGCGCGACGCCCTCGATACAGGTCGCGCCCTGCGCATCCTCATACCATTCGCTGCTCATCAAGCCGTTGGTGAGGCGCAGCGGACGCGACCCCGGCACGCCGCCGGCGCCCGTTATGCCCTCGAGCGGCAGCTTGCCGGCCCGGGCGAGCTGCACCAGCAGAAAGATCACGAGGCCGAGCGCCAGCAGGCCGGCGTACATCAGATAACCGCCGACGAGATAGGTATAGGAGGGCGGCCGCATGGCCGAGAGCTGTTCGGCCGCCGACCAGGCTCTGTCCCAATCCGCGCCGCGTGGAATGTAGAACGGCAGAAGCAGCGGCGCCCAGGTGCCGAAGCGGCGAATCCCCTCCGGGATGGCGCGGCTCTTCTGCGCCTTGCCGAGGAAGCGTGCGGCCCGCTCGTCGGCCACGTCGCCGCCGACGAAAGACAGGTTGACGAGGGTCGCGACGCGCAGCCCCATGTGGTCGAACCAGATCAGCACCCGCAGCGCGTCATAGGCGAGGAGCGCGGTGAAGATGTCGAGGCTCCAGGCGCGGAACTGCTCGTCCGGCAGTGAATTGCTCATCCAGGTGGCGACGAAGGTGCGCACCAGGCCGTCCTGGTTGTACCAGGTCGGTTCCGGCGTCGCCTTCAGGAAGGAATAGATCACCGGCGCCATCCACAGGCCCCAGCGGAGCACGCGGACGGCGTTTTCGAGCAGCATGTCGAGCCCCTCGAAGCTCGCGAGCTGGCGCAGCGGCGCGAGGCTGCGGGACACGAGGGCGGTCAGGAAGAACAAATTGATCGAGAACAAGGGCGCCGCAAACACCCATTGGATGACGCCTGAGAGCGATTCGTCGAACAGCAGACGCACGCCGCCGTCGACGGCGCCGAGATCGGTCGCGCCCCATTTCGAGAACAGCGGCCGAACCACATAATGGTTCAGCGGACGGCCGTCGGCCTGATAGTCGAGCGAGACATAGGCGAAGAATTTCGAGACGATGGTCGAGATCTGGCCGGCGTCGAGATACCAGGCGACGGCGCCTGCCACGAGGCCGCCGAGAATGGCGCCCAGCGAATAGACCCGCCAGCTGCGCAAATGCTGGCGCCTGCCCTGATGCAAGGCGGCGTAGTCCATGGCCATGTCGACGCCGGCGTAGATCAGAACGCCGGCCAGTGCGCCGAACAGGAAGCGGTCGAGGCTGGCCAGGGCGGGAAGATCGACGAGGACCGCGACGCCGACCGCCGCGCCGCCGACGAGGCCGCGGGCATAATTAGAAGGACGCAGATATTCCCGTTCCAGCCGCAGGAAGAAGGGCGGCGTCGAATCGGTGCTCTCGACGATGGCGCGCAAGAGCGGCGCGAGCAGTGCGCCGATCAGCGCCGCGCCCACGGGGCCGGAGGCGGCGATCGCCGCAACGAGCGGCGGCGCCGACAGGACGAGGCCCAGCGTCAGCAACAGGCCGATGAACACGAGGCCGTAAACCGCGCCCTTCTCGGCGCCTACTTTCCAGTCGTTGAAGACGACGGCGGACAGCGACGGCGTCGCCCGCAGGAGTCCAGCGAGCGACTGGGTGACAAGATAGGTTTCGCCCCAAAGGCCCGCTTGCGCCAGCGCCTCCAGCAGCGCCGCGGCGATCTGCGCCAGCGGCGCCGGCAGATTCGGGGCGACCAGCGACGCGGCGAGGCTCGCGACGAAGGGCATACAGGCGGCGATCAGGGCCGATGCGAACAATATGCCGTGCGGGCGCCATTCGCGCGGCAGAAAACGGCCGAGCGCCAGCGGCGTGCCGACGACGACCGCCTCGTTCAGCAGAAAGAGAACCAGCGAGCGCCCGGCGATCTGGCGCAGGGCTTGCGGCGCGTCCAGATCGAGCAGCAGCAGCCGGCCGAGCTCCGTCACCGGCGGCGCGCCGAGCGCCAGCGCCAGGCTGAACAGGAAGGGCAGAAGGAACAGCGCGAGACGAATGACGCGCGGCGTGCGCCCCGGAAGCGTCGCGGCGCCGGCGAGATAGATCAGTGTCGCGGCCCCGGCCCCGACGGGCGTTAAACGGAAGAGCTGCTCGAATGTCTCGGGCGCCCGCCACAGGACGGCGGCCGGATCGGCCAGCGTCGAGAAAATGAACACGGCGGCGAAGTCGAGCAGAGAATCGACCGCCTGGTCGACCTGCGACCGCGCCGGCCGGAGCACGAACAGCGCGGCCGCCGCCAAAAGTCCGGCGATGGGCCACAGCGCGCCGTCGCCATAGGACTGGGCGACCGCGCCGATCAACAGGCCGGCGCCCAGCAACAGCCGATCCACGTTCAATTTTCCGGGCTTCGCCACACCATCGATCGTCGCCATTCATTTCCCCTGAAGGCGCGGGCTTAAGAGACGCCCTGCGCGCGATTTCTCCATTGTCGCGCCGGAATCGACTGTGAGTGTGTCGATTTGACGGAAGACGCGAAAAAAGTCGACTCGCCGGCCGCCTAGGTACAAGATCAAGCGGTTAAAAGCGACTCTTCGCAGCGGCTTTTTCGGCCGCTATAAGGCGAGAAGGGGATGGCGCGCGGCAATGGGGGCGCGAGTGAACGACATGGACAAATCGACAGCCGAGGTCCTTGCCGTGGGGGCAGCGCGGTCGAGCGCCGCCCCGGCGCGCAACCCCGCGCCCAATCTGGAGGCGCGCGTCGCGAGCCTCGCCGCGGCGCTGCGCAAGGCGCGCATCGAGGGCGCCGAGCGGTCGAGCGTGATCGCCGATCTGCGCGGCGCCGAGATCGCCCGGCTCGACCTCCTGCGCGAGGCGCTGGAGCCGGTTCTCGCGCAAATCCCGCGCGACTGCGATCTTTTCGACGTCGCCATCTCGCCCGGCGAAAGGCCGCGCCTGTTCATCGACGCGATCGGCTTCGTCGAGATGGGCCGCGACCGGCGGGCCTATCGTTTCCTGCAGGACACGCGCCACGGCCGCGTCACCATCGGCGAGACCGAAGACCTCGAGGACATGATCGAGGCGGTGACCGCCTATATCGCCCACCGCCTCATCGAGCGGGAGAAGGCGCTCGCCGTCGATTTCGCCAGCGGCGGCTCGGCCCGCGCCTCGGCGGCGCAGGCGATGGAAAAGAGCGCCGTCGCCCCGCCCGCTTCGGCGCGGCTCTCGGCGGCGCTCTCCAAGGCCTATCTCCTGCTCCTGGAGTTCGCGGCGGCCGGCGCTTTCATTAGTCTTGCGGTCGCGGTCGGGCTGCATGTCTACCGGACCTATCTGGCGCAGTAGCTCTACAGTCTGATCGTTCCGAGATCGACCACCCCGCCGTCCTCGCCGAGCCCGCGGGCGTGCGCGGTGATCGCCGCGCGGTCGCCCTGCCGCTCGATTCTGTAGAGGTGATAGGCGGCTCCTGGCCGATGGGCGCCGATCCGGGCCGAGGCCGAAGCGACGCCGACCACCGGCGCCTCCCCACGCGGCCCCGGCAGGTGATGCACGCTCTGCTTGTGGTTGTGGCCGTGCAGCACCAGCTCCGCGCCGTGGCGGGCGATCACCGCCTCGAATTCGCCGGCGTCCTCGAGCCCTCGCAAGGCCCGCGCGCCGTCCCGATGCGGCGGATGATGCAGCATCACGACCCGCACCAGCCCCTCGGCCGCGGTCACGTCCAGCATCGCGGCGAGCCGCGCCAGTTGCGCAGCGCCGAGCCGGCCGGCGGCGATGAAGGGCGCGGTCGGCACAGCCGAGGAGAGGCCGATCAGCGCGACGCCCTTGCGCCGGCGCAGATAAGGGTAGCCCGCCGTCCCCTCGCCCTGCGTCCAGGGCGCGAAGACCTCCTCCAGCGTCGCCAGCGCGCTTTTCACATAGGCGTCGTGATTGCCGGGCGTAAAACTCACCTCCTGCGGCGCCCCCAGCGTCGCGAGCCACTGCCGCGCCAGCGCGAATTCGCCCTCGAGCCCGATGTTGACGATGTCCCCGGTCATCGCGACATGGTCGGGGTTCTGCGCCTTGAGGTCGGCGACGAGCCGGGCGAGAACCGCCATGTCGTGCTGGGCCGCCCGCTTGTGCAGCCAATTCACATAGCCGGTGACGCGCTTGCCGAGAAGCTCGGCGAGATTGGGGCGCGGAACGGGTCCGATATGCGCGTCCGAGAGATGGGCGAGGAGAAAACTCAATCTTAAGCTCCGCCGATCAGAATGCCGGCGCCAAGGACGATGGCGCCTCCGAGCACGATCTGAAACACCGCCTGCAAGAAGGGGGTATCCATATAGCGCGCCCGCACAAAAGCGATCGCCCATAATTCGAAGAAAACGATCGCCGCCGCGACGCCCGTCGCGATCATGAAGTGATCGGGCAGCGTGTCGGGCGTAAGATAGGGCAGCGTATGGCCGAGCCCGCCGAGCGTCGTCATCAGGCCGCAGACGCCGCCGCGCAGAAAGGGCGAGCCGCGCCCGGTGAGCGAGCCGTCGTCCGAGAGCGCCTCGGCGAAGCCCATGCTGATCCCGGCGCCGATCGAGGCGGCGAGACCGACGAGAAAGGTCGGCCAATTGTCGTGCGTCGCAAAGGCGGCGGCGAACAGCGGCGCCAGCGTCGAGACCGAGCCGTCCATCAGCCCCGCGAGGCCCGGCTGCACATATTGCAGCACGAACATGCGCTGGCGGGTCTCCTCCTCCGCGTCGATTGCGCCTTCGGTGAGTATCGCCGCCTGGATGCGGCTTGCGACGGTTTCGTGGCCGTGTTCCATGGCGGCGAGATCGCCGAGCAGTTTGCGCACGCCCACATCGGTGGAAAAGTCGCGCGCCCTCTCGTAAAAGCGCCGGCTTTCGAATTCCATCGTCTCCGCCTGTTTGCGAATGACGTCGAGCGGGAGATTCTTCGTGAGCCAGATCGGCCGGCGTTTCAAGAAACCCTTCACATCCTCGCGGCGGATCGGCGGCAGATGCTCGCCGAAGCGTTTTCGATAGAGTTCGAGCAGCAAGTGCCGGTGTTTCGTCTCCTCGCGCGACATTTGCTCGAAGACTTTCGCCGAGGCCGGATAACGCTCGGCGAGATCCTCGGAAAAGCTCATATAGATGCGGCCGTCCTCCTCCTCGGAGGTGATGGCCAGCGCCAGAATCTCCCGCTCGCTGAGTTGGGAAAATGCCTTCAAGCGCCGCTCCCGTTTCTTGCGCGTCAATTCTGGCCTACGCCAGCCCCGCCACTTAAGATGGTCTCAATGAACCATCCGGGCCGCGGTCCAGTTCAATTTTCACGCATGTTCTTACGGCGATGACGGAAAAAACGGAAAAAGGCCGCTTGATCGCGCGGCTCATCACCCTCGGGGCGCTGTTCCAGCGCCCGATGACGCTCGGCGTGCGCGGCCTCGTGATCGATGCGCAGCAGCGCATTCTGCTGGTGCGCCACAGCTATACGCCGGGGCTCTATCTGCCGGGCGGCGGCGTCGAAAAAGGCGAGACGCTGCACGAAGCGCTGGCGCGGGAACTGGAGGAAGAAGGCAATATCAGCCTTTCCGGCGCGCCGTCGCTGCATGGCGTCTATCTCAACCGCCGCGCCTCGTCGCGCGACCATGTGGCGCTGTTCGTCGTGCGCGACTTCCGCCAGACGGGCCCGCGCCTGCCGGACCGCGAAATCATCGAAGCCGGCTTCTTCTCGGCCGACGCTTTGCCCGATGACGCGACCGCCGCGACCAGAGCCCGCATCGCCGAAGTGCTGCGCGGCGGACCGCCCTCGCCCTATTGGTGATCGAGGATGACCCGCACGTCCCGCCAGCCATAGGCGACATCGGCCAGCTCCCGGCCGGCGAGCGGCCAGACGCCTGCGACGCCCGCCGGTTGCGCGCCGAGTCTCTCGTAAAAGCGGCGGGCGCCGGGACTGTCGCGCAGCGCCCAGAGGCCGGCGCTGTCGAGGCCAAGCGCCAGCAGACGCCGCGCCATGATCCGCATCAGCTCCCGCCCCACGCCCCGCCCCTGCAGGCGGCGGCGGAGATAAATCAGGTAGAATTCTCCGGCGTATCCGGCAGCCGCAAGCTTTTGCGACGCGACCGGCCCGCAGGCCGCGACGCCCGAGGGCGTCTCGCCGCGCTCCGCGACGATGAAAACCGCGCGAGAGGCGCTCGCAAGAGTCTCGGCCCAGAAGGCGTCGCGCTCAGCGGCGGCGGCCTCGGCGAGATCCGCAAGCGGCGTTCCGGCATGCGTCTCGCGCCAGGCGGCGCGGTAGATTTCCCCGAGCATCGGCGCGTCGGCGGCGGCGGCGCGGCGGATAACAAGGCGTTGCGCGGAGAGGCTTGGCCGAAAAGCGATTTCCATGGCGAAGGCTTAGCCCCGGCTGCGCCCCTTGCGCAAGAGCCTGCGCGCTTTGCGCAGGGGCCGGCGCGTGTTAAGCGCCCCGTCATGATCGACCTCGCCATTCGCTTTTCCCCCATGACGCTGGAGGATGCGCGCGCCGCCGAAAAGCTCGACGAACGCGCCTTCGGCCCAGGCCGTTTCGCCAAGACGGCCTATCGTCTGCGCGAGGGCGTGGAGCCGGATCTGTCGCTGTCCTTCGTCGCGCGCGTCGGCACGCTGCTGATCGGCGCCAATCGCATGACGCCCATACTCGTCGGCGTGGAGCCGGCGCTGCTGCTCGGTCCGCTGACGGTCGAGCCCGCCTTTCGCTCGCAGGGCGTCGGCGAAACGCTGGTGAAAAAATCGCTCGACGCGGCGCGGGCGGCGGGCCATGGCGTCGTGCTGCTGGTCGGCGACGCCGATTATTACGCGCGCATGGGCTTTGCGCCGGCGCCGCGCGGAAAAGTCTCGATGCCGGGGCCGGTCAATCCCGACCGGCTGCTCTATTGCGAGCTGCGCCCCGGGGCCTTCACGGCCCTTTCGGGCAAGATGCGCCGCGCCTGAGGCTTGACCGGCGCGCGCTGGTGATTTTTAAACGCCGCCTCTAGCTCTGCCCATAGATCGTGCCGATTTGCGCCCTGCCACACTTCTCGCCAAATATGACGCGCTGGCCGCCGCCGGCTCGATAGAGCGCGACCCGGCCCAGCTCGCGGCGCTGGAGCGGCTGGAGCGCCTCGCCCAGGAATTGTCGCGGCGCAGCAAGGTCGAATCGCGCGTAAGCCTGTTTTCCTTTCTGGCGCGGCGCGCGCCGCTGCCGCCGCCGCGCGGGCTCTATCTCTGGGGGGCGGTCGGGCGCGGCAAAACGACGCTGATGGATCTCTTCTACGCGGCGCTGCCGATGGCCGAGAAGCGCCGCGCGCATTTTCACGCCTTCATGGCCGATGTGCATGGGCGGTTGCATCGGATGCGGCAGGCCGGCGATTGCCCGCGCGATCCGGTGACATGCGTCGGCGAGGAACTCGCCCAGGAAATCCGCGTGCTCTGCTTCGACGAGTTCAGCGTCTCGGACATTGCCGACGCGACCATTCTTGGCAGGCTGTTCGCGACGCTGTTTGCGGCCGGCGTCGTCGTCGTCGCGACATCCAATGTCGAGCCGGCGCGTCTCTACGAGGGCGGGCGCAACCGCGATCTCTTCCTGCCATTCATCGCATTGCTGCGCGAGCGGATGGACGCCATAGAGGTCGCCGCCCGCACCGATTTCCGGCTGGAAAAACAAGCGCTCTCGCAAGTCTGGTTCGCGCCCGCGGACATCGAGGCGCATGCGGCGATGGACGCGCTGTTTCATTCGCTGACGGGCGCGACGCATGGGGCGCCGCTGACATTGGAGGTGAAGCGGCGGCACGTCTTTGTCCCGCAGGCGGCCGCCGGCGTCGCGCGCTTCACTTTCGCCGACATCTGCGGCCGTCCGCTCGGCGCCGGCGATTACATGGCGCTCGCCGGCCGCTTTCACACGATGATGATCGACGAGGTTCCGGCGCTCGACTATGAGCGCCGCAACGAGGCGCGCCGCTTCATCACGCTGGTCGACGTGCTCTATGAGGCGCGCCGCCGTCTGGTGGTTTCAGCCACATGCGAAGCGGCGGATATTTATCGGGCGACGCAGGGCGCCGAGGCGCGGGAGTTTCCGCGCACGGTGTCGCGCCTCATCGAAATGCGCTCGGCCGAGTGGCTGGAAGATGCGGAGGCGCGCGTCTGAAGAGGCGCTCGGTCCGGACCGCGCGCTTTCAGGCGCGCATCTCCTGCTCACGCGCCCCGCCGCCCCTCCCAGGCCCACACAAAAACCACCGCGCCGAGCAGCGCCAGCAGCGCCGTGAGGCCGATTCCAAGCGGCGCGGTTTCGACGCCCTTCAGCGTGCTCGCGCCGGTGCGCTTGAAGCCGATCCAATCGGCGCCGCCGAAACTATTCGCCTCGCGCAGCTCGACGACGCGCGGCGTGACGACGCTATCGCCCTCGGCGAGACGGCGCGCCGTGCCGCCGGTCGCTTCGGCGATCGGCCGCAGCTTTTCGGTGGTGGACACGACCTCGCGGAACTCGCGCGGATTTTCCGGGCCGACATTGACGAGCGCCGTCAGCCCGCCGCTCTCGAAGCGATAGAGCCCCATCTCCTTCGCCGAATATTGGGCGCGCGACAGGCCGGGCTCGGCGGCGGCGAGCGTCACCTCCTCGCGCGCGCCGGCGGGAGAGACCACTGTCACCGGCGGAACCTCGTCCTTGAGGCTCTGGCGCTCGATCGTCACGTCGCGGCCATGCGCCTTGGCCCGCAGCGCCTCTTCCTCGAGATCGGGCTCCTTCATCAGCCAATGGGCGAGCCGGCGCATCAGATCGACATGCGGCCCGCCGCCGTCATAGCCCCGCGCCCACAGCCAGAGCTGATCGGTGAGCAGCAGCGCGACCCGGCCCTTGGCCTGACGCGAGAGCACCAGCAGCGGCTTGTCGCCCGCCCCCGACAGGATGGAATGGCCCTTCAACACATCGGCGTTCACCTGCCGGAACCATTCGCCCCAGGCCGGCGGATTGCTGCGCGCGCCCTCCAGCCCGCGCGTGACCGGGTGCTTCTCGCCGTCCTTGCTGACATGGGCGCGGAACAATTGCTCGGTGAGCGCGCCCTCGGGCCGCGCCGGCAGAATGCTTTCGAGCGGCGAATAATAGAGCCCGCGCACGGTGGCGTAATCCGGCCCGACCGCAGCGAGAAAGGCCCCGCCCTTCTCGACGAAATGGGCGATATTCTCGAAATAGACCGAGGGCAGCAGCGTTTGGCTCGAATAGCGGTCGAAGATGATGAGGTCGAAATCATTGATCCGCCGGCTGAAGAGATCGGCCGTCGGAAAGGCGATCAGCGACAATTCGCTCGCCGGCGTGCCGTCGAGCTTTTCCGGCGGCCGCAGAATGGTGAAGTGCACCAGCTCGACATTGGCGTCGGCGCGCAGCAGATTGCGCCAGCTCCGCTCGCCGGGATGCGGCTCGCCGGAGACGAGCAGCACCTTCAACCGGTCGCGCACGCCCTCGATCGTGACCACCGCCTTATTGTCTATGTCGGTGAGTTCACCCGGCGCGGAGGGCGTCGAGAGTTCGACGACATTGGCGCCGCCGTGTTCGATGTGGACGCGGATATCGACCGTCTCGCCCGGCCGGGCGCGGCGCGTCGCGATCGGGGCGCCGTCGACCTTGGCCTCGATCATTACCGGGTCCCACCCGCCGCCGGAGTCGATGACGCGGGCGCGGATCGTCTGCTCCTTGCCGACGATGCCGAACCGCGGCGCCTCGACCAGCTCGATGCGCCGGTCGCGCTCGCCCTTGTGGCCGGTGACGAGCACATGCAGCGGCGCCTTGAAGCCCAGCGCCTCGGCCTTCGCGGGGATATCGTGGACGAGCCCGTCCGTCACCATGATCGCCGCGCCGACGCGCTCCGGCGGCACGTCCTTCAGCCCATTGGCGAGCGCGGTGAAAAGCTCTGTGCCTTCATTGGCGCCGCCGGCGCCATGCGCCTCGATGAAGCGCGTCTCGACATTGGGGAATTTTGCGAGCGCCTGATCGAGCGCCGCGCGCGCCGCGTCGGTCTGCGCCAAACGGTCGCCGATCGTCTGGCTCTCGCTGCGGTCGAGCACCACGGCGACGACGCTTTTTTGCGGCTCGCGCTTCTCGTTGACGAGGGCGGGATCGGTGAGCGCGGCGAGGATGAGCGCCAGCGCAAGCCCCCGCCACAGCGCGCTGCGCTGGCGACGGAACAGGCCGAAGCCGACGAGGGCGAGCGCGACCAGCGCGAATCCGGCCAGCGCCGGCCAGGGCAGCAGCGGCGTGAAACTCAAGGCGAGGTCGCTCATTGGCCGAGCCTCTGCAGCAGGTCGCGGACATGGACCTGATCCGACTTATAATTTCCGGTCAGCGTATACATCACCAGATTGACGCCGCCGCGCAGCGCCATTTCACGCTGGTCGGGGCCGCCGGGCGTCAGCGGATAGAGCGGCTGGCCGGATTTGTCCTGCGCCCAGGCGGCGGCGAGATCGTTGGAGACGATGACGATCGCCGAGACGCTGTCGGTCGGCCGCACCGGCCGCGCCGCGCCCGCCCCCTCCGGCTCGGGCGGCAGCGCCTCCACCCAGGTCTCGCCATTGGCGTAGCGGCCGACGAAACCGTCGAGCAGGTAGAAAGTCTTGGTAATGACGTGGTCGCGCGGCACGACTTCCAGCTCCGGGATGTCGAGCCCCTTGGTGAATTGCTGCAACCAGGCCGCCTCCGGCGTCACGCCGCCGCCGGCGCGGGAGGTGAGCGCATCGCGCGTGTCGAAAACGACCGTCCCGCCATTTTTCATATAGGCGGCGACCTTGGCGGCGGCCTTGGCCGAAGGCTGCGGCGCCGCGGCGGAAATCGGCCAATAGAGCATCGGATAGAAGGCCAGTTCGTCCCGCCCCGGATCGACGCCAACCGGCGGGCCGGGGCTGAAGGAGGTGCGCTGCTCCAGCGTGCGCGACAGCGCCTCCAGCCCGAGCTTGCTGGTTTCGTCGACGCGCGCATCGCCGGAGATCACATAGGCGAGGCGCGTGGTCAGCGCCGCCTCCTTGTCGCGCTGCGACGGGGCCGCCTCCTTATCGCGCTGAGGCGCCGCCTTGGCCGCCGGCTCCGCCCTCGGAGCCGCCGGCAGGACGGGAATGAACAGCAGCGCGGCGAGCGCGCCCGCCGCGAGGCGCCAGCGCAGCGCGCCGGAAAGGCGCAACATGGCGAGCCCGTCGACGAGCAGGCCGAGGAAAGCGAGCGTCAGCAGAGCGGGCCGGAAATCGACCGCCCCCCCGGCCTCGAGCGGCGCGACGCTCAGGCCGAGGCCGGCATAATCCATGCGCTCCAATTGCGCGCCCGGCGCGAGCGTCTGCACCGCGCGCACCGCATCGCCGGCGCCGTAGAAGCCGGGCGGATGCTCGGCGTCCGCCGCCCCCGCGAAGCTCGCGGAAATCGCCTTGGCGGCAGCCGGCGGCGCGCCAAGCGCGCCAAACCCATCGAGCGTCTGCACCGGCGCGAGCTGTTGATCGGTCTCCGCCTGCTCGCCGCCGCCGCCCGGTCCGGCGCTCTGGCCCGCCAGCGCCGCGACGCGCCGCAACATGTCGACAAAGAGCCCGGAGATCGGCAGATTCGACCAATTGGTGTCGGCGCTCACGTGAAAGAGCACGATCATCCCCTTGCCGCGCCTTTGCGCGGTGACGAGCGGCGTGCCGTCGGCGAGCCGCGCCCAGGTTTTTTCGGTCAGCCCCTCCTCCGGCTCGGCGAGCACCTGCCGCGTGACATTCACGTCGGAAGGAACGACAAGCCCGACGAAGGGGCTCGACGCGTCGAATTCGGCGAGACGCTTCGGCGTCTCCCAGGACATTGCGCCGCCGAGGACTCGGCCGTTGCGGCGCAGCGTCACCGGCGTCAGATCGTCGGAGGCGTTGGCCAGTCTCGGCCCGGCAAAGCGCAAGAGCAGCCCGCCCTCTTCGACGAAAGCGGCGAGCGCGTCGGAATCCTCGCCCGGCGCGACGCCGACGTCGGCGAGCGCTATGATATTGGGCCTATCCTTCAGCGCGGCGAGCACGGGATCGGTCTCGCCGGGGCGGGCGTTGCGCAATTGCGCGAAGGGCGCGAGCGCCTTGTCGAGATAATAGACCGGCGAGAGCAAGGGTTGCGCCTCATCGGCGCCGGTTCCGCCGATCACCGCGACGCGGCGCACCTGCGCGCCGGAATCGAGCAGAGCGACGGCCCCGGCCGAATTCTCGCTCGCTATGCGCAATTGGCTCACCTCATTGCGCAATTCGACCGGCAGTTCGAAGCGCGCCTTGCCGGTCCCGCCGCTGAATTCGGCGACGGCCTGCGCCACCACCCTGCCCTTTTCGTCGAGCGCCTCGATCTCGCCCGGCGACGCGGCGGCGTCGGCCCGCAGAACCTCGACTTCCAGCGCGGCGGCGGCGTTGCTCGGCGCAGAAAGCGCAAAAGGCGCGCGACCTCCTGCGACGATCTCGACGGTGGCGCCGCGCTTGCCGGCCTCCTGCAAGGCCGCGGCGAAAGCCGCGGATTCGCCCTGCTTCAGCCCGTCGGCGATCCAGACGAGTCGCGCGCGTGGCTGCCCTTGCGCAAATTCGCCAAGCTGGCGCGCCGCCGCCCGCCGGTCCGGCAGCCAGGGCTTCGGGCGGATCGAGCGCAGCCTCTCCAGCGCCTTGCCCGCCTCTTCGAGCTGCGGCGCGGTCGCGCTTTCGGACATCGGCGACAAAGCGACCGGCGCGCCGTCGCGTTTCGCCGCCTCGATGATCGTCGCGGCGGCGGCCAGGCGCTGGTCCCAATCGGGCGCCGCCGACCAGCCGTCGTCGAGCGCGATCAGCGTCGGCCCTCCTCCGGCGAGCCCGCGCGCGGGGCTCCACACCGGCCCCGCCATGGCAAGCGCGATCAGCGCGGCGATCGCGAGGCGCAGCAACAGCAGCGGCCAGGGCGTTTGCGCCGGCGTCTCCTTTTCCGGCAGCAGGCCGCGCAGCAGCCGCACCCCGGGGAAGACGATTTCGCGCGGGCGCGGCGGCGTTACCCGCAGCAGCAGATAGATCAGCGGCAGGGCCAGCAGGCCGAAGAGCGCGAGCGGCGCGGCGAACGTCAGACCCATCATCAGCGCGGCTCCAGCCCCTCGCGGACGCCGACCGCCAAAGCGAGCGCGGCTTCGCTGGCCGGCCGGTCGGTGTGGTGCAGCATGAACAGGAAGCCCGCGCGCCTGGCCGCCGCCTCCACCGCGGCGCGATGTTCGGCGAGCC
Organism: Beijerinckiaceae bacterium; assembly: GCA_033853615.1. Lineage (GTDB taxonomy): Bacteria > Pseudomonadota > Alphaproteobacteria > Rhizobiales > Beijerinckiaceae > Methylosinus. The sequence goes on along the minus strand of JAWOLK010000024.1, from coordinate 15,440 downwards.
GCTCGGCGTAAGCGTTGCGCAGGCTCGCGGCCTCGCCGGCGTGGAAGGGGGCGCCGCCGTCGGTGTCGAGAAACAGCGTCTCGCCGGCGAAGGGAAAGCTCTCTTCCGCCGGGTCCAGCACCATCAGCAGAACCCCGATCGCGCCGGCGCCGGCATAGGCGTCGAGCCGGCGGGACAGCGCCGCCGGATCGCAGAGGAAATCGGAAATCAGCACGACTTTCGCCCGCGCCGGCAAGGTCGCCTCGGGCGGAATGTCGCGCTCCGCAAGAAAGGCGGCGTTTTCGGCGAGCGCCCGCGCGAGCCGCTCGATGATGTTGCGCGCGGAAATGGCGCCGGTGAGCCCGAGCGCGCCGACGCGTTCGCCGCCGTCGACCAGAATGTCGGCGAGGGCGAGGCCGAGCAGCGCGGCGCGGTCGATCTTGAAGTCGGCGGCGAGCGAGGATTTGAAGGCCATCGAGGGCGAGCCGTCCATCCACAGGAAGAAACTATGCGCCGCCTCCCACTCCCGGTCGCGGACATAGAGTTGGTCCGACCGCGCCGAGCGGCGCCAGTCGATGCGATGCGCCGACTCGCCCGGGGCGAAAGGCCGGAACTGCCAGAAATTTTCGCCCGAGCCGGCGCGGCGGCGGCCATGCACGCCGTGGATCACACTGGTCGCGACCTCTTGCGCCCGCGCGACGATATGCGGCAGCCGCGCCGCGAGATCGGCGGCGGCGGCCTCCTGCCCCGCCCGTCCCCGGCGCGCCGGGTCGAACCACTCGGTGGCAATCTCGGCCATCTCAGCCGATCCGGGACACGAGCTTGTCGATCAACTCGCCGATCGACATTTCGCGCCGCGCGGCGAAGGTGAGCGCCATGCGGTGCCGCAGGATCGGCGCGGCGAGCTTCGCCACGTCGTCGAGCGAGGGCGAGAGCCTCCCGTTGACCAGCGCCCGCGCCCGCGTCGCCAGCATCAGCGCCTGGGCGGCGCGCGGCCCCGGCCCCCAGGCGACATGGGGGGCGATGTCGGCCGCGCCGTCGTCCGGCCGCGCCGCGCGCACAAGGTCGAGAATCGCATCGACGATTTTGTCGCCGACCGGCAGGCGGCGCACCAGCCGCTGCGCCGCCATCAGCTCTTCGGCGGTCAGCGCCTGCCTGGGCTTGGCGACGCTGTCGCCCGTGGTCTCGAGCAGGATTCGCCGCTCGCTGGCGCGGTCGGGAAAGGCGACGTCGATCTGCATCAGGAAGCGGTCGAGTTGCGCCTCCGGCAAAGGATAGGTGCCCTCCTGCTCCAGCGGATTCTGCGTCGCGAGCACATGGAAGGGCCGCGGCAGATCATGGCGATGGCCGGCGACGCTGACCTGATATTCCTGCATCGCCTGCAGCAGCGCCGATTGCGTGCGCGGCGAGGCGCGGTTGATCTCGTCCGCCATCAGCAATTGCGCGAAGACCGGCCCCTTGATGAAGCGGAAGGCGCGGCTCTTGTCGGCGGCCTCCTCCAGCACCTCGGAGCCGAGAATGTCGGCCGGCAGAAGATCGGGCGTGAACTGCACGCGCCGCTCGTCGAGCCCGAGCACTGCGCCGAGCGTCTCGACGAGCTTGGTCTTGGCGAGGCCCGGAACGCCGACGAGCAGGCAATGCCCGCCGGCGAGCAGCGTCACCAGCGCCTGTTCGACGACTTCGTCCTGGCCGAAAATGACGTTTGCGACGGCTTCTCGCGCGCGCGCGATCCCGTCGAGCGCGCGTTCGGCGCTGGCGATCGCCGCGGCGTCGAGCGGCTCGGGCGCGCGATCCTGGCTCGTTGCTTTGCTCGCGAGTTTCTCTTGGGTCATGAGCGCGAAACACCTGTTCTTTCCGGAGGCGGCAGCTCTGCGGCGCGTTAGATGATCTTAAACGCTTTCTCGCCGAAAGGCGCGAGAATTGTGGCGAGCCGTCGGAGGGCTTATCTCATTTACGGCACGAGATTGCGACTGAAACACGCATCTTCCTCAATCCGCGCGGACATGCGCGCATAAAAAGGGCTGGCGAACGCCGATGTGGCGCATCCTCCTCGAACCTCTGCTGCTGTTTGCGACGCCTTTCGTCGCCTATGTGCTGTTCCATCTGGCGTTGCGGCGCTGGCCCTTCGTCTCGGATATGTGGACGCGCGGAACGCTGTCGACTCTGACGATCACCGGCCTCGCCGTCGCCATCGTCGGCATGGTCATGCTCGGCGCCTCGTCGCGCAACACCGGCGTCTATGTTCCCGCCCATATCGAGAACGGCCGCCTCGTGCCGGGCCGTTTTGAATGAGGGCGCAGCGGCTTCTGGAGGATCAGCGCGTCGCGCGCCTCCTCGCGGCGCTCCGGGCGACGGGCGGCGAGACCCGGATCGTCGGCGGCGCCGTGCGAGACAGTCTGCTCGGCCTTGCGCCGCATGAGATCGACCTCGCGACCGACGCCCTGCCCGAGGCGGTGATGCAGGCCGCCCGAAAAGCCGGGCTGAAGGCCGTGCCGACCGGCATAGACCATGGCACCGTTACGATCGTCGTCGATGGAACGCCCTTCGAGGTGACGACGCTGCGCGAGGATGTCGAGACCTTCGGCCGCGCCGCCCGCGTCCGCTTCGGCGCCGATTTCGAGAAGGACGCGCTGCGCCGCGACTTTACGGTGAATGCGCTGTCGCTCTCGCCGGACGGCCGCCTGCACGACTACACCGGCGGCCTCGCCGACATAGCGGCGCGGAAAATCCGCTTCATCGGCGATCCGGCGAGGCGCATCGCCGAGGATCACTTGCGCATTCTGCGCTTCTTCCGCTTTCACGCCGCGGTCGGCGAAGGGCCGCTCGACGCCGCCGGCCTGCATGCCGCGATCGTCGCGCGCGACAGTCTCGCGCGGCTGTCGCGCGAGCGCCTGCGGGCCGAGATGCTGAAGCTGTTTGCGGCGAAACGCGCGATCGAGGTGGCGCGCGAAATGTCGCAGGCCGGCGTGATCGAGGTCATTCTCGGGGTCGGCTTCCCGGCGCGCCTCGAGAGGCTCGCGGCGATCGAAGCGGCCGGGCGACGCAGCCCTGATCCCTTATTGCGCCTCGCCGCTTTCTCGCTGAAGACGGTCGAGGATGCGGAGCGGCTGCGCGCGCGGCTGCGCCTCTCCAACGCGGAATTCATGCGCCTGTCGCGCGCCGCGGCGCTGATGCAAGGTCTGCACGGGCTCGAGACTCCGCCGGGCGAGCAGGCGCTGCTGCGGCTGCTGTATCGTCACGGCGGCGAGACGGTCCGCGACGCGCTGGCGCTCACCCATGCGGAGAGCCGCGCCGAAGCAGAGAATAGCGCCTGGAGCGCGGCCGAGCGCTTCGTCGCCGGGACGCCGGCGCCCGTTTTTCCGATCAAGGGCGCCGACCTTCTGGCTCTGGGAATCGCGCCCGGCAAAGCCATGGGCGCGGCGCTGAAGCGTCTCGAAACCGAATGGATTCGCGCGGGTTTCCCGCAGGATGACGAGGCGATCGCCCGCCTGCTGCAGGAGGCCGGGCCGAGGCCGCAGGAATGAGCGGCGTCGAGCCTGAGCCGAGCCGGGCCCGCTTCGGCGGAAAGGCTCTAGAGCCGCACGGATTCGTCGATTTCGCCGGGCGCGAAAGGGCGCAGGAATTCGGCGCCGAGCCCGCCGGGAAAATGGCGGCGGACCACCGCCGGCGTCGCGCCGACGACGATCTGACTGCCGATGGGGGGTTGCAGCGTGGTCTCTATGGCGACGCCGGAAAGAGAAACGTCGCGCAGCTTGACGAGGCGCTCCTCGCCATTTGGGAGGCGCAGCAGCGATCGCCGCATCAGCGGCGTGATGCGCTCGTGGCGGCGGCCCTCCTGCAGATGCAGCGCGGCGCGGTTGGCGAACCAGGTGAGCTGATCGGCAAGCCTGTCGCGCTTGGCCGCCGAAAGGCTCATCGCGATGGCGAAGCCGGTTCGCGTGCGCGCCTCGGCGACGCCTGCGAATCGGCCGAGCTGATCGAGATAAACGACGACGCGCTCGCCGATCTGCGCCTTCACGGGGGCGAAGAGAACCATGTCGCCGAGCGACATTTCCTCCGTCTGGCAGGGATATTCCTGCCGCGACTCCAACATGTAGCGGCCGAGAAGCCGGACCTCGACGCGCTGGAACCGGCGCTGCGTCGCGTGATCGAGCTGCGGCGAACGTGCGATCAATGTCATCGAGAGCCGGAACGGAAAGGATTTCAGACAGTTGCAGACTAGCGGCCACGGCTTAAATTTCGTTTAAGAAAATACAACCACATCGCAGGCGTCGCGCAGAACAAACGGTCGAGACGGCGCGTGCGATCCATGGCATAAGCGCAAGGACCAATCAGCGCTCACGGCGGGGTGGCGGCCCAGCCGCGGGGAGCTAGATAGCCCATGCCGGCGGACGAAGGAGGCCTCGTGAGCACGAACCGGGAGCGTATCTTTAACCTGCCGGGCGTCGTGACAGCCATACTTTCGGTTCTGATCGGGGTCCAGTTGCTGGTCGACGTCCTGCCGGAGACGGCCGTCGCACGTCTCTTCAACGCATTCGCCTTCATCCCCGCCCGAACGACCTATCTCTTTGCGCCCCAGACGGTCCTCGACTCGCTTGCCGCCGCGCCGGACGAGGCTTCGGAGACGGCGCTGCTCGGCGCCCATGACGCGAGCGCTCTGTGGACCCTCGTCACCTATGCGCTTTTGCACGCCAACTGGACGCACGTCCTGGTCAATGGCGTCACGCTCGCGGCCTTCGGCGCGCCGCTCGCGCGGCGGTTCAGGCCAGGGCGATTTCTCGCCTTCTTCGTCACCTGCGTCATCGCCGGGGCGCTCGTCCATCTGCTGACGCACCCGATCGATTTCGCCCCGGTCGTCGGCGCCTCCGCCGGCATTTCCGGGGTGATGGCGGCGGTGGCGCGCTTCGCCTTCCAGCCGGGCGCGCCGCTCGGCGAGGCGGTCGGACGCGAGGATAGGGCGCGCGTCCCGGGCTTCGGCGACAGCCGCCGGGCGACGATCTTCGTCCTCACCTGGTTCGGCTTGAACCTCGTTTTCGGCCTTTTCCCGGAGGCGGCCGGATCATCCGGCGCCATTGCCTGGGAGGCGCATATGGGCGGGTTCCTCGTCGGGCTGATTCTCTTCGGCCTCTTCGATCCCAAGCGCTGAACGCAGCCTCGTCAGAGGGCTGCGCTCTGGACCGGAATATGCGCGAAGATGTTGGGCAGCGCCCGCTTCGTCGCCGCCCGGCCGGCCTCGATCAGCGCGTCCGCCTTGTGGAAGTCGAACATGCCGACCTCGCTCAACCTTGCGTTGATCGTGGCGTCCGGCGGGTCGCCCGCGAGGCGCGAGCGCAGGATGCGATCCTGAATGATGTTGAAGGCGTCGATCATCGCCGTCGCCACATTCGGCGCGTCGCCGGCGCGGCGGGTGAAATAGCGCGGCAGCAGGCCTTCCTCCAGACGATCGCCGCCCGGGAACGGGCCAGCCCCCGACGCCGGACCGCCCATGGCGGCAGGGTCGCGAATGACGGTCGAGCGATACATGGTGTCGGCCGTGACATTCACCGCGATGACGAAATCGGCGCCGAGCGCGCGGCAGACCGTGACCGGAATCGGATTGACGAGCGCGCCGTCGAACAGCCAGCGATCGCCGACGCGCACCGGCTCGAAAATGCCGGGCAGCGCGTAAGAGGCGCGAATGGCGAGCGCGAGCGGTCCGCGTTGCAGCCATACCTCATGGCCGGTGCCGACCTCGGTCGCGACGGCGGCGAAGGCGATCGGCAGATCCTCGATCGCGAGTTCGCCAACTTCCTGCTCCAGTGCGGCTTTCAGCCGCTCGCCGGAAATCAGGCTCATCCCCGAGAAGGACAGATCCATCATCGCAAAGACGCGGCGCTTGGTCATGGACCGGGCGAAAACCTCGATCTCGTCGAGCTTGCCCGCCGCGTAACAGCCGCCGACGACCGCGCCGGAGGATGTGCCCGCGACCACGTCCGGACGGATGCCATGCGCGGCCAGCTCCCGCAACACGCCGATATGCGACCAACCGCGGGCCGCGCCGGCGCCGAGAGCCAAGCCGATCTTGGGCGCAGCCGGAAGGGGCGCGCCGCCTCCATTCGTCTCCTTCGCCGTAGACGAAAGCGCCAAGGAGTCGCCTACCTCACTCATATCGAAGCTTTTCCGTAACAACGAGAGCATAGAACCGCTCCTGGCCGTCCTTGCCTCCCCCCGATCTGGGCCTGTCTTTTACGACCCTTATATTGGTCACGACCCTGCGCCTCGAAAGTAGCGGATACGTTAATGGGGTGATTTGCTCTCTGCAAATACAAGGCGGCGCTGGGGGCCACGCTCGAGCTTGCGGTAGAAACAGGACTTGCGGCCGGTATGGCAGGCCTTGCCGTCGCCGCCGGCCTCCACTTCCAGCAAAATAGCGTCCTGGTCGCAATCGACACTGAGGGAAATCACCGTCTGCACCTGCCCGGACGTGTCGCCTTTGCGCCAGAGGCTCTGCCGCGAACGCGACCAGTAGTGGGCGACCCCCGTCTCGATCGTCTTGTCGAGCGCGAGCTGGTTCATATAGGCGACCATCAGCACCTCGCGCGTTCTGGCCTCCATGGTCACGCAGACGATGAGGCCATTGGCGTCGAAGCGCGGGACGAAATCCGCGCCCTCTTCGAGCGCGCGCTTATCGGGGGCGGACATAGCGCTCACCATGCGTGCTCACTTGCGGAATGCGCCCCGCGCCAGGCTCGGCCGGGGCGCGGGCGATCAACGGGCGCCGCGCAGCAGCGTGTAGAAATGCGCCTGCTCGGTCGGATCGTCGCGGAACACGCCGGAGAATTGCACGGTGACCGTCGACGAGCCCTGTTTCAGCACGCCGCGCATCGACATGCACATATGCTCGGCCTCGACCAGCACGGCGACGCCGCGCGGCGCGAGAGATTCGTCGATCGCCGCGGCGATCTGAGCCGTCATCGCCTCCTGCGTCTGGAGGCGGCGGGCGTAGACGTCCACGAGGCGCGCGAGCTTCGACAAGCCGACGACGCCCGCGGTGGGATAGTAAGCGATATGCGCCTTGCCGACGAAGGGCACGACATGATGCTCGCAATGCGAAACGAAAGGAATGTCGCGCACCAGCACGAGGTCGTCATAACCCTCGACCTCCTCGAAGACGCGCGACAGCACCTCCTGAGCGCTTTCCTGATAGCCGCGGAAAAACTCCTCATAGGCCTTGACGACGCGACGCGGAGTCTCGCGTAATCCTTCACGCTCGGGATCGTCGCCGGCCCAGCGCAGCAGGATGCGCACGGCCGCCTCGGCTTCCTCGCGGGTGGGTCTCTCGACGGGGGGGCGCAGGGCGATTGTCTCGGGACGAATTTTCAAGGTCTTAACCACGTCATCCATGTGGAGCCTCCGATGAACTCCATGCCCGAGGCGGGATCGCCTCGGAAAAGGCCGGCGCAAACGCCGGCGGCTCTCGCCCCGCGCGCTGCGCGCCGGGCCGGTTCCCCAAATCTTCGCCCTCGTCTAAAAGGAAGAGACTGTTCGAGAACCCGGAACTTAGAGGGACGCCGCAGCCCAACCCTTACCCTGGCGCGGCGCGCCGAACCCTTTTCTTTCATCGGGGCTCAGCGCTACCTATATAATAGTCGAGCGCTCGGACGTAACCCCCTTTTCGGCGACGGTCACGCAAATGCTTGATAGTGTTTACAACAGGCGGATCCTCGAGCTGGCGGCCGACATACCGCGACTCGGCCGTCTCGCGCAGCCAGACGCCTCGGCGACCGCCTATTCGAAACTCTGCGGTTCGCGGATCACCGTGGATCTCAAAGTGGAGGATGGCCGCGTCGTCGACTACGCCCAGGAACTCAAGGCCTGCGCGCTCGGCCAGGCCTCCGCCTCGATCGTCGCCCGCAATATCGTCGGCTGCACGCCGCAGGAACTGATCGCGCTGCGCGAGACCATGCGCCGCATGCTGAAGGAAAACGGGCCGCCGCCTTCGGGCCGTTGGGCGGATCTTTCGGTGCTGGAGCCGGTGCGCGACTATAAGGCGCGGCACGCGTCCACCCTGCTCGCCTTCGACGCGGTGAAGGAGGCGCTCGACAAGATCGCCGCAAGCGCGCCGGCTTAAACCGGGCGGCGCCCGCGCAGACGTTCGTTGGCGTAACGACGAATGTCTGCTTAGGGTCGGACATGCCGCATGTTCCGATTCGCATTCTGGGAATTGATCCGGGCCTTCGCACCACCGGCTGGGGCGTCATCGAGGCGCAGGGCTCGCGCCTTGCTTTCGTCGCCTGCGGCTGCGTGCGCTCCGACGGCGGCGAGAGCATGGGCGCGCGGCTGCGGCAATTGCACGAGGGGCTCGTCCGGGTGATCGCCGAATTTCGCCCCGACGAGGCGGCCGTCGAGGAAACTTTCGTCAACCGCGACCCGCAATCGGCGCTGAAACTCGGCCAGGCGCGCGGCGTCGCGCTGATGACGCCGGCCCTCGCCGGGCTCTGCGTCGAGGAATATGCGGCCAATCTCGTCAAGAAGACGGTGGTGGGCAATGGCCACGCCGCCAAGGAGCAGATCGCCATGATGGTCCGCGTGCTGCTGCCGGCGAGCCAGACGGTCGGCGCCGACTCCGCCGATGCGCTGGCGGTCGCAATCTGCCATGCCCAGCACCGCGGCGCGCGCGAAATGACCCGCCGCCTCGCCGGGGCAGGTCGATGATCGGCAAGCTGAAGGGCCTCGTCGATTCTTTCGGCGACGATTTCGTCATTCTCGACGTGAACGGCGTCGGCTATGTCGTCCACTGCTCGGCGCGCACCCTGCAAAAACTGCCCCGCCCCGGCGAGGCGACGGCGCTCGCCATAGAGACTCAGGTGCGCGAGGATTCTATCCGCCTCTTCGGCTTCCTGAGCGACGCCGAGCGCGACTGGTTCCGCCTGTTGCAGACGGTGCAGGGCGTCGGCGCCAAAGTGGCGCTGGCGATTCTGTCCATCGCCTCCGCGGGCGAGCTCGCGAGCGCCATAGCGATGAGCGACAAGGCGGCGGTGTCGCGCGCGCCGGGCGTCGGGCCGAAGCTCGCCGCCCGCATCGTCGCGGAGCTGAAGGACAAGGCGCCGGCTTTCGGCTCGGTCGATGTCGCGGCGGCGCGGCTCGCCGGGGCCGAGGAGCCGGAGAACGCCCCTTCCGCCGTGCGCGACGCGATCTCGGCCTTGTGCAACCTCGGCTATGGGCGCCCCCAGGCGGCGGCCGCCGTCGCGGCGAGCGTGAAGGAGCTCGGCGAAGGGGCCGACGCGGGCGCGTTGATCCGGCGCGGGCTCAAGGAGCTGGCGCAGATGTGAGGCTTTCGTTAGCGCAAACCTTGTAAAGACGAAGGCTTCAGCTTTAAATGGGTTTGCGATGACGACGCGGGATCGAATAATCAGCCTGGGCGAATTCGCAGCAAGACGCCTCAGAGCCGATCTGCAATTTTCGCGCATCTTCCTCGTCGACCTCATGGCGAGCGGCGGCTATGTCCTCGCCACCCTTGCCGCAGCGAGGGACGCCGCGACATCGGGCGGCGTGGAGATCATCGTCGGCCTCGCCGCATGCTACGCCCTGCTGCAAATCGCCAAAATCTTTCTGGTGATCGGCCTTGAACAGCGCGGCGGCGACGCCCGCGAATTCGTCGGCTCCGGCGCGCTGGTGACGGACGGCCCCTTCGCCTTGTCCCGCAACCCGACCTATGTCCTGTCCATCGCCCAGAGCGCGCTTTGGTCTGTCCTGCTCGTCATATTGGGTTACGGCCAACCGGCGGCTCCGGTCTTCCATGCGCTCGCGGCGGCGCTGCTCTATGGCCACTTCTGGGGCGTCGACCGGCTGGTGATCCCGCATGAGGAGGCGGCGTTGCGTCGGGCGCATCCACAGGCGTTCGACGCCTATGCCGCATCGGTCCCCCGCTGGCTCGGTCGCCAGCCGCCCAAGGCGCGGTGAGCGCGGCGCTTTTGACGGAACCGTGGGTCGCTCATGTCTGCGCGTCGCGCCCGATGACGTCCCGATAGATCTCGGCGAGCGGAATGCCCGTCGCTATCGCGGGAAATCGTCCGCCGGCTGATCGGCAAGAAGTTCCTCGAAATCGTCGAGGGACATATAATCGTAGCGCCAGTCTGGGCGATTCACGGGGACGCTCCCCTTGGATGACGCAAGATAATATAGGCCGACGCGCTGCGCATCGGCGAGTGGAGCTTCTCTTTGACCACCCCGCCCCGGCGTCTGGTGACGCCCGAGAAACGCGACGACGACACGGATTCCTCGATCCGCCCGCTGACGCTCGCCGATTTTACCGGCCAGGAGGCGGCGCGCAAGAATCTGAAGATCTTCATCGAGGCGGCCAAGACCCGCGGCGACGCGCTGGATCACGTGCTGCTCGTTGGCCCGCCGGGCCTCGGCAAGACGACGCTGGCGCAGATCGTCGCGCGCGAGCTCGGCGTCAATTTTCGCTCGACCTCGGGCCCAGTGATCGCCAAGGCCGGCGATCTCGCCGCGCAGCTCACCAATCTGGAGCCGCGCGACGTGCTGTTCATCGACGAAATCCACCGGCTCAATCCGGCGGTCGAGGAGATTCTCTATCCGGCGATGGAGGATTTTCAGCTCGATCTGATCATCGGCGAAGGGCCGGCGGCGCGCTCGGTGAAGATCGACATCGCCAAATTCACGCTGGTCGGCGCGACGACCCGAGCCGGCCTGCTGACGACGCCGCTGCGCGACCGTTTCGGCATTCCGGTGCGGCTGAATTTTTACACGACGCAGGAGCTGGAGCTGATCGTCTCCCGCGGCGCGCGGGTGCTCGGCGTCGGCATGAGCCCGGAAGGCGCGCGCGAAATCGCCCGCCGCTCCCGCGGCACGCCGCGCATCGCCGGCCGCCTGCTGCGGCGGGTGCGCGACTTCGCCGTGGTCGAGGACGTCGCGACGATCACGCGGGAACTCGCCGACCGGGCGCTCACGCTGCTCGACGTCGATTCGATCGGCCTCGACATCATGGACCGGCGCTATCTCGATATGGTGGCGATCAATTTCGGCGGCGGTCCGGTCGGGATCGACACGATCGCCGCGGCGCTGTCGGAGCCGCGCGACGCGATCGAGGACATTATCGAGCCCTATCTGCTCCAGCAGGGTTTTCTGCAGCGCACCCCGCGCGGCCGGGTGCTCACGCCGCACGCCTTCCGCCATCTCGGACTGGAGGCGCCCGCGCAGGGGGCGGCGCAGTTCGGGCTGTTCGGCGAGGAGGATGGCGAAACCCGCTGATCGTGCTATGTTCTGCCCATGAGCGACATAGCGAAACGCGCCGCCAAGGCTCTCGAACTCCTGCCCGAGGAAATGCAGGAGGCAGCCATCGCCTATCTTTACGAGCAAGGCGAAAAATTCCGCGTGCTGAAAGAGGCCGTGCAGGAAGGGATCGACGACGTGGAAGCGGGGAGGGTCGTCCCGTGGGATTTCGACGCCTTTCTGGCGGAAGCGCGCGCCCTGAATGCGAAGCGACAGGCGGGTGAATGAAGGTCGTCGTTTCTGCCAAAGCCTATGCCGATCTGCAAAATATCTATCTCTTCCTCGCGGAACGCGACCAGGGCGCGGCCGAGAGAGCCGTTGCGCATATCAACAAACAATTCGCTTCTCTTGGGGCGTTTCCTCAGCTCGGGCGGCCGTGGCCGGAGCCGGACGCCGGGACGCGCCGGCTCGTGGCGGGCGGATATTTGCTTTTCTATCGCGAAAAGGGCGAAAGCCTCTTGATCCTCCGCGTGCTCGACGGGCGCATGGATGTCGAAGCCGAATTGTTGAAATGACGACCCACAGCCTCCCCACCCGCGTCTATGTCGAGGACACGGATTTCTCCGGCCTCGTCTATCACGCCTCCTATGTGCGCTTCATGGAGCGCGCCCGCACCGAGCTTTTGCGCAGCCTCGGCATGCAGCAGCGCGAGTTTCATGCGGGCGAGGCGCCGATCATCTTCGTCGTGCGGACGATGGACATCGACTTCCGCAAGCCGGCGGTGATGGACGATCTCTTGAGCATCGAGACGCAGGCGGTCGAGCTTGGCGGCGCCTCTTTCACGCTGGATCAGCGCGTCATGCGCGACGGCGAATTGCTGGTCGGCGCGACAGTGAAGGTCGTTTGCGTCGAGAATGGCCGCGCCCGGCGCCTGCCGCCGGAGTTTCGCGAAAAATTTGCGCAACTCATGGCGGAGTGAGGGAGCCCGCGCGATGCCGAAACTGCTGATTGGCGCTGGCCTCGTTCTCATTCTCGTGGGCGTCTTGTGGATGGTCGGCGAGCGTTTCGGCCTCGGCCGTCTGCCGGGCGACATCATGTTTGAAAAAGGCAATTTCCGCTTCTATTTCCCGCTCGCGACCTCCATCGTCGTCAGCATCGCGCTGAGCTTCATCTTCTGGCTTTTCAACCGGTAAGGAGCGCCTCGCCCAGGCGCGCGGTTGCCATCCGCCGGTTTTGGAAGGAGACTCGGAGCAAGCAAGGTCGAGCCCCCAGGAGAGCCGAAGTAAGCCGATGAGCAGCGCGCCGCAGACCCCGGAGATCGCCATCTCGCAATGGTTCAACACGAAGGAGCCGCTGACGCTCGCCGGGCTGCGCGGCCGGCCCGTGCTGATCCACGCCTTTCAAATGCTCTGTCCCGGCTGCGTCGCGCATGGCACGCCGCAGGCGCAGCGGGCGCATCAAATTTTCGCCAACACCGATTTGCAGGTGATCGGCGTGCACACGGTCTTTGAACACCACGCGGCGATGACGCCCGTCTCGCTCGAGGCCTTCATTCACGAATATCGCCTGACCTTTCCGATCGGCGTCGATGAGCCGGGAACCGATTCGCCGATCCCCGTCACCATGCGCCGTTTCGCCATGCGCGGCACGCCGACGGCGATTCTCATCGGCCGCGACGGCGCCATCCGCCACCATGGCTTCGGCCAGGAGGACGACATGGCGCTCGGCGCCTTGATCGCCATGGCGCTGTCCGAGCCGCGGCCATGACGCTCGCGCCGCTGCGTCCGCTCGTTTTAATGGGGCCGATCGCGCCGCTCGGCGACGACGGCAAGAGGAGCGGGATCGACAAGCATCCCGCGCTTGGGCCCTGGCGCATCGGGTTTGAGGGTCTCGAAGGCGACGCTCAGGCCGACCGCGTCCATCACGGCGGGCCGGAAAAGGCGCTGCATCATTACGCCTTCGACCATTACGCGGACTGGGCCGGGGAGATCGGCGATCATCCCTTGCTCGGCGCCCCCGGCGCCTTTGGCGAAAATCTCTCGACCCACGGCTGGACCGAGGCGGATATTTGCATCGGCGACGTGTTTCGCTTCGGGTCCGCGCTGCTGCAAGTGAGCCAGGGCCGCCAGCCCTGCTGGAAGCTGAACCGCCGCTTTGGCCGCAACGACATGGCGTTGCGCGTGCAAAACAGCGGGCGGACGGGCTGGTATTATCGCGTGCTCGAGGAAGGCGCCGCGGAGCCGGGCGACGCGCTGGCGCATCTCGAACGCCCCTGCCCCGACTGGCCGCTCACCCGCCTTACCCGCCTGCTCTATCGCGACATGCGCGAGCGAGAGGCGCTTTCGGCTATGGCCGCGCTGCCGGAACTGGCGCAGGGCTGGCGCGATCTCGCCGAAAAGCGCCTCACGAGCGGCAAGGTCGAAAGCTGGGCCCGGCGGCTCTACGAGGGCGGCGCGGCCCCCCGCGCCTGAACGTCTTTCCCCGGAACCAACGAAGCGCATTGGCGTTTCGTTGCGTCAAACGCGGGAGCAGGACAATGCGCATTCACCTCTTCACATTTGCAGCCGCCGCAGGGCTCGTCGCCCTCCCCAGCGTGGTCCAGGCGGTCGATGTCGAAGTCCGTCCGCCACATGCCGTCATCGTGCCCGAAGGACGCTCGCTCTCCGAGGGAGAGTGCAAAAACCTGCGGGAGGCCTGCCTCAAGAAGGAGGAGCTCGGCGAAGAAGGCGAAGGCAACTGCCGCCGCTATCGGGAGCTGTGCCGCTGACCCGCGCGAAGTCCATGCGCTCAAGGAGAACGAACATGGCGACCGCAAGAACGAGCACGACCAAGCGAACCGGATCTCGAACCGCGCGCAAAGCCGCCTGGGCGGCTGCGAAACCGGTCGACGCCATCAAGCTTCTGAAGGACGATCATTGGCAGGTCCGCAGCTGGTTCAAAAAATTCGAGGAGCTGGAGGACGATACGGAAAAAGAGGAGCTCGCCGGCAAGATTTGCGAGGCGCTGACCGTCCATTCGCAGATCGAGGAAGAGATTTTCTATCCCGCGCTGCGCGAGGCGATCGAGGACGAGGATCTCTTGGACGAGGCCGAGGTCGAACATGCGGCGACCAAAGAGCTGATCGCGGAAATCGGGGAGATGACCCCCGACGACCGGCTCTTCGAGGCCAAAGTCAAGGTTCTCGGCGAATATATGAACCACCACATCGAGGAAGAAGAGAGCGAGATCTTCCCCGAGGCGCGCGACAGCGGCGTCGACCTCAAAGCGCTCGGCGAGCAGCTTTCCGAACGCAAAGCCGAATTGATGGGCAAGAAATCCGCCCATTGACGGGCCTGCGGGCGACGGTCTCTCCGCCGCCCGCGCCGCTTTTTGCTAATGCATTGCTTGCTTGTCCGCGCCTCTTTCCGGCCGGTTGAGCCCCGCCGCGACAGCCCGCCCCCGCAAGCGCCGCCGCAAAGGCCGCGCCCTTCGCGCGGTTAACCCTTACCGATTGTTAACGCCTCGTCGCTATCCTTTCGGCTTGTGCAGCGCAAAAAGCCCAAGAAATGGCAAAATTGCGCGCGATAGAGCGTGCTGCGCACAAGCTGCGCCGAGCCGTGGCCTCAAGCCTTTCAAGGGATAGACATGAATCCAGCCGAGATCGCCGCAAGCCCCCTCGCCTCGCCCGGAGCGGCGGAAATCACGATCTGGAGCATGTTCTGGGGCGCCCATATCGTCGTCAAATTCGTCATGCTCGGGCTCTTGGGCGCCTCGGTCTGGTGCTGGGCGATCATCATCGACAAGGCGCTGCTCTTTGCGCGCACACGCCGCGCGATGGATCGTTTCGAGGAATCTTTCTGGTCCGGCAATTCCCTCGAGGAGCTGAACTCCAAGCTCGCCGACCGCCCGACGACCGGCATGGCGACGCTTTTCGTCGCGGCGATGCGGGAGTGGAAGCGCTCCTTTCAGAACCCGCACGCCTCCTTCATGGGTCTGCAGGCGCGGATCGAGAAAGTTCTCGACGTCTCCATCGCCCGCGAGATCGAGAGGCTCGAATCCAATCTCCTGGTGCTCGCAACTGTGGCCTCGGCCGGCCCCTTCGTCGGCCTGTTCGGCACGGTCTGGGGCATTATGACGTCTTTCCGCTCGATTGCGGCGTCGAAGAACACCTCCCTCGCCGTGGTCGCGCCCGGCATCGCCGAGGCCTTGCTCGCGACGGCCATCGGCCTCTTCGCCGCCATTCCGGCGCTGATCGCCTACAACAAATA
>JAWOLK010000023.1:0-6977 GCA_033853615.1 Beijerinckiaceae bacterium | reverse complement strand
ACTGGCCGGTCGCCGTCGCATATTCGCCGTTGGCGAAGCTGTTCTGGCCGGTGGCGGTCGCCAATTTTCCGTTGGCCCAGCTGGCCTGACCGGTCGCCGTCGCATTGGCGCCCGTGGCGTTGCTGCCCTGGCCAGTGGCCGTCGCAAAATCGCCGCTGGCGACGCTGCTCTGCCCGGTGGCGGTCGCGTTTTTGCCGGAAGCCAAGCTGTTCTGGCCCGTCGCCGTCGCATTCGCGCCGGTGGCGTTGGCGTTCTGGCCGGTCGCGGTCGCATTCGCGCCGTTGGCGAAGCTGCCCTGGCCGGTGGCCGTCGCCGCATCTCCAGTGGCGCGGCTGAAACTGCCGGTCGCCGTCGCGAGCGCGCCGTTGGCCTTACTGAAATACCCGGTCGCCGTCGCGGACCTGCCGTTGGCGCCGCCGAGCGCGCCGGTCGCCGTCGCATATTCGCCATTGGCTAAGCTGGCGAAGCCGGTCGCTGTCGCGAGTTCGCCGGAGGCGTTGCTGATCGAGCCGACCGCGGTCGCATAGCTGCCAGCGGCCTTGCTGCTCGCGCCGGTCGCCGTCGCGTCCGAGCCGCTGGCCAAGCTGTTTTGGCCGGTCGCCGTCGCATTCGCGCCGGTGGCGTTGGCGTTCTCGCCGACCGCCGTGGCGTTCGCGCCATCGGCGACGCTTGTCTTGCCAACGGCCAAGGCGTTCGCGCCGTTTTCGGTTCCCGCCTGGACATTCGCCGCCCATGCGGAGGCGGAGGACATCAAAAGCAGCGTCGCCAGCGCCGTGCCGGAGAGAATCATCTGAGTGAAAGAGAGATCGCGCTCAAACTTGGACATTGCTGAACTTTCGGGAACCGCTCGGCGAGAACGGGACTTTTTCGCCTTTCGGGCGCTGAAGAGCCTGCGCAAAAACAAAGTATTCTCAAGATATCTCAGATTGCGCGAAAATATATATGCGCGCGTGGCGGGCAGAGCTTGCTCGGCCCGAACTCCGGCGGGCGGCCGCAAGTTGTTTTTGGGATGCGATAGTTTGGCGAAAGAGTCGGTCGCCGCTGCCGAGACAGGCGCGCGCTCTTGCTGTGCTTGAAAAAATCCGCCTGTGGCTTTTACGCCACATAGCCGCGGATTCCCGGCCTTGGGCCTTCCTAAGCGCTACTCGGCTGTCCGCCCGCGCGGCGGCGCGAAGGCGACCACGGCGCCGCCGGTCTTGAGCTGCCGGCGCCGCTCCATGATCGCCCGGCGCGCCTGATCCAGCGCCAGCGTCACGAGATGCAGGCTGTGCGGCTCGCCGCTGCGCAATTTTCGGTCGGCGAGCGCTGCGAGCAGCAGGTCGTGCGTCTCCTGCTCCAGCGCGTCCAGCTCCGCCGGCGATTCGATCGTCCGGGCGATTTTCAGAATTTCCAGCAGCCTCTCGACCATGCGCTCGGTGTGCTGCTGCGCGCCGAAGTTGAGGCGGCTTGCGATCGCCGCCGCGGCGGAGCCGACGAGCGACAGCAACATCGCGCCGATATAGATGAAATCGCTGTATTTATCGAAGAAGCTGTGCTCGTTGCCGTCGAGATAGTCGGCGGCGCCCTGATGCACCGGCAGCGCGGCGCCCTTGTCGGTGGAGGGCGCCTCTATGCTGTTGGCGAGCGGCGCCATCAGCGCAATTGCGGCGCGATGGGTGAAGAACAGCCGCGTCACCTCGCCGGCGAGCGTGTCTTTCAGCGAATTGCGGGCGGCGAGCACGACGCTGACGCTGACGCTGTCGGTGGAGGCGGCCGGGCGCGGCGGATCGCCGCCGAAGGCGCCTTGCAGGATTTCCGTCGGCTCCAGCGCGGGGGCGCGCTTCGCGATCGCCTTCGCCTCGGTGATCGGCAGAAAGACCGGCGGCTTGCCGGTCGCCTCGGCGACGGCGCCGACGACGTCATTGGTGAGGCTGCGCTGCGGCGCCCCGGCGGCGAAGACGGCGTCCACCCGGCCGGCCTCGATCGCCTGCCGCACCTCGGCGGCCGCGAGCGGCGTCAGCGTCACGCTTTTCAGCGGCACGTCATATTGCGTCAGAATGGTTTCGAGCAGCCGGCTGTTGGCGTCGACGCCGGCGGAGTCGCGCGTCACGCCGATGCGCTTGCCGCGCAGGTCGGAGACCTTGCGCAGCTTGGAGCCGCCGGGAGCGACGAGCAGCGCCGCATTGCGGTGCAGGATCACGAGCGCCTGGGCGCTCGGCGGCATCAGCACATCGCCGCGCAACACGGCGAGATCGACCGCGCCGGATTCGAGCGCCGCGGCGCTGGCGACGGCGTCGGCCACCGGCGTCAGCCGCAGGCGGATCGATTCGTGCTGATCGGCGAAGACGTGGCCGGCGGCGGTGATCAGCCGCATGTCCTCGGCCGACTGCGGCGCGGCGACCCGCAGCACCGTCGGCCGATTATAGATGTACAGCGCCGCGCCGGCGCCGCCCAGCGCGACCAGCGCCGCAAGCATAACTGCGAGAATAGACTTGACCATGACGCCGCCGAAGTTGCGCATCCCGACAGGTCCATATTCTCGCCTTTATGGGCGGCTTGAAGGCGCCCGCCCGGCAAAAGGCGGGCGATCGTCCGGCCGGGGCCCCCGGCCGCTGCTTGCGCTCAGCCCCTCTGCTTGCGCTTGGCCAGCGTGCGCAGGCGCAGCGCGTTGAGCTTGATGAAGCCCTCGGCGTCGCGGTGGTCATAGGCGACCGCGCCTTCTTCGAAGGTCACGAGGTCTTGATCATAGAGCGAATAGGGGCTCTCGCGGCCAACGAGCGTCGCGCTGCCCTTGTAGAGTTTTATGCGCACACGACCCGTCACCAGCTCCTGGCTCTTGTCGATCGCCGCCTGGAGCATCTCGCGCTCCGGCGAGAACCAGAAGCCGTTGTAGATCAGTTCGGCGTAACGCGGCATCAGCTCGTCCTTGAGATGCGCGGCGCCGCGGTCGAGCGTCAGGCTCTCGATCCCGCGATGGGCGACGAGCAGAATCGCGCCGCCGGGCGTCTCATACATGCCGCGCGACTTCATGCCGACGAAACGGTTCTCGACGAGATCGAGCCGGCCGACGCCGTGCAGCCTGCCGAGTTCGTTGAGCTTTGCGAGCAGCGAGGCCGGCGAGAGTCTTGCGCCGTCGACGGCGACCGGATCGCCCTTCTCGAAGTCTATCGTGACGTACTGCGGCGCATCCGGCGCGTCCTCGGGATTGCCGGTGCGCGAATAGACGTAATCCGGCGTCTCCTGCGCCGGGTCTTCCAGCACCTTGCCCTCGGAAGAGGTGTGCAGAAGATTGGCGTCGGTGGAGAAGGGAGCCTCGCCGCGCTTGTCCTTGGCGATCGGGATCTGATTGGCCTCGGCGAAGGCGATGAGATCGCCGCGCGAGGCGAAGTCCCATTCGCGCCAGGGGGCGATGACGGTGATGTCCGGCTCCAGCGCGTAATATCCAAGCTCGAAGCGCACCTGATCGTTGCCCTTGCCGGTCGCGCCGTGGCAGACCGCGTCGGCGCCCATCTTGCGTGCAATTTCAATCTGTTTCTTGGCGATCAAGGGCCGCGCGATCGAGGTGCCGAGCAGATAAAGCCCCTCATATTGGGCGTTGGCGCGAAACATCGGGAAGACGTAATCGCGCACGAATTCTTCGCGCAGATCTTCAATGAAGATGTTCTCGGGCTTCACCCCGAGCAGCTCCGCCTTTTTGCGCGCCGGCTCCAGCTCCTCGCCCTGCCCGAGATCGGCGGTGAAGGTGATGACCTCCGCGCCATAGGTCGTTTGCAGCCATTTGAGGATGATGGAGGTGTCGAGGCCGCCGGAATAGGCGAGGACGACGCGTTTGATGTCTTTTTTCTGGCGGGTCATATCTGGCTCAGGGTCGGGTCCAAATTCGCGCGCGACTATAGTCCGGCGCGGCGCGGGCGCAAGCCGCGAACGTCTACCGAACGTCGACGCGCGTTGACGCTCTTGACTTTTGGGGCACGGAACTCTCTAGGAAACACACGACCCACCGCCTTTCAAGGAAGACGCTTATGACCTCCCTCGACAGCTTCAAGGCCCGCAAGAAACTCGTCGTGGGAGCCAAGACCTATCACTACTATTCGCTGAAAGCCGCGGAAAAGAACGGCCTCGAGGGCGTTTCCCGCCTGCCCTATTCGCTGAAAGTCGTGCTCGAAAATCTGCTGCGGAACGAAGACGGCCGCACGGTGACGAAGGAGCATATCCTCGCCTTCGCCAAATGGCTCACCGAGAAGGGCAAGACCGAACGCGAGATCGCCTTCCGCCCGGCGCGCGTCTTGATGCAGGATTTCACCGGCGTGCCGGCCGTCGTCGATCTTGCGGCGATGCGCGACGCCATGGTGGCGCTCGGCGGCGACGCGCAGCAGATCAATCCGCTGGTGCCGGTCGATCTCGTCATCGACCATTCGGTGATCGTCGATCATTTCGGCACGGGGCGCGCCTTCAAGCAGAACGTCGATCTCGAATATCAGCGCAACGGCGAGCGCTACCGCTTCCTGAAATGGGGCCAGTCCGCCTTCGACAATTTCCGCGTCGTCCCGCCGGGCTCGGGCATCTGCCATCAGGTGAACCTGGAATATCTCGCCCAGACCGTCTGGACGAAGAAGGAAAAGAAGAAGGTGCGCGGCGAGACCGTCACCATCGAGACCGCCTATCCCGACACGCTGGTCGGCACCGATTCGCACACCACGATGGTCAACGGCCTCGCCGTGCTCGGCTGGGGCGTCGGCGGCATCGAGGCCGAGGCGGCGATGCTCGGCCAGCCGCTGTCGATGCTGGCGCCGGAGGTGATCGGCTTCCGCCTCGCCGGCGCGCCGCGGGAAGGCGTCACCGCCACCGACGTGGTGCTGACCATTACCCAGATGTTGCGCAAGAAGGGCGTCGTCGGCAAATTCGTCGAATTCTTCGGCCCCGGCCTCGACCATCTCGCGCTCGCCGACCGCGCCACCATCGCCAATATGGCGCCGGAATATGGCGCGACCTGCGGTTTCTTCCCGATCGACGAGGAGACGCTCGCCTATCTGAAAACTTCGGGCCGCAGCCCCTCGCGCGTCGCGCTCGTTGAAAAATACGCAGAGGCCCAGGGGATGCTGCGCACCAGCCGGTCCGAGGAGCCGGAATTCACCGACACGATCGAGCTGGACCTTGCAAGCGTCGTCCCCTCGCTCGCCGGGCCGAAGCGCCCCGAGGGCCGCGTCGCGCTCGAAGACATGGGCAAGACGTTTCAGGCGGCGCTGGCCTCGGAATATAAAAAGGACGGCCTCGGCGCCCGTTTCCCGGTCGAGGGGGCGGACTATGATCTCGGCCATGGCGATGTGGTCATCGCCGCCATCACCTCCTGCACCAACACCTCCAATCCGAGCGTGCTGATCGGCGCCGGGCTCCTCGCCCAGAACGCTGTCGAGCGCGGGCTGAAGGTCAAGCCCTGGGTGAAGACCTCCCTCGCGCCGGGGAGCCAAGTGGTGGCGCAATATCTGGAGCGGGCCGATCTGCAGAAGCCGCTCGACAAGCTCGGCTTCAACCTCGTCGGCTTCGGCTGCACCACCTGCATCGGCAATTCGGGTCCGCTGCCGGCCGAAGTGTCGAAGACGGTCAACGCGCATGATCTCGTCGCGGCCTCGGTCCTCTCCGGCAACCGCAATTTCGAGGGCCGGGTGAACCCGGACGTGCAGGCGAATTATCTCGCCTCGCCGCCGCTGGTCGTCGCCTATGCGCTCGCGGGCACGGTGAACATCGACCTTGCGAGCGAGCCGCTCGGCTCCGACAAGAAGGGCAACCCCGTTTATCTCAAGGACATTTGGCCCTCGAACGAGGAGATCGCCAAGGTCATCCGCCGCAATGTCACGCGCGCCATGTTCAAGGACGCCTATGGGCATGTCTTCGACGGCGACGCGCATTGGCGCAAGGTGAAGACGCCGGAAGAGGAAACCTACGGCTGGGACGACGACTCGACCTATGTCCGCAACCCGCCCTATTTCGCCGGCCTGACCAAGACGCCGAAGCCGATCGAGAACATCGAGAAGGCGCGCGTGC
Organism: Beijerinckiaceae bacterium; assembly: GCA_033853615.1. Classification (GTDB taxonomy): domain Bacteria; phylum Pseudomonadota; class Alphaproteobacteria; order Rhizobiales; family Beijerinckiaceae; genus Methylosinus. The sequence goes on along the minus strand of JAWOLK010000023.1, from coordinate 956 downwards.
TTGCGCTCTTTGGCGACAAGATCACCACCGACCATATTTCCCCGGCGGGCTCGATCAAGGCGGCGTCGCCGGCCGGCAAATGGTTGCAGGAGCGCGGCGTCGCGCCCGCCGACTTCAACCAGTACGGCACGCGGCGCGGCAATCACGAAGTCATGATGCGCGGCACTTTCGCCAATATCCGCATCAAGAACTTCATGATGAAGGACGAAAACGGCGTCGTGCCCGAGGGCGGCATGACCAAGCATTATCCGGGCGGCGAGACGCTCTCGATCTATGACGCGGCGATGAAATATGCGCAGGAGGGCGCGCCGCTCGTCGTCTTCGCCGGCGCCGAATATGGCAATGGCTCCTCGCGCGACTGGGCGGCGAAGGGCACGGCGCTGCTCGGCGTGCGCGCTGTGATCGCGCAGAGCTTCGAGCGCATCCACCGCTCCAATCTCGTCGGCATGGGCGTGCTGCCCTTGACCTTCGAGCCCGGGACGAGCTGGGCCTCGCTCGGCCTCGACGGCTCCGAGACGGTGACGATCAACGGCCTCGACGATCTCGCGCCGCGCCAGACGCTGGAAGCCGAGATTGCTTTCGCCGACGGCGCGGTGAAGAAAGTCCCGCTTCTCGCGCGCATAGATACGCTGGACGAGCTCGAATATTTCAGGAACGGCGGCATCCTGCCCTATGTCCTGCGCCAGCTCGCGCATTAGCCTCAAACAAAGGCGCCCCGCCCTGGCGCCATAAATCAGGGCGGGGGCGGCGATTGACTCGGATATGTTTATGGGACACGGTGCGCGCCGCTGTGGCTTGAGTTAATTGCTCGAGCCCGGTGAGCGTCCGATCAAGAACATGTCAGGGCGCTGTCATATGACAGAGAGGGAACGACCAGATGAAGATTTCCGCCATCGTCACGGCCGCCGCCATTTTCGCGTCCATGAGCGGCGCCGCTTTCGCGAGCTGTGACGTCC
>JAWOLK010000022.1:0-5929 GCA_033853615.1 Beijerinckiaceae bacterium | reverse complement strand
CGACCCGGCGCGCTTCCTGCGGGCGGCGACGACGCTGGCCGAGGTCCAGCCGCGATCCGACGCCCGCCCGGCGCAGGCGGCGCTCAGAGCCTCTCCCGGTCCGATTACCTCGGACCGGGGGCTCTAGGTCTCTTGTTTCTCGCGAATTTCTTGCCGCGGAACCGGCTCCGGCTTCGGCGGAAAACGCTCGTCTCGGCGCGCATTGACGAAGCGCAGCAGCAGCGACCGCAGCCGCGGCCAGAGCCGCAACAGCAAAGGCAGGCCGACCCGCGACCAGAGCGCATAGCGCAGCGGGTCGGTCGCGAGCGTCAGCGGCGCCGGCGTCGGCCGCTCCAATGGCCGGAATTTGCGTTTGAAGACATAGACCGGATCGTCCTCGGAGTCCTTCCAGCCGAGGTTATACCAGCGGCAGCCGGCGGCGCGGGCCTCGAGCATCGCCCGCCAATGCAACAGGCAACTTGGGCTGGCGCGGTCCCCGAGCGCCGTCACATCGAGCGCGCCGAGATGGTAATCGGCGGTGGCGCCGTCGCGGAAAATCAGGATCGCTTCGATCAGCCGGCCGTCGAGATGGGCGGTGTAGAGGCGCGCGCAGTCGCCGGCGGCGCGGATCGTCTCCTCCCAGACGGCGCGGGGCCGGTCGTGATCGACCCCTTTGCGCCGCCACACCGATTCGAACAACGGCCAGGCGTCGGCGAACTCCTGCGGCGACCGGCTGGCGCGAATCTCGTAGCCGACCTTCTCCGCCGCGCGAATATTGCGTCGGGCGATTTGCTGGAAGGAGCCGAGGATCTCCGCCTCGGAAGGCGTAAGATCGACGAGCAGCACGCCGGAATCATAGCCGCCGTAAAAGGGGAAAGGATTTTCGCTCTGCGCCTGCGCCGATGCGAGCGCCTGCGCCGCCTGCGCGTCCTGCGGCTTGATGCGCAGGAAGACGTAAGAGTGGCGCCGCGCCCAGGCGCTGAGCGCCCGCAGCGCGTCCGGCTCGACGCATTCCCCGCGCAATGCGACCGGCCCGGCGTTGATCAGCCCGAAGCGGAATCCCGGCGGCCCGAGCCGCAGCAGCGCGACATAGGCGCAAGGCGCGCCCTCTCTGTAGCAAGCAAGATAGACCGGCGAGAAGCCGAGCCGGCGGTAGGGCTCGTTCCAATAAGGATATTGCACGAAGGAGGCCGGCGTCGACATGAGCCGGCGACTCCAGCCGTCGAGCGCCGCGGCTGCAATCGGGCGCCATTGATAGGTGGAGATGTGCGGGGAGAATGCCGCAACCCTGTCGAGCGCATTCATGAACGAGCCCCCAATAATCGGCGCCAAATTGAAGAGAAGTCAGCAAAACGCGAAGGCGAACGCGCGAGCTATTGAACTTGAACTGCCGTCGTATCTATGCCGGCGGCTGAACTCGTCAATTCGCCGCCGTCGTCGCTCGCCTGCAAGAACCACTCGACGCCCTCACGGCAAATCGAACAGGAGAAATTCCGATTCCTCCGCCTGCGATCGGATCAACACCGCGTCCTCCGAGGCAATTGCGAGCCCATCGCCTGTTTCAGCCTGAACGCCGTTGACCTGCAGGCGGCCCCGCACGAGCTGGACCCAGATTTTCCGCGATGGACGCAAGGGAAAGGAAACGCGCTCGAAGGCGCCGAGCACCGCCGCATATACATCCGCGTCCTGGCGGATGGTCAGGGAGCCTTCGCGTCCGTCCCGGGACACGAGAAGCCGCAACCTGTTCTCCTTTGCAGCAGCGGGAAACGACTTCTGGTCGTAGCGTGATGCGCCGCCCGGCGCTTCAGGCGCGATCCAGATTTGCAGAAAATGCGCTGTTTCCCGGTCTGAGCGGTTGTTCTCGCTGTGCATGACGCCGCTTCCAGCGGACATCGCCTGCACGTCTCCCGGCATGAGCACGCAGACATTTCCAAGTCCGTCCTCATGCGTGAGTCGCCCGCTGACGACGTAAGAGATAATCTCCATGTTTCTATGGCCGTGAGACGGAAACCCTGCTCCCGGCGCGACGCGGTCCTCGTTGATGACGCGCAGCGGGCCAAAGCCCATGTGTCTTTGATCGAAGTAGTCCCCGAAGGAGAAACTATGGAGACTGCTGAGCCAGCCATAGTTCGTCTGGCCGCGGTCGCCGGACCGCCTGATGAAAATCGGCATGTCTTTGCTCCTTGGCTGGCGAGGCGCTGGTCGCGCCCCGTCGTTGCTGGTCTCGCGCCACAAGGCGTCAGCGAGCGCGCGCCGCTTTGATGACGGCGTCGAGCGAATAACGCCCGCCGCCGCGCAAGACGTAGGAAAGCGCGACGATCCCCCAAAGCAGGGGATATTCATATCCGCCGGACGTCCAGAAGAAGCCGGACGACAGATGCACGCGGAACAGGGCGACGGCCATCAGGGCGACAATGAGCGCCGCGACGGGGCGGGAGAACAGCCCCAGCGCCAGCATGAGCCCGCCGAAAAATTCGATCAGGCCGGCGGCAAGGGCGAAAGCCGGCGGAAGGCCGAGCTTTGCGGCGAAGAATTGCCCCGTGGCGTCCAGGCCATAGCCGCCGAACCAGCCGAACAGCTTTTGCGCGCCATGCGGCATGAGAAGAAGCCCGGCGGCGACGCGCACCATGACATCGGCGAGGGATTCGAGGGCGCCCGCAGAGGCGGGCGAAAAGGCTGGAGAAGTCGCTTCGGTATAGGCCAAGGTCTTGTCCTTTCGAAAGTTTTTTCGGCGGAGTGGATGATTGGGAAACTATCTTGCGCGCAGCCTCGCAACAATCCACGATAAAAGGCACAGTCTGTTGTCGGAGACGCAACAATGGATCGGTTCGCCGCAATCGAGGCTTTTGTCGCTGTCGCCGAAGCCCGGTCGTTCACGGCCGCCGCCGCGAAGCTGGGCGCCACTAAATCGGCCGTCAGCCGATTGGTCGGCCAGTTGGAGGCGCAGCTCGGCGCGCGCCTCTTTCATCGCACGACCCGGTCCTTGACGCTGACCGAAGCCGGGGAAAGCTATTTCGAACGCGGCAGCCGGATTTTGCAGGATCTTCAGGAAGCCGACAGCGCAATCAGCCAGCTGCAGGCTGCGCCGCGGGGACGCTTGCGGGTCAGCGCGCCGATGAGTTTCGGTTTTCTCCATCTCGCGCCGGCGCTGCACGATTTCCTTGAGCGCTTTCCCGATCTGACCGTCGATCTCAGCCTGAACGATCGCTTCGTCGATCTCGTCGAGGAAGGGTTCGACCTCGCGGTCAGGATCGGGATCATGGAAGACTCGAGCCTCGTCGCAAAAAAGCTGGCGCCGATCCGTCGCGCCATCTGCGGGAGCCCCGCGTATTTCGAGACGCGCCCCGTCCCCGCCACGCCCGAGGATCTGAAGCTCCACAATTGCTTGTGCTACAGCAATGCGCCGACGAGCGCCTGGAGATTCATCGGCCGCGGCGGCAAGAGCTGGAACATCGAGGTCAAAGGCAGGCTGACCGCCAACAACGGCGACGCCTTGCGCGCCGCCGCATTGAAAGGCGCGGGCGTCGTCAATCTGCCGACCTTCATCACCGGCCCCGACATCCGCGACGGCCGACTGGTCTCCGTCTTGGAGAAATTCACGCCGCAGGATTTGGCGCTTTACGCCATCTATCCGCACGGCGGCCATCTGTCGCCGAAAGTGCGCGCCTTTGTGGATTATCTTGCGGAAAGGTTTCGTCCGCAGCCCTATTGGGACTGACTGAAAGTCCTGCGCTATCGTGTCCGGAGCCTATCCGCTAACATCAGGCTGCAAATTTGTTTTTCCAATCAGCGCCTCGCTCTTCGCAATAGGAGAAGCGCCGTGACCAATCAATATGAATCCCTTGCATTTCACTATGTCGAGGCCAGAAAAGATCCGGTAACGCGCTTTCTCGAGGCGCCTTCGGTTACAGCGGCCCTGGGAGACGTCGTCGGCCGAAGCGTCATAGATTTCGCATGTGGCGCCGGCCATTACACGCGGCTCGTCAAAGACCTCGGCGCAGGCGAGGTTCTCGGCGTCGACCTCTCCGCTGCAATGATCGAGGCCGCGCGCATCGAGGAAAAGCGCAATCCACGCCAAATCGCTTATGTCGTAGGAGACGCCTCCCGCCCATCGGTGTTCGGGAGCTTCGAAATTGCGACGGCGGCGTTTTTATTCAACTACGCGGACGATCTCGCGACGCTCGAGAACATGTTCGCAACCGTGGCGGCCAATTTGAAAGATGGCGGAAGACTGGTCGCGGTCGTTCCCAACCCCGATTTCGTCAACGGCCGCGGCGACACGGCGAAATATGATTTCCTGTTGCATGCGATCGAAAAGCGGCCCGCCAATCTGCGCGTGCGAATGGACTTCCTCGCCCCCGAGTTTTCGATTGAATTCACGCAGTGGGACCGCGCTTCTTATGAGACGGCGATGCAGCGTTGCGGCTACGATGAGATAGGCTGGTTTCCTTTCGCCGTTTCCCCGGAGGGCGTTGCGGATAAGGGAGAGGATTTTTGGGCCGCGCTGCTCGCTAATCCAAAGAGCATTGTCTTGTGCGCCCGAAAACGGGGCGCGGCGTGAGCCCTGCCCTCGTGGACGTCGGCGCGCGGCGTTAATCCTGCGACAGCCGCGACCGGCCGGGTCCGCGCGGGGCCTCGGGCAGCGCCGCGAGATGCGGCTCTTTGCGGGCGCGGGCGGCGGCCGCCTCCAGATAGCGCATGAAGGCGTCGATATCTTCCTCATGCGTGCGGTGGTTGATGATCGCCGCGCGAATCGCCGGCACGCCGTCGAGGATGGTCAGCGACGGCGCCGCCTCGCCGCGCTCGTGCAGCTCCATGACGATCTCGCGGGCGAGCGCCCCGTCCGCGTCGTCGGCGACGCCGAAACAGACGATGTTCAGCGTCACCGGCGCGCGCATGAAGAAATTCGGCGAGGCTTCGATCAGCCCCTCCAGCTTACGCGCCATGCGACAGGTCTGCTCCATGCACTGGCCGAGCAGCTTCGTTCCGAAAGTCTCGATGGTGAACCAGGTTTTCAGCGCCCGAAAGCCGCGCGAGAGATCGGCGCCGAGGTCGCAGGGCCAGGTCTCCCCGGCCGCGAGCCCGCGCGGCGCGCGCGACAGATAGGCGGCGTCGGCGGCGAAGGTTTTTCTGTGCGCGACGGGGTCGCGGACGAGGAAGAACCCCGCGTCATAGGGCACATGCAGCCATTTGTGGAAATCGAAGGCGATCGAATCGGCCCGCTCCAGACCCTTCACCAGCGGTTTCAACTCGTCCGAGAGCGCGGCGAGCGCGCCGAAAGCGCCGTCGATGTGGAACCACATATCTTCGGAATGGGCGATGTCGGCGAGCCGGTCCAGCCGGTCGATGGCGCCCGTGTCCACAGTGCCGGCCGTGCCGACGATCAAGAAGGGGTTGAAGCCCGCGGCGCGGTCGGCGGCGATGGCGTGGCGCAGCTCGGTGACATTCATCCGCCGCCTTTCGTCGGAGGAGATGAGCCGCAGATGCCGCGCGCCGAGGCCGGCGAGCTCCATCGCCTGCCGCACGCAATTGTGCACCTCGCGCGAGGCGTAGGCGGTGAGCGTCGCCCCGAGCCCGCAGAGCCCGTTGAGCCGCACATTGCGCAGCCCGGCGGCGTTGTCGCGCGCGACGAGCAGCGAGAGGAAATTGGCCATCGACGCGCCGGTGACGAAAATGCCGGAGGCGTCTTCCGGAAAGCCGAAGGCCTGCGCCATCCACAGCGCGATCTGGCGTTCGACGTCGATGGCGATGTGATTGCGCCCGCCGCAATTGGCGTTGAGCCCGGCGGCGAGCATCTCCGCCACCATGCCGACCGGCGTTCCGGCGCCCTGCACCCAGCCCATGAACATCGGATGGGTGTTGCCGGTGGCGTACGGTTTTATGTAGCGCTCGAAGTCCGCGAGCGTCTCCTCGAGCGGCCGGCCCTCCTGCGGCAGGTCGCGGCGGAAAC
>JAWOLK010000021.1:0-20324 GCA_033853615.1 Beijerinckiaceae bacterium | reverse complement strand
CGCAGAAGCCGCGCGATCATCTGATGGTGATGAACATGTGCGGGCGCGGCGACAAGGATATTTTTACCGTCGCCGAACATCTCGGCGGGATGTGAAACGAAGCGGAGCAGGGGCCATGATGGATCGTCGAACCCTGCTCCGAACCGCCGGCTCCCTCGCAGCCTCCCTCTTCGCGCCGCCCGCCTTTGCGCAGGAGACCGTCGAACTTCCCTTCGCCAATGGGACGCGGCCGCTCGTCGCCTATCCGGGCAAGCGGCCGCTCATTCGGCTGACGACCCGGCCGCCGCAGTTGGAGACGCCGTTCAGCGTCTTCGACGCGGGCGCAATCACGCCGAACGACGCCTTCTTCGTCCGTTATCACCTCGCCGATATTCCACTGTCGATCGACCCGGACGCCTTCCGGCTGGAGGTGCGCGGCAAGGTGGCGCGGCCTCTGTCGCTGTCCTTGCAGGAGCTGAAGACCGCTTTCGAGCCGGTCGAAATTGTCGCGGTTAACCAATGTTCCGGCAACAGCCGCGGCTTTTTTGCGCCGCGCGTCGGCGGCGGGCAGCTCGGCAATGGCGCGATGGGCAACGCCCGCTGGCGCGGCGTCCCGCTGAAGGCGGTGCTCGACAAGGCGGGCGCGCAGGCGGGCGCGAAACAGGTCGTCTTCAACGGGCTCGACCGGCCGGTCCTGTCAGAAACGCCGGATTTCCTCAAGGCGCTCGACATCGACCACGCCCGCGACGGCGAGGTGATGCTCGCCTATGCGATGAACGGCGAAGACTTGCCCTGGCTCAACGGCTATCCGCTGCGGCTCGTCGTTCCGGGCTATTACGGGACTTATTGGGTCAAGCATCTGAACGAAATCCGCGTCGACGAGGATATTTTCGACGGTTTTTGGATGAAGACCGCCTATCGCGTCCCCGACACCGCCTGCGCCTGCACGGAGCCGGGCGAGGCGGCGAAGGCGACGACGCCGATCAAGCGGCTCGATGTGCGCTCCTTCATCACCCATCCCGCCGATGGCGCCGCGGTGAAGGCGCGGGCCGAGACGCTGGTGCGCGGCTTCGCCTTCGACGGCGGCTATGGCGTGACGGCGGCGCTTGTGTCCGCCGACGGCGGCCAGAGTTGGAAAGAGGCGCAGCTTGGCCCTGACTTCGGCCGCTATTCCTTCCGCACTTGGCGCCTGGCGCTACACCTGCCGCCCGGCGCGCATGAGCTGATGGTCTGCGCGCTCAACCGCATCGGCCAGTCGCAACCCATGGCGCCGCTGTGGAATCCGATGGGCTATATGCGCAACGCCGTCGAGACGGTGCGCGTCGTCGCGCAGTGAGGGGAGGACCATGGCCGTCATCGCGAGCAGAGCGAAGCGATCCAGAGCCGTGCGGCGCCTCGCCGCGCTCCTCGCAACAATGGCCTTGCTCGCCGGCGGGCCTGCGGACGCCGAGCCGAAAACCTATCCGCTTCCCGAGGAGACCGCCGCGCTCAAACCCGGACCGGGCGTCGAGGCGGCGCAGAACAATTGCCTCTCCTGCCATTCGGCCGATTATGTGACGACGCAGCCGCCGCATATGGGCGCGAAATTCTGGGAGGCCGAGGTCGCCAAGATGATCAAATTCGGCGCGCCGATCTCGCAGGAGGACGCGAAGATGATCGCCGAATATCTCGCCAAGACTTATTGAGGGAGGGGCGCGGTCCACAAGGCGCGTCCGGAGCGCGCGCCTTCAGGCGCGCCCTTTCCCAGGCGCGCTTTTATAGGCTCAAAAATGCGCGTCCGGGTCTTCCTCCTCCGGCTTGATCTCATGCCGCATGATCATCGGCATTTGCGTCAGCATGAACAGGAAGGTCAGCGAGACGATGCCGAAGACCTTGAAATTCACCCAGGCGTCGGTGGTCAAAGCGCGGCGCAGCACTTCATTCAGGCCGGCGAGGCCGAAGAAGAAGAAGCCCCAGCGCCAGGTGAGCTTGCGCCAGCCGGCGTCGTCCATGTGGATCGCGGCGTCGAAGACGATCGGCAGCAGCAGCTTGTCGAAATAGAGCGCCCCGATCAGCGCGCAGCCGAACATGGCGTAAAGGATCGTCACCTTCAGCTTGATGAAGGTCTCGTCCTGCAGAAAAAAGGTCAGCGAGCCGAAGACCAGCACCAGCACGGCGGTGACGACCGGCATGGCGGGGAGGTGCCGCGTCATCGCATAGGAGACGCCGAGCGTGACCAGCACGCTCGCCATCAGCACGCCGGTTGCGGCGAAAATCCCGAGCTTTTGATTGACGAGGAAGAAGAGGACGAGCGGTCCGAGCTCCAGCGCGAATTTCAGCAACGGGTTGAGGCGCTTCTTCTTCTTTTCGCCGGCGGCGGCGTCCTCGGTCATTCGTCGTTCTCGTCTTCTTCGGGTTCGAGCCCGGCGATGGCGCGGGCGAAATCGCGGGCGGCGAAGGCTTCAAGGTCGGCGGCGCTCTCGCCGACGCCGACGAAGTGGATCGGCAGGCCGAATTTCTCGGCGATAGCGACGAGAATGCCGCCGCGGGCGGTGCCGTCGAGCTTGGTCATCACGAGGCCGGTGACGCCGGCGGTCTTGCCGAAGGCGTCGACCTGCATGATGGCGTTCTGGCCGACGGTCGCATCCAGCACCAGCAGAACCGCATGCGGCGCTTCCGGGTCGGCCTTCTTCATCACGCGAATGATTTTTTCGAGTTCCGCCATCAGCTCGGCGCGGTTTTGCAGGCGCCCGGCCGTGTCCATCAGCAGCACGTCGGCGTCCCGGGCGCGCGCCTTTTGAATCGCGTCGAAGGCGAGGCCGGCGGCGTCCGCGCCCTCCTTGCCGGAGACGACGTCGGCGCCGAGGCGCTCGCCCCAGACATGGAGCTGCTCGACCGCCGCGGCGCGAAACGTGTCGCCGGCGCCGAGCACGACCTTTTTGCGCTCGCTCGTCCATTTCGCAGCAAGCTTGGCGATGGTCGTGGTTTTGCCGGAGCCGTTGACGCCGACGACCAGCACGACGAAGGGCCGCTTGGTGGCGTCGATCTCGAAGGGGACCGCGACCGGCTCCAGCACTTTCTCGACCTCGCGGGCGAGAATGGCGCGGATTTCCTCGGGTTCTATGTCGCGGTCGTAGCGCGCCGCGCCGACCGCCTTGGTGATGCGCTGGGCGGTGTTCACGCCCAAATCGGCGCGCACCAGCACGTCTTCCAGCTCGTCCAGCGTCAAGGTGTCGAGCTTGCGCTTGGTGAGGATCTCGGCGATGCCCTTGGCGATCGCCTGCGACGAGCGAAAGAGGCCGCCGAATAGCCGCTCGCGCCAGCTTTTCTTCGGCGGAGCGGGCTCGGCCTCGGCGCCCTCTTCGCCGACTTCCCCGACGGGCGCGGGCTGCGCCTCCTCCTTGCCGCCGAACAGGCGGGCGAAGAAACCGCGTTTTTCCTTGCCTTCGCCTTCCGGGTTCTCGCTCATAGTCTTCCTTCCATACTGGCGGCTTGCCTACACCAGACAGCGCCAAAGGGCCAGAGTTTGTTCCGCTCCCGTCCCGCCGCGGGGTGGGCGGCGGGCGGCGCGCAGGCGATAAATTGGGGAGGCGCTCTTGCGCTTGGGGCCGGGCCGCGGCAAAGTCGCGCCCCGCATCGCAGGCATAAAGAACGCCCCGCCCCGGGCGGGAAATAAAAAGAGCACCGGACACGCCATGAAGGTCACGATCGAGAGAGCGGCGCTGCTGCGGGCGCTCGGCCATGTTCACAGAGTCGTCGAGCGGCGCACGACCATTCCGATCCTGGCCAATGTGCTGCTCGACGCCCGCGACGGGACGTTGCTGCTGAAGGCGACCGATCTGGAGCTGGAAATCACCGAGAAGGCCCCGGCTGACGTCGCCCAGGCCGGCGCGACGACGCTGCCGGCCCACACGCTCTACGACATTGTGCGCAAACTGCCGGAAGGGGCGCAGACCTCGCTGGAGACGACCGGCGAGCAGGGCCAACTCACGCTGCGCTCGGGCCGCTCGCGCTTCAACCTTCAGACATTGCCGGAAAGCGACTTCCCGGACGTGACCTCGGGCGACTTCAGCCACAGTTTCACGCTCTCGGCCGCGGATTTGAAGCGCCTGATCGAGAAGACGCAATTCGCCATCTCGACCGAGGAGACGCGCTATTATCTGAACGGCATCTTCATGCATGTGGCGGAGGTCGAGGGGCGGCCGATGCTGCGCGCCGTGGCGACCGACGGGCACCGTCTGGCGCGGCTCGAAATTCCGGCCCCCGCCGGGGCCGAGGGCATGCCGGGCGTCATCGTGCCGAAAAAGGCGGTGCTGGAGATTCAGCGGCTGATCGAGGACGCCGCGGCGGAAGTCGCGGTCGAATTGTCGGTCAACAAGATGCGTTTCGCCTTTGGCGACGCGCTGCTGACGACGAAGCTCATCGACGGCACTTTCCCCGATTACAGCCGCGTCATTCCGACCGGCAACGACAAGCGCCTGATCGTCGAGCGCGAGGCCTTCGCCAAGGCGGTCGACCGCGTCTCGACCATCTCATCCGAGCGCGGCCGCGCCGTGAAGCTCGCGCTGTCCGAGGGGCGCCTCGTGCTTTCGGTGACGAACCCCGACCAGGGCTCGGCCACCGAGGAGATCGAGGCCGATTACGACGGCCCGCCGCTGGATATCGGCTTCAACGCCAAATATCTGCTGGACATCAGCAATCAGCTCGACAGCGACACGGCGCTGTTCCGTCTCGCCGACCCCGGCTCGCCCACGCTGGTGCAGGACCGCGACGGGGCCTCGGCGCTCTATGTGCTGATGCCGATGCGGGTTTAGAATAGTCGCCGGGCCGCGGCGGTCCCATTTGCGAAAGGTCGGCCTACATGCTCGGCGTCTTGTCTCACTTTGCGGTCTGGCTGCTCGGCTGCCTGCTTGCGGGCGGCGTCGCCGGCTATGCCGGCAAGGCGTTCGAGCGCCGCCCCGCGCGCTGGCTGATTTGGGCGGGCCTCGCCTTCAGCGCCGCGGTCGTGGCGGAGCTGCTCGGCGTTTTCGACGGCCGCGCCCAGTTGCGGCTGGAGACCGGCCTCGCCGCCTTCGCCCTTTATCTCGCCGGCTGCATGATCGGCGCGCTGGCGCGCGGCGGCTCGCTGCGCGACAATCAAGGCTGGGCCTATGGCGTCGTTCCGCTCGCGCTGCTGTGGCTCGGCGCCAATTCCTTCGGCGCGCCGGCGCTGGAGGCGCAGCTGCGGCGCGACGTGACCGCGGCGCTGGAGCGCGCCGGGGCCAAAGCGGATGACGTCGCCGTTCTGGGGCGTGACGTGATGGTCGTCGCCGAGGAGGCGTCGATCCAACTCCTGGCCGGCCTCGCCGATCTCCCCGGCGTCGCCAGAGTATCGTCGGCCGCGCTCAGCGAAATGCCGGCGGTCGCAGAAAGCGCAAAGCGTGACGCGCCCGACGCCGGCAAGCCGGACGCCGCCGCCGCCAGCGATGACGCCGCCAAGAGCGACGCCGCCAAGAGCGACGCGGCCAAGAGCGACGCCGCAAAGAACGAGGGAGCCCCGGCCGCGCCGGCCAAGCCGGAGACCGCGCAACCGGCCGCGCCCGGCCCCGAGAAATCCGCGCAACAAGCCCAGGCGCCGCAGCCTGCTCCCGAGACGCCGGCGCAGCAACCGCCGCGCCGATCGCCGGACGAATCCCGCGCGCTGCTCTCGGCGCTGCCCGCCTCCGGCGAGCTTCCCGCCGGCGCCTGTCAGGACGCCGTTTCGGCGACGCTCGCGGTGCAGCCGATCAAATTCCGCAGCGGCCGCGCCAGTATCCGCCGCGTTTCGGCGCCGACGCTCGACCGGCTCGCGACGCTGCTGCAACGCTGCCCCAAAGTCTCCTTCGAGGTCGCGGCCTTCGCCGACGCCGCCGGCGCCGATGCGGGCCAAGCGTTGTCGCAGCGCCGCGCCGAGGCGGTGGTGAAATTTCTCGAGCGCTGGGGCGTCGCCAAGGGACGCCTCACCGGCGTCGGGCGCGGCGCCCGGCCGGGAGGCGCCGACGACTTGGAATTCGCCGCTAAATAAAAGAGGGCGCCGTCTGGCCCGCCTCTTGCCTCGACTTCGCGCGCCTGCGGCGCCATCAGCTGTCGCGCGATCAATGCGCGCCGAGGCGCGGCGGAAACGAGGGGACAATGGCGTTAAGAGTTGTGCGCAAGGCGTCGAACAACAGTGACGAGGCGGCGGAGCTGCGCCAGGCGGTGCGCGACCGGCTCACCTATACGCTGTGCAAGGACGAGTCTTCGGCGAGCCTGCGCGACTGGTATGTCGCCACGGCGCTCGCGACGCGCGACCGCATCATCGCGACCTGGCTCGACAGCACCAGGCGCAATTATGGCGAGGATCGCCGCCGCGTCTATTATCTGTCGCTGGAGTTTCTGATCGGCCGCCTGCTGATCGACAGCCTCACCAATCTCGGCCTCGTCGCGCCGATGCGGGAGGCGCTCGCCGGGCTCGGCGTCGATCTCGAGGCGCTGCGCGAAGTCGAGCCGGACGCGGCGCTCGGCAATGGCGGCCTCGGCCGGCTCGCCGCCTGTTTCATGGATAGTCTGGCGACGCTCGACATCGCCGCCATGGGCTATGGCATCCGCTACGACCACGGTCTGTTCAAGCAGACGATCAGCGACGGCTGGCAGCACGAATATCCCGAGGATTGGCTGTCCTTCGGCACGCCCTGGGAATTCGCGCGGCCCGAGATCACCTATGACATCGGCTTCGGCGGCCATGTCGAGAGCGCGCGGCTCGCCGACGGCGCCCTCGCGCATGTCTGGCGTCCCGCGGAAACCATCGTCGCCGTCGCCTATGACACGCCGGTCGTCGGCTGGCGCGGCAAATACGCCAATACGCTGCGGCTGTGGTCGGCCCGCTCGCCCGATCCGCTGCGGCTCGACGCCTTCAACCAGGGCGATTACGTCGGCGCGCTGGCCGATCAGGTGCGGGCCGAGTCGATCTCGAAAGTGCTCTATCCGAGCGACGCCACGCCGGCCGGGCAAGAGCTGCGGCTGCGGCAGGAATATTTCTTCGCCTCCGCCTCGCTCCAGGATCTCATCCGCCGCCACATGAAGCAAAACGGCGATATTTTGAAACTCGCCGACAAAGTGGCGATCCAGCTCAACGACACGCATCCGGCGATCGGCGTCGCCGAGCTGATGCGCCTGCTCGTCGATGTGCATGGCGTGGAATGGGACGCGGCGTGGCGGATCACCCAGGCGACCTTCTCCTACACCAATCACACGCTGCTGCCGGAGGCGCTGGAAAGCTGGCCGGTGTGGCTGATGGAGAAGCTGCTGCCGCGCCACATGCAGATTATTTATCTCATCAATGCGCAGCATCTCGACGCGCTGCGCGCCAGGGGCCTGCACGATCACGACCTGCTCGCCTCGGTGTCCTTGATCGACGAGCACGCGGGCCGCCATGTGCGCATGGGCCATCTCGCCTTTCTCGGCTCGCACAAGGTCAACGGCGTGTCGGCGCTGCACACCAAGCTCGTGAAAGAGACTGTCTTTCGAGACTTCCACAAGCTTTATCCGAACCGAATCGTCAATGTCACGAATGGCGTGACTTTCCGCCGCTGGCTGCTCGAGGCCAATCCGCCACTCTCCGCGCTGCTCGCGGAAACGCTCGGCGAAAAGGTCTTCGACGATCCGACGCATTTGATCGAGCTTGAAAGATACGCCGAAGACGAAGCGTTTCAGCAGAAATTCGCGGCGGCCAAGCGCGTCAACAAGGAGCGCCTCGCCCGCCTCGTCGCCGAGCGGACCGGCGTGACGATAGATCCGAGCGCTTTGTTCGACGCGCAGATCAAGCGCATTCACGAATACAAGCGCCAGCTTCTCAACGTTCTGCACGCTGTCGCGCTCTATCAGGAAATCAAAGCGCAGCCGGCGCGGGACATCGTTGCTCGCGTCAAGATTTTCGCAGGCAAAGCGGCGGCGAGCTATCATCAGGCGAAGCTCATTATAAAACTCACAAATGACGTCGCGAAGGTCGTCAACGCCGATCCCGACATGCGCGGGCGGCTGAAAGTGGTTTTTCTGCCCAATTATAACGTCAGCCTCGCCGAGCGGATCATTCCCGCGGCTGACCTTTCCGAGCAGATTTCCACCGCCGGTATGGAGGCGTCCGGAACCGGCAATATGAAATTTGCGCTGAACGGCGCGCTGACGATCGGCACGCTCGACGGCGCCAATGTCGAGATCAAGGAACGCGTCGGAGACGAGAATATTTGCATCTTCGGCCTGACGGCCGGCGAAGTAGAGGAGAGCCGCGCCCAAGGCATCGACGCGCGCGCGACGATCGCGGCCTCGCCGCGTCTGCGCGCGGCTTTGGACGCGATCGCGGCCGGCCTGTTTTCGCCGGACGATCCTTACCGCTACGCTCAGCTCGTCGAGACGCTGAGCTATTACGATCACTTCCTCGTCGCCAAGGATTTCGACGCCTATTGCAGCGCCCATGCGCGCGCGGACGCGCTGTGGCGCAATGAGAAAGCCTGGCGGCGCGCCGCCATACTCAACACCGCGCGCGTCGCCTGGTTCTCGTCGGACCGCGCCATTCGCGAATATGCGCAGGAGATTTGGCGCGTCGCGACGACGTGAAGGCGCGACCTAAATAACCGGCCGGGGACGTCGCCTGCGGCGTGCTCGTATCGTCACAAAACCCTGTTTAAGCTGCGCTCATGACCGATTCCGCCTGGCGCGCGAGAGAAGAAGACATCGCCGCTCTCGTCGCCGCCCGCCATGGCGATCCCTTCGCGGTGCTCGGCCCGCATGAGACTCCTGCGGGGGTCGCGCTGCGCGCCTTCGTCCCAGGCGCCGAGAGCGTCGTCGCGGTTTCGCCGCAGGGCGCGGAAATTCTCACGCTTCACAAACGTGATGGCCAAGGTTTCTTCGAGGGTCTCGCGGAAGGCGCAAGCACGCGCTTTCGCTATCGCCTGCGCGCCGCGCGCGGCGCCACGCGCTGGGAGTTTGCCGATCCTTACGCTTTCCCGCCCGTGCTCGGCGCGCTCGACGATCATCTCTTCGTCGAAGGCGAACATCGCAAGCTCTATGAAAAGCTCGGCGCGCATTGCATGACGCATGACGGCGAGAGCGGCGTTTTCTTCGCCGTTTGGGCGCCGAATGCGCAGCGTGTTTCGGTCGTCGGCGATTTCAACCAATGGGACGGACGCCGTTCGCCTATGCGCAAGCGCATCGACAGCGGCGTGTGGGAAATTTTCATTCCCGGGCTCTTGGCCGGGCTTTCGTATAAATATGAAATTCTCGGCCGTGATGGTCGCTTGCAGCCGCTGAAGGCCGATCCATTCGCCCGCGCTGGAGAGCTGCGGCCTTCGACCGCTTCGATCGTCGTCGAAGACGCGCCTTTCGCGTGGAGCGACGCGGCGCATATGGCGGCGCGCGCTGCGCGCGATCCGCGCCGCACGCCGATGTCGATTTACGAAGTTCACCTCGGCTCCTGGCGACGCGGCGAGGACAACCGCTTTCTCACCTATGACGAGTTGGCCGAGACGCTCATTCCCTATGTTTCAGAAATGGGCTTCACCCATATCGAGCTACTGCCGATCAGCGAGCATCCGCTCGACGCCTCCTGGGGGTATCAGCCGATCGGCCTGTTTGCGCCGACGGCGCGGCATGGCGCGCCCGAGGGGTTCAAGCGTTTCGTGAACCGCGCGCATGAGGCCGGGCTTTCCGTCATCCTCGATTGGGTCCCTGCGCATTTTCCAACCGACGCGCATGGACTCGCGCATTTCGACGGCGGCCCACTCTACGAGCATGCCGATCCGCGCCGTGGTTTTCATCCCGATTGGAATACGGCGATCTATGATTACGGTCGTCGTGAAGTTGCAAATTTTCTCATTAGCAATGCGCTTTTTTGGCTCGATCGGTTCCACGTCGACGGTCTGCGCGTCGATGCGGTCGCGTCGATGCTCTACCTCGATTATTCGAGAAGACCCGGCGAATGGACGCCCAATCCGGACGGGTCCAACGACAATCGCGACGCCGTGCGTTTCCTGCAACATTTCAATGAAATCGTTTATGCGGCCTTTCCCGGCGTCGTCACGATCGCGGAAGAATCGACCGCCTGGGACGGCGTCTCGCGCCCGGTGAGCGACGGCGGTTTAGGCTTCGGCTTCAAATGGAACATGGGCTGGATGAACGACACGCTCGCCTATATGTCGAGCGACCCGGTGTTTCGCAAATGGCGGCACGACAAGCTCACCTTCGGCCTGCTCTATGCGTTCTCGGAAAATTTCGTGCTGCCGCTCTCCCACGATGAGGTCGTGCACGGCAAGGGCGCGATCGTCGCGAAAATGCCGGGAGACGAATGGCGCCGCTTCGCCAATGCGCGCGCCTATTATGGTTTCATGTGGGCGCATCCGGGCAAAAAGCTTTTGTTCATGGGGCAGGAATTCGGCGAAACGCACGAATGGAATTTTGCGGAGTCGCTTGATTGGTGGTTGCTCAATCACGCGCCCCATCGCGGCATGCAGGCCTATCTGCGCGATCTCAACAACGTCTACCGTCGCTTTGAAGCGCTGCACGCGCGCGATTGCGAGGCGGAAGGGTTTCAATGGATCGTCGTCGAGGATTCAGATAATTCGGTCTTCGCCTTTGCGCGCTATGGCGCGGATCGCGCGGCGCCGATTGTGGTGGCTTGCAATTTCACGCCGGTTCCGCGCTCGGCCTATCGGCTCGGCATGCCGCATCCCGGGCGCTGGCGCGAGATTCTCAACTCCGATGCGCTGGAGTACGGCGGTTCGGGACAAGGCAATCTCGGCGGCGTGGTGGCCGAGGAGCAATTTTTCGGCGCCTTTCCGGCCTGCGCCGAGATCATGCTGCCGCCGCTCGCGACTTTGTTCTTCGAATTTGAGGGCAATGCGTTAGAATAGAGCGAATCGTCACGGATTCCTGGGGTCTCTCATGTCCGCTGATCACGCCCCGCTCGCCCGACACGCCATGGCCTATGTGCTCGCTGGAGGGCGCGGCTCCAGATTGCTGGAACTGACCGACCGGCGCGCAAAGCCGGCGGTATATTTCGGCGGCAAATCTCGCATCATCGACTTTGCGCTGTCGAATGCGCTCAACTCCGGCATCAGGCGCATCGCCGTCGCGACGCAATACAAAGCGCACAGCCTCATCCGGCATTTGCAGCGTGGGTGGAGTTTCTTACGCACCGAGCGCAACGAAAGTTTCGATATCTTGCCGGCAAGCCAGCGCGTTTCCGAGGATCACTGGTATCTCGGCACGGCCGACGCCGTTTATCAGAACCTCGACATCATCGAGAGCTATGATCCAAGATATATCGTGCTGCTCGCAGGCGACCATATTTATAAAATGGACTATGAGCTGATGCTCCAGCAGCATGTCGACCAAGGCGCCGATGTGACGGTTGGTTGTCTCGAAGTTCCACGTGCGGAAGCGTCCGGGTTCGGCGTAATGGACGTCGACGAAAGCGATGTGATCCGCTCCTTTCTCGAAAAACCCAAGGAACCGCCGGCCATGCCCGGCAAGCCGGACAAATCGCTCGCGAGCATGGGCATCTATGTCTTCGAGGCGAAATTTCTTTACGATCAATTGCGGCGCGACGCGGCGAACCCTGCGTCGGCCCATGATTTCGGCAAGGACATCATTCCATACATCGTCGCCAATGGGCGGGCCGTCGCGCATCACTTCTCGCGCTCTTGCGTGCGTTCCGCGACGGAACAGGAGCCTTATTGGCGCGATGTCGGAACCGTCGACGCCTATTGGGCGGCGAATATCGATCTCACCGACTTCGTGCCGCAGCTCGACCTTTACGACAACGACTGGCCGATCTGGACTTATGGCGAAATCACACCGCCGGCGAAATTCGTGCATGACGAAGTCGGCCGTCGCGGTCAGGCGCTGTCCTCGCTCGTCTCCGGCGGCTGCATCGTCTCGGGCGCGACGCTGCGGCGCACCTTGCTGTTCACCGGCGTGCGCGTGAACAGCTATGCGACTGTCGAGAACGCCGTGATTCTGCCCTATGTCGATGTCGGCCGCTCATCGCGCCTCGTCAATGTCGTCGTAGACCGCGGCGTGCGCATTCCGCAGGGGCTCGTCGTCGGCGAAGATCCGGAAGAAGACGCGCGTCGCTTTCGTCGCACCGAGCAGGGCGTGTGTCTCATCACCCAACCGATGATCGATCGGCTGAGCCATGACGCAAATTAGAGCGCTGTTCGTTGCGTCTGAGGTCGCGCCTTTTGCGAAAACGGGCGGGCTCGCCGATGTCGTCGCCGCTTTGCCGGCGGCGCTCGCAGCCGAGGATGTCGCCTGTCGCGTCATGGTTCCCGGCTATCCGGGCGTGATGGCGGCGCTGCGCGACGCAAAGCTCGCGCATGATTTCAACGAGCTGTTCGGCGGCGCTGCGCGACTGATCGCCGCCAAGGCGGGGCCGCTCGAACTTCTTGCGCTCGATGCGCCGCATCTTTACGCGCGCAGCGGGATCTATGGCGAAGGCGGCGCCGATTATCCCGACAACGCCTTTCGCTTCGCCGCGCTCGCATATGCTGCGAGCGCCGTCGGACAAGGGACGCTGGAGAACTGGCGGCCCGATGTCGTCCACGCGCATGATTGGCAGGCTGGGCTCACGCCTGCTTATTTACATTACGGCGTTGCGCCGCGGCCCGTAACCGTGATGACCCTTCACAACATCGCCTTTCAAGGCAAATTTCCTAAAGATTTGCTCGCCGCGCTTTCCTTGCCTGACGAATCTTTCGCCATCGACGGCGTCGAATATTATGGCGATATTGGCTATTTGAAAGCCGGTCTGCAATTTTGTGACCATATCACCACCGTGTCGCCGAGCTACGCCGAGGAAATCACGACGGCCGAATTCGGCATGGGTCTCGAAGGACTGCTCCGCGCGCGCGCCCATCACCTCAGCGGCATATTGAACGGCGTCGAAACGCGTGTCTGGGATCCGGCGAGCGATCCGCGAATCCCCGCGCGCTATGACGCGAAGACCCTTGCGACGCGCGCCAAAAATAAATCGGCGCTGCAACAACGTCTCCGCCTCGTCGAGGATGAAAACGGCTTTCTGATTGGCGTCGTCAGCCGACTGTCCTGGCAGAAGGGGCTCGATCTATTGCTGGAGGCGTTGCCCGCGCTCGTCGAAGAGGGCGCACAATTTGCGCTGCTCGGCGCCGGAGACAAAGCGCTGGAAGAAAGTTTTACGTTGGCCGCGAAAGTTTCTTCCGGTTCTCTTGGCGTTGCGATCGGCTATGACGAAGACCTTGCGCATCTGATACAGGCGGGCGCTGACGCCTTTGCAGTTCCCTCGCGCTTCGAGCCTTGCGGGCTGACGCAGCTTTACGCGCTGCGTTACGGCGCGGTTCCGGTCGTCTCGCGCGTCGGCGGGCTTGCGGATACGATCATTGACGCGAATGAAATGGCGCTTCAAGCCGGCGTCGCGACCGGCGTGCAATTTTCACCAGCGACGTCCGACGCATTGCGACTCGCGCTGCTGCGCGCCAAACGCTTGTATGACGACAAGCCGCTATGGCGCCGGCTGCAAATGAACGGCATGAAGACGGACGTGTCCTGGAAGAGGCCCGCGCGCCGTTATGCGGATTTATACCGCAAGCTGCTCTCGTCGCGGGCCGGCTGAATGCGCGGCGTGACGGAAGGCGCTTCCGAGCCGCTCGGCCTGACGCTGGACGACGCCGGCGCGAATGTCGCGGTTTTCTCTGCTCATGCGGAGCGCATCGAATTCTGTCTGTTCGAGGGCGACGACCGGGAGATCGCCCGCGTAAACCTGCCCTATCGCACGGGCGATGTTTTTCATGCGCATATTGCGGGGATCGCGGCCGGCGCACGCTATGGTTTTCGCGCTTACGGTCCTTACGCGCCCGAGCGCGGCCAATGTTTCGACGCGGCGAAACTGCTCGTCGATCCTTATGCGCTTGCGCTCGACCGGCCTTTCTCCGTGCATGACGCGCTTTTCTCATTGCATGCGGATACTGCGGCGCTCGTGCCTAAGGCGATTGCGACGCAGCCGGCGCACGCCGATGTTACGACGCGTCCGCGTCACGCTTGGGATAACACGATTATTTATGAAGCGCATGTGCGCGGCTTCAGCAAGCGCCACCCGCACATCCCCGAAGCTTTGCGCGGAACCTTCGCGGGCCTCGCTCATCCGGCCAGCATCGCGCATTTCAAAATGCTGGGCGTCACGACGCTGGAGGTTTTGCCCTGCGCCGCCTGGATCGACGAGCGGCGGTTGGTTGCGCAAGGTCTCGTCAATTACTGGGGCTATAATCCGGTCGCGATGATGGCGCCCGATCCGCGCCTCGCCCCCGGCGGGTGGGAAGAAGTGCGCAGCGCTGTGACGGCGCTGCACGCGGCAGGCATTGAAGTCATCATCGACGTCGTCTTCAACCACACCGGCGAGAGCGACGCATTGGGGCCAACGCTCAGCCTGCGCGGGCTTGATAATGCGACTTATTATCGCCTCTGCGACGACGACAAAAGCAGCTATGTCAATGACGCCGGCTGCGGCAATAATTTAAATTTCGAGCGCGCCATCGTCGTGCGTTACGCGCTGGACGCGCTGCGCGCCTTTGCGCGTTACGGCGGCGTCGACGGCTTTCGCTTCGATCTCGCAACGACGCTGGCGCGGCGCAAAAACGGTTTTGACGCCGAGGCGCCGTTTCTTGCCGCTCTGCTGCAAGACCCGGAGCTGCGCGAGCTGAAACTCATCGCCGAGCCTTGGGACATCGGGCCCGGCGGCTACAGGCTCGGAGAATTTCCAGCGGCTCTCGGCGAATGGAACGACCGCTTTCGCGATGCGGCGCGCCGCTTCTGGCGCGGCGATGCGGTGGGTGTGGGCGAGTTGGCGACGCGGCTCGCCGGGTCTTCCGATTTTTTTGCGGCAAAGAGGCGCCCCTCGCGCAGCATTAATTATATCACCGCGCATGACGGCTTTACGCTGCGCGATCTCGTCTCGCATGCGCATAAGCACAATGCCGCGAATGGCGAGGACAATCGCGACGGAACGGATGAAAATTATTCGTGGAACAATGGCGTCGAAGGCGACAGCGGCGATGCGGCGATCCACGCCGCGAGAGCGCGCGACATGCGCGCATTGCTGGCCACGCTTCTGTTTGCGCGTGGAACGCCGATGCTGTCCATGGGCGCGGAGCTCGGCGCGACGCAGCGCGGCAACAATAACGCTTACGCGCAAGACAATGAAACGAGCTGGCTCGACTGGGACAGGTGCGATGCCGATCTCATGCGTTTCACTGCGCGGCTCGTTTCGCTGCGCAAGACGCATCGCGCTTTACGCGAGGACGCTTTTCTTACCGGCGGGCCGTGCGACGAAACGCTGATTTGCGATGTTGAGTGGTTACGCGCCGACGGCGCGCCAATGACCGCCCAGGATTGGGCGCAGGCCGATGCGTCGGCGCTGATTGCGAGGTTTTACGCGCCGGCGGAAGAAGGAGCGGACGGCGTGCTGCTCATTTTCTGCCGCAGCCGCGAGTCGTTAAGGGTCGCGCCGCCTGCGCCGCGCGCGGGTTTCTGCTGGCGCGTTCTGCTGAACGCGGCGTCGCAAGAGGCCGGCGATGTCGTCGAAGGCGAATTAATAGCGCCGCCGCGCTCGGTCGTTCTGCTCGGCGAAGCGCCGGCGCGGCGCCCGCCCCGCGATTCAATTACGCCGCGTCTCCTGACCCGCATTGCCGAGGCGGCTGGAATTGCGCCGCTCTGGCGGGGCGGCGACGGCGCCGAACATCGCGTTCCGCAGGCGACGGTCGTCACGCTGCTCGATGCGCTGGGCCTGCCGGCGGCAAGCGAGGCGCAGGGGCGCGACAGTCTCGCGCATCTTGCGCAAGGCGAGCGCCGCGCGCTGCCCGCGCATGCGCTGTCGCGCGAAAGCGAAGAGATTGCGCTGCGTTTTTCTGCGCCGCCGCCGCGGGCTCTGCATGTCGTGCTGGAAAATGGCGAGACGATCGAGATCGCGCCGCAGCGCGTAACGCCCGTGTCCTGGAGCGGGGTCGATGGGCGCCGCTGCGCCGGCTTTGTCGCAAAATTGCCGCCGCTGCCGCTCGGGCGTCATGTCGCAAGGCTCGAGAGCGGCGCGGCCTGCCGCATCACCGTCGCGCCGCGCCGCTGCTTCGCGCCGCCGATCGACAGGGCCTTCGGCCTCTCGGCGCAGCTTTATGCGCTGCGGCGCGCCGGCGATCAGGGCATTGGGGATTTTTCGACGCTCGCAGAAGCGGCCCGGCGCGCGGGGCAGGCGGGGGCCGCCGTGCTGGCGCTCAATCCGCTGCATGTTTTGTTCGCGCAAGATCGCGCACGGGCGAGCCCCTATTACCCGTCGGACCGGCGTTTTCTCGATCCGCTGTATCTCGATGTCTCGCGCGTCGGCGGTAATTTTTCGCAGGAGGAGGCGGCGCGGCTCAACGCCGCTGGGAGCGTCGATTATCCGGCGGTTCACGCGCTGAAGTTGCGCGCGGTCGAGCGCGCTTTCGAGAATTTCGCCGCCTTGCCGGAGGACGCGGAGCCGGCGCGCGATTTCGCCGCCTTTGTCGCAGAGGGCGGCGCGGCGTTGTTCGACTTTGTTTGTTTCGAGGCGATCGCGGAGCGCCACGGCGGCGATTGGCGGCGCTGGCCGACGCCGCTGCGCGACCGCGACGCCGCCGCGCTGCAAGCCTTTGCGCGCGAGAACGCCGCGCGGCTGCGCTTCCAGGCATTCCAGCAATTTTTATGCGCGCGACAATTCGCCGAGGCGGCGCGAACGGCGGGCGAGGCCGGCGTGATCTTCTGCCGCGATCTCGCCGTGGGCGCCGCGCCGGACGGGGCGGAGAGCTGGAGCAGGGCGGGGGAGTTGATCTCTGGCTTTTCGATCGGCGCGCCGCCGGACGCCTTCAGCCGGGAGGGGCAGGTCTGGGGCCTGCCGCCGCAAAATCCGTTGCGCTGGCGGACGGACGGCGGCGCCGGCTTCGCCGAGCTGCTGCGCGCCAACATGCGTCATGCCGGGGCGCTGCGGATCGATCATGTGATGGCGCTGGCGCGGCTCTTCGTCGTTCCCGCGGGCGCGACGGCGACGGAAGGGGCCTATCTCTCCTATCCGCTCGACGAACTCCTCGGCCAGCTCGCGCTGGAAAGCCACCGGGCGGGCTGTTTTGTCGTCGGCGAGGATCTCGGCACGCTGCCCTGGGGATTCCGCGAGCGGCTCGACGAAGCCGGCGTCTTGAGCTATCGCGTCTTGTGGTTCGAACGGGCGGGCGCGGATTTTCTGCCGCCCGAGGATTACCCGAGCAACGCCATGGCTTGCGTCTCGACCCATGATCTGCCGACGCTCGCCGGCTGGTGGGGCGGCGCCGACATCGAAGAGAAATTGGCGCTCGGGCTTCGCGACGCGCAGGCGGCCGAGGAAGAATGGGCGACGCGCGACGCGGATAAGCGGGCGCTGGTCGCGGCGCTGCGGCGCGCGGGCCTGGGCGATTTCGACGCGGCCGGCGGCTTCGACGACGCGCTGGCCGCGGCGCTGCACGCCTATGCGGCGAAGACGCCGTCGCTTCTCGCGCTGGCGCAGATCGATGATCTTGCCGGCGAAAGGATCGCGGTCAATCTTCCCGGCACGGATTGCGAGCGGCCGAACTGGCGGCGCAAGCTCGCCGCGAGCCTGCCGGATATCTTCGCGGGCTCCCGGGCGCAGGCGATCCTTGAGGCGCTCCGCCGCAATCTGGTCTAGATTACGGCGGCATAAGAGAAACGGATTTGGCGCGCCGTCCGGCGCGAACACGGGTTGTGATGAGTCGCGCGGTTCGAGAACGCAAGGGCGGCGGCGCCCGGATTTTGACGGCCGCGGCCGTTGTGGCCTGCGCCGCCGCGGCGACAGCGCAGGCGAAGCAGCCGCGCGCGCGGACGCATTCCATAGAGCCGCGCGGGCTGTGGCTCGGTCGTCCCGAGCTTCCGCCGGAACCGGCGAAAACCGCGCCGGCCGCGCCCGCGCCGGCAGCGCCCGCGCCCTCCGAGCCCGCGTCAGCCGAACCTGCGCCACCCGATTCTGCCGCGCCGCCTGCCGCGCCGCCGCCGGCCGAGGCGATCGACGCCAAACGGTTGGAGTTGCGGGGGCTCGAAGACACGCTGAGCGTATCGTCCGAAAAAGAGCGCAAGCTCGAGGACGAAGTCGCGCATTTGCAGGCCGAGCGCGCCCGGCTCAACCAGAACCTGCTGGAGGCGGCCGAGCGCTTGCGCGCCGCGGAAGAGCGCGCCCAGGAGGTGGAGAACCGCCTCGCCGCGCTGAAGGGCAAGGAGGAGGGGCTCGTCGCCTCGCTGAAGGAGCGCCGCGCCCTCATCGGCGAAGTGCTGGTCGTGCTGCAGCGCATGGGCCGGCGGCCGCCGCCGGCGCTGCTGGTCCGGCCCGAGGACATTCTCGACGCCATTCGCGCCTCCATCTCGCTCGGCGCGCTGCTGCCGCAGATGCGCGCCGAGACGCAGGCGCTGCAAAGCGACCTCTCGGAGCTGGTTCGGCTGCGCGAAAACATCCGCAGCGAGCAGGCCGCGCTGGCGAAGGAGCGGGAGGAGCTGGCCGAGCGGCAGGGGCGCCTCTCCGAAATGATCGAGACGCGACAGACCTCGCTGAAAGAGGCGCAATCGCAGCTCGACGCCGAGGCGGGGCGGGCGCGCGATCTCGCCGGCAAGGCGACGAGCCTCAAGGATCTCATCACCCGCATGGAGGCGGAGAGCGCCGCCGCCAAAGCCGCGGCCGAGGCCGCGCGCAAGGCCGACGCCGAGCGCCAAGCGGCGGAGGCGGCGCAAACCCGCGAACAGCGCGAGAAGGCGCTGGCGACGCCTTTCAAGGATGCGGCCCGCCTCGCGCCGGCCGTCGCTTTCTCGGAGTTGAAGGGGCGGTTGCCTTTACCTGCCTCCGGCGCGATAATAAAGCGCTTTGGCGCTCCGGACGGCTCGGGCGGATCGGAAAAAGGCGTTTCCATCGCCGCCCGCGCCAATGGCGTCGTGGTCGCGCCGAGCGACGGATGGGTCGCCTTCTCGGGACCGTATCGCAGTTACGGACAACTCTTGATCATCAACGCGGGCGACGGCTATTATATCGTTCTCGCCGGCATGAGTCGTATCAACGTAAACGTCGGGCAATTCGTCCTGGCGGGCGAGCCGGTCGCGACCATGGGGGACGGGGCCGCGCGAACGGCCGCAACCATTGCGATCGGCGGGAAAGATCCCATTCTCTATGTCGAGTTTCGCAAGGGCGCGAACTCGATAGACCCCAGCCCCTGGTGGGCTAAGTCTGACATGCGGAAGGTTGGCGGATGATGCGGAAGACTGCTTTGATTGTAACCGGCATCGCCATCGGCGCAGGCTCCGCGACGCTTGGCCAGCAGGCGCGCGCGCTGCTGAGCCCGCCGGCCGTCGCCGCCTCCGCCGACACATACAAGAATCTCAGCCTGTTCGGCGACGTTTTCGACAAGGTGCGGTCCGGCTACGTCGAAAAGCCCGACGAGCAGAAGCTCGTCGAAAACGCCATCAACGGCATGTTGTCCTCGCTCGATCCGCATTCGAGCTACCTTGACGCCAAGGGCTTCAAGGACATGCGGACCCAGACCGAGGGCAAGTTCGGCGGCCTCGGCATAGAGGTGACGCAGGAAGACGGCTTCGTGAAGGTCGTCGCGCCGATCGACGACACGCCCGCCTCGCGCGCCGGCATCATGTCCGGCGATCTGATCGCCGCCATCGACGACGACAATGTGCAGGGCATGACGCTCAACCAGGCGGTCGACAAGATGCGCGGGCAGATCAATACGCCCGTCAAGCTGACCATCCTGCGCGGCAAGGACAAGCAGAAGGTCGAGGTCAAGCTCACCCGCGCCGAGATCCACATCAAGTCGGTGCGCTCGCGCAAGACCGGCGACGACGACATCGCCTATATCCGCATCTCTCAGTTCAACGAGGAGACGTCGGACGGGCTGCGCGCCGCGATGCAAAAATATCAGAGCGAGATTCCAGCCGACAAGTTCAAGGGCTATATCCTCGATCTGCGCAACAATCCGGGCGGCCTGCTCGACCAAGCGATTTCGGTCTCCGACACGTTCCTGGAGAAGGGCGAGATCGTGTCGACCCGCGGCCGCAACCCGGAAGAGACGCAGCGCTTCAACGCCCGCGCGGGCGACCTGACGAAAGGCAAGCCCGTCATCGTGCTGATCAACGGCGGCTCGGCCTCGGCCTCGGAGATCGTCGCCGGCGCGCTGCAGGATCACAAGCGCGCGACGCTGATCGGCACGCGCTCGTTCGGCAAGGGCTCGGTGCAGACCATCATCCCGCTCGGCTCCGGCAATGGCGCGCTGCGGCTGACCACCGCGCGCTACTACACGCCG
>JAWOLK010000020.1:0-5420 GCA_033853615.1 Beijerinckiaceae bacterium | reverse complement strand
GCTGGCGGCCGGGCGCTTCGGGCTGAACGCCTCGGACATTAAGCAGGCGCTCCGCGTTTTCGTTGACGGGACGCAAGTCGGTATTCTGCTCGAAGGTCCGATCCGCACGCCGCTCGTCGTGCGGGGCGCCGAGTCCTCGCGCCGCTCGGCCGTGGATTTCGCGCGCGTGCCGATGGTGTCGGCCGACGGCAAGGTCGTCGAATTGTCGCAACTCGCCGATGTGCGCGCCGAGAATGGGCCGATCCAGGTGATTCGCGAGGAAGGCCAGCGCTTCGCCACCGTGCTCGCCAATGTCACGGGGCGCGATCTCGTTGGATTCGTCGACGACGCGAAGGCGGCGGTGGCGCGCGAGGTGAAAGCGCCGCGCGGCTATCGCTTCGAATGGGGCGGCCAGTTCGAGAACCAGCAGCGCGCCTCGGCGCGGCTCGCGATCGTCGTGCCGCTCGCTTTGGCGCTGATTTTCCTGTTACTCTACCTCACCTTCAATTCGCTGGCGCAGGCGACGCTGGTCTTCTGCAACGTGCCCTTTGCGGCGATCGGCGGCGTGCTCGCTTTGTGGATGTCGGGCGAGTTTCTGTCGGTCCCGGCCTCGGTCGGCTTCATCGCGCTCATCGGCATTGCGGTGCTGAATGGCGTGGTGCTGATCTCCTATATGAACAAGCTCGTCGCCGAGGGCGGGCGAACGCTGCGCCAGGCGGTGGTCGAGGGCGCGCGGCGGCGCATGCGGCCCGTTCTGCTCACCGCCACCATCGCCGCTTTCGGCCTTGCGCCCTTCCTCTTCGCCACCGGCCCCGGCGCCGAGATTCAGCGGCCGCTCGCCATCGTCGTCATCGGCGGGCTCATCACCGCGACGGCGCTGACGCTGGTGCTGTTGCCGATCCTCTACGAAAAATTCGGCTTCCCGCGCTTCGACTGGCGCTATTGGCGCGGCAGGCTCGGGCGGCGCGGGGCGCCGGCGCAGAGAGAGGCGGCGCGCACATGAGGGCTTTGCTGCACGCGTCGCTGGCGCTGCTGACGCTCGCCTCGCTCCCGGCCGCCGCCGCTGGACCGAAATCCAAGAGCAAGGGCGTCTATTCGCTCAAGGCGGGCGGGCTCAGCGGCTTCGCCATCGCGCGCCACCTCGACAAGGCGGTCGAGATCGACGCCCAGAGCCGGGCGCTGGAGGCGCAGCGCAGCGCCATCGGCGCGCGCTACGCCACGGTCGATTCGATCACGCCCGGCTCGCCCTATGTCGCGGGCTCGCAACGCAACGCCGCCGCCGGCAATCTGCGTCAATACAATGAGTCGGAGGCAGAGGCCGGCATGCCGATCTGGCTACCGGGCCAGCGCGACGCCCTCGCGCAGACGGTCGCGACCGGGCTGCTCGAAGTCGAGGAGCGCATCGTCTTGCGGCGGCTCGAGGTCGCGCAGGCGCTGCGCGACGCCTGGTGGCGGGCGCATCGGGCCGAGCGCGAGGCGGCGATCGCGCGCAACCGCGTCGAGACGGCGCGCGACATCGGCGGCGACATGGCCCGCCGCGTCGAACTCGGCGAGGCGGCGGCGCAGGATGCGCTGCTCGCGCAGAACGAGACGCTCGCCGCCGAGACGGAGCTGTCGCAGGCGGAGGCCGCGGCCAAGACCGCCCGCATGGCCTATGGCGTGCTGACCGGCGGCGCCAAACCGGAGGGCGCGCTGGAGCCCGCAGCGCGCGCCGGCGACATTGACGATCACCCGGCGCTCAGGGCGCCATTGGCGAGCCTCGCCCGCGCCGAATCGCAGGCGCGGCTGGTGCAGGCGACGCTGATCGACAATCCTGAGGTCGGCGTCTTCGCGCGCCAGGAGCATAATTACCAATATGCGACCGGCGCGGGCCAGCCGTTTCAGGATCAGCGCACCGATGCGACGACGCTCGGCTTCCGCTTCAAGATTCCGCTGCCGACCGCAGGCCGCAACGAGCCGCGCATCGCCGAGGCCGAGGCGGAGTTGGTGCGCGCCAAGGCGGAATATGACCGGGCGGTGCGCCTCGTGACCGGCGAAATCGCCATCGCCCGCACGGCGCTCGCCGCCGCCAGGCGCAGCGAGGCGCTGGCCGCGAAACGCCTCGGCGTTGCGACCGATCAGTTCGATGTCGCCCGCAAGGCGTTCAAGCTCGGGGAGATCGGCTCTTTCGATCTCTACCGCGTGCGGCAATTGCTGCTCGACGCGCAGCGCGTGCAGGCGAGCGCGGCGATCGACGTC
Source organism: Beijerinckiaceae bacterium (assembly GCA_033853615.1). Classification (GTDB taxonomy): domain Bacteria; phylum Pseudomonadota; class Alphaproteobacteria; order Rhizobiales; family Beijerinckiaceae; genus Methylosinus. Next base: position 3,203 of record JAWOLK010000020.1, on the reverse strand, counting down.
GGCGTGGCGCAGTCCCGGCTGAACCAGGCGCTGGGCTATGCGCCGCTGCCGTGAGGAGACGCTTGTCGTCATCGCGAGGAGCGAGAGCGACGACGCGATCCAGTAGCCGCCCCATGGCTCTGGGTCGCTTTGTCGCGCTCGCGATGACCGCTTGCAACGAAATGCCGATGGCGTTTTTAACCCCGTTTTGACGCCGTCCGCGCCCGCAGCGCCAGCGCCGCCGAAGCGAGCGGCGCCAGCGCCAAGGCGAGCAGCGCGAGCGAAAATTCGCCGGTCGCCCCTTTGATCCAGCCGACGAGATAGGGCCCCGCGAAACCCGCGACATTGCCGAGCGAATTGATCGCCGCGACGCCGATCGCCGCGCCGGCGCCGGTCAGAAAGCCGGTCGAGAGGCTCCAAAACGTCGGCATGGCCGCGAGCGTGCCGATCGAGGCGACGGAAAGCGCCAGCATCGCCGCGGCCGGCGTCTGCGCCAGCGCCGCTGCGGCGAGGCCCAGAGCCGCGAGGCCCGCAGCGAACGCCGTGTTGCGGCCGTGCTGGCCGCCTGCATCGGAGCGGCGGCTCCAGAAAATCATCGCGGCGACGCCGCAGACATAGGGGAGCGACGTGACGAACCCCGCCGCCACGATCCCGAAGCCGAGCGATTGGGCGATCTGCGGCAGCCAGAAACCGACGCCATAGAGCGCCGCGACGATCCCGAAATACACGAGCCCCAGCGCCAGCACGCGGCGGTCGCCGAGCGCGCCCCAGGGATTATGCGGCTCTTCCAGCCCCGCCCGCTCTTCTGCGAGACGCTGGCGCAGCCAGGCCCGTTCGGCCGGCGCGAGCCATGTGGCGTCCGCCGGCCGGTCGGTGAGGAAGAAGAAGGCGACGCCGCCGAGCAGGATCGAGGGCAGCGCCTCCAGAATGAACAGCCAGCGCCAGCCGCTCACGCCGGCGACGCCGTCCATCGCCGCCAGCAGCAGGCCCGAGACCGGCGCCCCGGCGGCCGAGGACAGCGGCACGGCGAGCAGAAAGGCGCCGAGCGCGAAGGTCCGCCGCTCGGCCGGGATCCACGTGGTAAGATAAAAAATCGCCCCCGGCGCAAAGCCCGCTTCGGCGACGCCGAGCAGCATCCGGAGCGCGAGAAAGCTCGGCCCGTCCCAGACGCAGGCGGTCAGCGCCGAGACGAGGCCCCAGCTCGCCATGATGCGCGCGATCCAAATCCGCGCGCCGACGCGGTGCAGGATGTAATTGCTCGGCGCCTCGAACAGGCAATAGCCGAGAAAGAAGACGCCCGCGCCCCAGCCGAAGAACTCCGGCGAAAAGCCGAGTTCCTTGTTCATCGTCAGCGCCGCGAAGCCGACATTCACGCGGTCGAGATAGGCGGAGAAGAAACAGGCGACGAGAAAGGGAACGAGCCGGCGCGTCACTTTGCGGATGACCGCCTCGCCGTCCACGGACTCTACTGGGGCGAGGCTCGGAACATCCAGCATCGCACGTTAGGCTTTCGTAAAGCACATCAGGCGATGCGGGCCGCAGGCGACGCCGCCTTGCGCCGCCGCAAGCCCCGCCGCGCGCGCCTGCGCCTCAAGCACGCTGAAGGGCTCCGGCATGTCGTAGGTGAGGATATGCTCGCGGATCGAGTCGTGCTCGAGCGGCGTGAACCCCTCCCAGGTCGTGCGAATCCAGCCTGTGTAGCGCTCGAGATAGGCAGGCAGCGTCTCGTCTTCGTCGCGGACGACGTCGACGAGCAGCAGCACGCCGCCGGGGGCGAGGCGCTGCGCGGCGCGGCGGAAGAACTCGGCCTTGCGCTCGGTCGTGAGATGATGGAGGGCGAAGCTCGAATAGACGACGTCATAGGCGCCGCCCTCGGCGAGCGCGTCGAGGAGATCGGCGTTTTTCAGCGCCGGCTCGAAGGGCAGGCCTTGGAGATTTTGCGCCGCGAGGGCGAGCGCCGTATCGGAGAGGTCGACGCCCCGATACGCCGCGGGCGGAATCTCCCGCAGCAGCGGCGCGATCGCAAAAGCGTCGCCGCAGCCGAGATCGAGTAGGCTGTAGGGCCGCCCCGCAAAGCGCGCGAGGGCGGCCGCAAGTCCCGCGCCGATCTTGCTGTGGAACATGTGGTCGCCGGCGACGACCTTTTTGTAGGTGTCCCAGACGTCGAACAACTCCATCGACCGCGCGGACATGGGTCTCCTCCAGAGAGAATCGCCCGCAAGCCCCCTCGCCGAGGCGGCTGCCCGGCGGAAAAAGGCATGACGGGAACGCTTTAGCTTATTTGCGCGAAATCGCCAGCGCTGATTATTTCAGCTCGATTCCCATGGCGTGCAGAATTTGCGTGAGGCGGTCGCGCCCGCTCATCGCGTCCGGCCCGCGCACGCGCGAGAGAACCTGGCGAATCCAGCCTTGTTCAGGGAGGCCCTGCTCCTTCTGGAAGTCGCGGAATTTGACGTCGAGCGTCTCGATCGCCTCGCGCTGCGCGTCGTCCCAGGCGTATTGCTCGCGGTGCAGCACTGCGTTCTGGCCGAGCCGCGGCTTGACCGCCGCATTGGCGGCGGGGTCGGGCCAGCCGACCGCCATGCCGAAGACCGCGAAGACATTATGCGGCAGGTTCAGCTCCCTGGCGACTTCCTGCGGCTTGTTGCGCATGGCGCCGATGTAGCAGCAGCCGAGGCCGAGCGACTCGAGCGCCACGACGGCGTTTTGCGCGGCGAGCGCCGCATCCACGACGCCGGTGAGGAACAGCTCCAGATAAGAGAGCCCCGCGGCGTCTCGCTCCTTCTCCCGCCCGAGATTTTCGAGCCGGCCGAGATCGGAGAGCCAGACGAGGAAGGTCGCGCAGTCGCGAATGTGCTTCTGGCCGCCGGCGAGATCGGCGAGACGGTTCTTGCGCTCCTGATCCTCGACGGCGACGACGCTCCACACCTGCAGATTGGAGGAGGTCGAGGCGGACTGCGCCGCGGCGATAATGGTCTCGAGCGCGCCGGGCGGGAGTTTTTTCGGCAGAAAGGCGCGGTGCGAGCGGTGGGCGAGCAGGACGTCGAGCGTGTCGTTCCATTGCGCGGGCTTTGGCGAATCCGCGCGCCGATAGCGCTCGAACATCGCGGCCGCGCCGCTCTCTCCATCGAAACTCATGACCGGCTTGTTCATGAAGGCTCCTTGCAAGCGCCGCGAAGGCGGGGCGCGCAAGAAATCCAGCATTCGACGCCGCAAGTCAATTT
>JAWOLK010000019.1:0-2622 GCA_033853615.1 Beijerinckiaceae bacterium | reverse complement strand
GGAAAGCCGCAGACGCTTATTCCGCCGCCTCGTCCTTGCCGGCGCCGCCGAAGCGGCGGGCGACGTAATCGTCGACGATGCGGATGAATTCCTCGGCGATGCCCTCGCCGCGCAGCGTCATCGCCTTCTTGCCGTCGATGAACACCGGGGCGGCCGGCGCCTCGCCGGTGCCGGGCAGAGAAATGCCGATGTCGGCGTGTTTCGACTCGCCGGGGCCGTTCACGATGCAGCCCATCACCGCGACATTCAGCGTCTCGACCCCGTGATATTGCGCGCGCCACACCGCCATGCGCTCGCGGATGTGGGCCTGAATGTCGCGCGCCAGCTCCTGGAACACGGTCGAGGTGGTGCGGCCGCAGCCGGGGCAGGCGGCCACCAGCGGCACGAAGGTGCGGAACCCCATCGTCTGCAGAATCTCCTGCGCCACCTGCACTTCCAGCGTGCGGGCGCCGCCCGGCTCCGGCGTCAGCGAGACGCGGATCGTATCGCCGATCCCGTCCTGCAACAGAACGCCGAGCGCGGCCGATGAGGCGACGATCCCCTTGGTGCCCATGCCGGCCTCGGTGAGGCCGAGATGCAGCGCATAATCGGAGCGCTCGGCCAGCATGCGGTAGACGGCGATCAAGTCCTGCACCGCCGAGACCTTGGCGGAGATCACGATCTTCTCGCGCGGCAGGCCGATTTCCTCGGCCCGCTGCGCCGACATCAGCGCCGAACGGGCGAGCGCCTCGCGCGTCACAGCCCGCGCGTCGATGGGCGCGGGGGAGGTCGCGTTGATATCCATCAGATGGGTGAGCAGCTCCTGATCGAGCGAGCCCCAATTGGCGCCGATGCGCACCGCCTTATTGTGCTTGGCCGCAAGCTCGACGATCGCGGCGAATTGCCGGTCTTTCTTCTCCTTGAAGCCGACATTGCCGGGGTTGATGCGATATTTGGCGAGCGCCTCGCCGCATGCCGGATGATCTGCGAGCAGCTTGTGGCCGATGTAATGGAAATCGCCGACGAGCGGGACGGTGATTCCCTTCTGGTCGAGCCGGTCGCGGATATGTGGCACGGCGGCCGCCGCCTCGTCCCGGTCGACGGTGATGCGCACGATCTCGGAGCCCGCCTGCGCCAGCGCGGCGACCTGGGCGACGGTCGAATCAATATCGGCCGTGTCGGTGTTGGTCATCGACTGCACGACGATCGGCGCGCCGCCGCCGATGGTGACGGCGCCTTTGCCTTCGCCGACAGTGACGGCGCAGGTCTTCCGGCGCGGAGCCGGCTCGGCGGCGATCGGGGCGGGGAGGCAGGTTTCGTCGGTCATGGCTCATTGCAAAGCTGTTGCGGCTTCAGCCTTGGTGGGCCGGAACGGCGGCGGCGTCAAGAGGCGCGCGCGGCGTCTGGCGCAATCGGCGCCCTATGTTAGCCTCCAGCATTCGCTTTTCGGGAGCAGCCATGAAAGACCCGTATCAGATCCTCGGGGTCTCCCCCACCGCGACGCAGGAGGAAATCAAGAAAGCCTATGTGAAGCTCGCGAAAAAACTGCACCCCGATCTCAACCCCGGGGACAAGCACGCCGAGGAGCGCTTCAAGGAAGTCGCGGCCGCCAACGATCTTCTGTCGGACCCGGAAAAGCGCCGCCGTTTCGACGCCGGCGAGATCGACGCGAGCGGCGCCGAGCGGCCGCACAAATTCTACCGCGATTATGCGCAGGCCGGCGGCTCGCCCTACGAGAGCCAGGGCGGTTACGCCGATTTCGCGGAAGGAGAGGATATTTTCGCGGAACTCTTCCGCCGCCAGGCGCGGGCGGCCCGGCGCGCGCCGGGGCAGGACCTTTATTTTCATCTGAGCATCGATTTCCTCGACGCCGTGACCGGCGCGAGCAAAGTGGTCACGCTGCCGCACGGCGGGACGCTGCATGTGGCGATCCCGCCGGGGATCGAGGAAGGCCAGTCGCTGCGGCTCAAGGGCAAGGGCGCGCCCGCGCCGGGCGAGGGGCCGCCGGGCGACGCAATGGTGGAAGTGTCGATCCGCCCGCATCGTTTCTTTACCCGCGAGGGCGACGATATTTATCTCGACCTGCCGGTGACGCCGAAAGAGGCGGCGCTCGGCGCCGAGCTCCGCGCGCCGACGCCGACCGGCGCGGTGCTGCTGAAAATCCCCAAGGGCTCGAACACTGGAAGCAAGCTGCGGCTCAAGGGCAAGGGCGTGCAGCGCCCCGGCGCGCCGGGCGATGAGTTCGTGCGGCTGAAGGTGGCGCTGCCGCCAAAGCCCGATAAGGCGCTGAACGAGTTCCTGGAAAATTGGACGCCCGACTACGACCCGCGGAAGGACATGGCGCCATGATCATCAGCGAAGTCGAGTTTCTGCGCCGCGCCCGTCTCGACCGCGAGACGCTGGAGTTCTGGATCCACGAGGAATGGCTGATCCCGAGCGAGAGCGACAGCGCCCGGGCGTTCACCGAAATGGACCTCGCCCGCGCCGCGCTGATCCGCGACTTGCAACAGAATATGGGGGTGAACGACGCGGGGCTCGGGGTGATCTTGCACCTCCTGGACCAGATGCACGGGATGCGGCGGGCGATGGCCGAGCTTTTGGAGAGGGCGCGGGAGAGGGAGTAGCGGGCGCGGTGCGCCGTTG
>JAWOLK010000018.1:0-15098 GCA_033853615.1 Beijerinckiaceae bacterium | reverse complement strand
TGCGTCGCTCGGATTACGAAGTTCCCCCATGACCCTCCGCTTCTCGCACGAAATCACGCGTGAGGGTTTTCGCATCGGCTTGAGCGAACGCAAGCTGTTGCGCGCCGCGCGCAAAATTCCTTTCGACGCCTGGGCGGACCACATCGACAAGGCGGCGATGCGCATGTTGCGCGCGCTCATCGAAGCGGGGGCGGCGTCGGCGGATGCGAACGGCCTCTTCCTGCCGCATGCGAGCGTCGCCCGGGCGCCCGGCCATCTCTGCGATCAACTCGGCCTGCCGCCGCTCGGCGCCTTTTCGATGGCGCTGCAATTCGAAGGGCGCATGGAGACGCCGGACGGGCGCATCCGCATCCGCTGGTCCGACGCGAATTATAATTCCTTCGGCGCCGAGCGCGTCGGCGCCCTGTTGCGGATCGGCGAGACTGCGGGGCGCCTTTCGCAGACGCTGTTTCAGCTCGCGGAAGCCATAGAGCGTTTCAATGCGACCGCAGGCGGCGCGATCGAGGCGCGCATTTCCGCCTGGGCGCCGATACAGCAGCAACTCGCGAGCGCCACCGGGCGGGAGATTGCGGCCGACGCCTTCACAAGAAGCCTGACCTTCTATCAGGCCGGCGCCTTTGCGCTCGACATCGCCGAAACGCCGGACGGGCCGGATTTCACCCCCATTCTCATGAGCCGCGACAAGGCGGGCTCGGGCGAGGATGACGCGCCGGCCGCCGAGATCGTCGAAAATGAAACGCAGAGCGGCGCGCCGGCCGACCTCGGCGATGCGCGTGTCGACGCTCTGCTGCCGGCGGAATTGCATCGCCAATTTATCGAACGCAATTTTAGAGCAGGCCTGCGCACGCGCGACGCCTATGTGCTCGGGCGCAATACTTATGTGGTGCTCGACCCGGCGCTGAAGGCCGCCCTTGACGTCGTGCAGGCGAAAAGGCGCGCCGCCCCCGAAGAACGGCGCGCATTCTTGAGAAATCCCCGCGCCGCGCTGTCCGAGGCGCTGTCTCCGCTCGGAGAAGAGGCCGGCGCGCTGTTCGTCGAGACGAAGCAATATTCGGATCGGGTCGAGGGCCTCGGGGTTTGGGACGCGATCAAAACGAATGCGTCGAAAAGCCTGACGGCCTGGCTTCCTGAACAATTCGCCGCCGCCGCCGCCGAGTGGGTGACGCCTGAGAATATCGACGAAATATCGCGCGCCGTCGAAAGCGCCCGCGCCGCCGGAGAGGATTTTGTCGTGATCGAGGGGAGCCCCGTTCCCCTCGCCGAAGTCGAGCCGCAGCTCGCAAAGCTTCACGAGGCGCTGGATGCGGAAAAGCCCGCGCAAGAAAGCGGGGAGAGAGCCGAGCCGGGCTCGCGCATCGGGCTCACGATCAAAAGCAATATCGACGGCGTCGAATATCAAATCCCCCGCCAGCCGCGCGCGCCGCTCGTCTCGACGCAATTCCCCCTCGCGCTGATGAGCGGCAATGCGCCGAAACAACATCAGCGCGAGGGCTTCGAATGGCTCGTGCGCGCCTGGACGCAAGGATGGCCGGGCGTTCTGCTCGCAGACGACATGGGGCTCGGCAAGACGTATCAGGCGCTCGCCTTCCTCGCCTGGATTCGCGAGAATCTGAGGGCGCGCGGCGAGCGCTTCCCGACGGCGCCGCCGCTCGGCCCTTTGCTGGTCGTCGCGCCGACGGCGCTGCTGCGCAATTGGATGGCGGAGGCGGAGCAGCACTTGGCGCGCGGCGGGCTCGGCGAGGCGGTCGAAGCTTTCGGCGCCGGCCTCAAGCGCTTGAAGCGCCCGAAAGGCCCCGGTTGGACCGAGGAGGACGCGCTCGACCTGGAGCTTCTGCGCGAGGCGGATTGGATTCTCACCACCTATGAGACGCTTGCGAATTTCCATCGGGCCTTTGCGCGCGTGCCTTATTCGGTCGTCGTCTTCGACGAGACGCAAAAGATCAAAGAGCCGGGCTCCATCAATGCGCGCGCCTCGAAAACCATCAACGCCGATTTCGTGCTCGGTCTCACCGGCACGCCGATCGAAAACAGGATCGAGGACATATGGGCGATCTTCGATCGCATAGCGCCCGGCTATCTCGGCGCGCTGCGCCCCTTTTCGAACGCCTATTCGGAAGGCGAGGCGGCGCGGCTGCAGCAGCTCAAAGCCATGCTTGATCAGCCCGCGGCGGATGGTCTCCCGGCGCCGATGCTGCGCCGCATGAAAGACAAGGCGCGCGATGGATTGCCGGAAAAATTTGTAAGAACCTACAGGGCGCAGATGCCCAAGATCCAGGCGGACGCCTATCGCGGCGTCGTCGAACAGGCCCATGCCGCGGCGGGATCGCGCATGAAGATGCTGGAGGTGCTGCATCGCTTTCGCGGGATCTCGCTCCATCCCTGCCGCGCCGATGTCGATGCGTCGGACGCCAAGTCGGTCGAGCTTTGGTTGGATGGTTCGGCGCGCATGCGGGCGGCCGTCGAGGTTTTGCAAGAAGTCGACGCGCGCGGCGAAAAGGCGCTGGTCTTCATTGAAGATTTGGCGGTGCAACGCGCCTTTGCGGAAGCGGCGGCGCTCAGATTCGACCTGGCCAAGATACCCGACGTCATCAATGGCTCCGTCGCCGGCGAGGCGCGCCAGGCCATCGTCGACAGGTTTCAGAAGGCGCCGCCGGGCTTCGGCCTGCTCGTGCTGTCGCCGAAGGCGGCCGGGGTCGGCCTCACCATCACTGCGGCCAATCACGTGCTACATCTCAGCCGCTGGTGGAATCCGGCGGTCGAGGATCAATGCAATGACCGCGCCTATCGCATCGGCGCGAAGCGCAATGTCACCATCCACATTCCGCTCGCCATTCATCCCGATTACGGCGACGATTCTTTCGACGTGAAGCTCGACGCGCTTCTGACGCGAAAGCGGGCGCTGTCGCGGGACATGTTGCGCCCGCCCGAAAGCGACGGCGACATTGCCGAGCTATTTGGCGGCGTGACGGGAAGCAGGGGGTGAGCCGACGCTCACCGCACCGCCGCAGCCGGCGCGAGCGTCCGGGTCGCGTCGTCGACACTCTTGAACAGGCGGTGGTCGCCGAGCGTGCCGAGCACGGAGAAACGCTCGAGCGCGGCCTGGGCGCGCAGCGATTCGAGCCGCGCAATGGCAAAATCGACGCCCCTGCCGCGGCAATGGGCGATCGCCTCGTGCAGCACGCGGGAGGCGGTGAAGTCGATTTCGACGATGCTGCTCGCCTCGAGCACCACGAGCTTCAGCGAGCCGTCCGCCTTGGCGATGGCGGCGCGCAAATCCTGCTGGAAGCGGTAGGCGTTGACGAAGGAAAGCGGCGCCTGGAAGGCGACCACCAGCACGCCCTCGAGCTTCTCGCCACGAATCTGGGCGCTCGCCGGCCACCATACGGAGGTGCCGGGCAGGCGCTCGAATTCGATGAGATGGGTGCGCGTCGTCGTCCACAGGCCGTGCACGAGCGACAGCACGATCGAGAGCCCGACGCCGGTCTGGACCGGAAGCAGCGCCACCGCCAGCATGGTGATCAGGATCAAGGCGAATTCGGACCGCGTCTTGCGGAAAACCTCGGCCATTTCCGAGAGCCGGAAAATGCGCGCCGCGATGAACATCAGCACCGCGGCGAGCGCCGCCGAGGGCACATGCGCCAGCGCTTCGCGGCCGAAGGCCGCCGCAGCGGCGATCACCGCGCAGGCGTAAAGTCCGGAAAGCTGGCTTCGCCCGCCTGTCTCGGCGACCACCGCCGTGCGCGGCGGGCTGGCGTTGACCGGGAAGGCGCCGAGCACGCCGGCCAGCGCGCAGCCGGCGGCAATCCCGAGAAAATCGCGGTCGACGTCCGGCGTCTCGCCAGCGGCGGGGAAGGCGCGGGCCGTCGCCGCGGTCTGCACCATTATGACGAGCGTGATAACGGCGGCGAGGCCGACAAGCTCCGGCGTCTCGCCAAAGGAGAACGGCGGAATCTTCAGCTGCGGCAATTTGCTGGAAATCGCGCCGATGACGTCGAGACCGCGCGCTTCGAGATCGAGCGCCTGCGAAACCACAGTCGCGCCGATGAGCGCGATCAGCGCGCCCGGAATGCGCGGGCTGATCAGTTCCGCGCCGGAAATGAACAAGAGACAGGCGAGGCCGATGGCCAGCGCGGCCGGATGCAGACCGGATATGTGATCGGCGAGCGCGGTCAATTGGTCGATCAGCGGGCCCTCGGCGCGGCGCAGGCCGAAGAGCGTCGGCGCTTGCGATACGGCGATATGCAGCGCGACGCCGGCGAGAAAACCGGTCGTCACCGGCGAGGACAGCAAGTCTGCGACCCATCCCGCCCGCAGCAGATTTGCAAGGCCGAGCAGCGCTCCGACGACGAGCGCGAGGGCCGCGACGCGGGTGAAATAATCCGGCCCCCCGGCGGCGCCCGCGAGGCCGAGCGCGCCCGCAAAGATCGGCGTGATCGTCGAGTCCGCGCCAGCGGAAAGAAAGCGCGAGCCGCCCAGCGCCGCGAAGGCGACCGAGGCGGCGATGAAGGCGACGAAGCCCGTCTGCGGCTCGAAGCCGCCGAGCCGCGCCGTCGCCATCTGCTCGGGGATGGCGATTGCGGCGAGCGTCAGGCCGGCGACGAGATCGCGCCACAGGATCGACCTGCCGGCCCCTTGCAATGAACGAAAAACCGGCCACGGCCGGCGCGGGCTGTCATCCATGAGAGGGAGAATGAGGCGGCGCGCCGGGCGATCCAGCCGGGAGCGACCGCGTCAATTCTGCCCGGCTTTTTTGGAAAGATCGATTTTGAACAGAGCGGGGTTCGGCGTCTCCTGCTGGTCGACGTTGAAGAGTGAAATCAGCGTCTCGTAGCCCTGCGGGTCGGTGATCTGCCATTGCTTCAGCTTGAATGTCTTGCTGTCGAAAATCAGCTTCAAATGCGAGGTGCCGCCGAAGGTCGCCTTGTCCTCGATCAAAATGGCGGTTCCCGAGTCGTCGCTTACGACGTCCTGCACGGTCACGTCCTTCGCAAGATCGATCTTTTCCTTGAGCAGGAATTTGAGCGGCGTCTGATCGATGAAATAGAGGTCATAGGTGCCGAGCTTGCGATCGCGAACCAGCACCTGGGCGCCGTCCGAGACAACCTCCATCGTCGCGGGTTCGGCATATTCGAAGCGCACGCGCCCGGCGCGCTGGACATGCAATCTGCCCTCGGAGCGCTTGCCGTCGCCGCCGATCTGCACGAAATCGGCCGTCATCACCGGCGAGGCGTTGAAGAAGGCGTTGGCGCGCTTGATCGCCTCCTCGCGGTCGATCACATGCGGGAGCTGCATCGGCGCGCCGGCCTCGGGCTTGGCCTCGGCGTGGGGCTTTCCGGCGGGCTGGGCCTCGGCCTTGACGGCGGGCGCGGGCTTGGCCGCCTCGGGCTTGGCGTCATGCTTTGCGGCGTCGTGCTTCGCCGGATCGTGCTTCACAGGATCGTGCTTGGCCGGGTCGTGCTTGGCGGCGGGTTTCGCCTCATGCTTGGCCGCGGGCTTTGCGGCGTCGGGCTTTGGCTCGACCTTGCCCGGCTCGGCTTTTGCGGGCTCGGGTTTGGCCGCCTCTTCGGCGAGAGCCGGCAGAGCAAGCGCAGCGGAGAGCGCCAGCGCGGCGAGGAACTTGGCTTTCACTGAATTATTCCGATCCGGCTCGTTTTCTTGGGCGATTTCCCTGGCCGCAGATAATGGCCGTTTTTTGGGCGGCGCGCGAGGGGGTGCGCGCTACTCAGCCGCCTCAATATCAAAAGCCCCGCGTTCGCCGCCGCCGCCGACCAGTATTTCGCGCTTGCCGGAGTGGTTCGGCGGGCTGACGACGCCCTCCTTCTCCATGCGCTCCACCAGCGAGGCGGCCTTGTTGTAGCCGACTGAGAGGCGCCGCTGGATATAGCTCGTCGAGCATTTCTTGTCGCGCAGCACGATGGCCACGGCGCGGTCGTAGAGATCGCCGCCTTCCTCGGCGTCCATCGAGCCGGGGGAGGGGAGTTCGCCGCCTTCCTCGGGCTCGTCCTCGGTGATCGCGTCGAGATATTGCGGCGCGCCCTGCGCCTTCAGATGGTCGACGACGTGCTCCACCTCGCTGTCCGCGACGAAGGGTCCGTGCACGCGGGCGATGCGGCCGCCGCCGGCCATGTAGAGCATGTCGCCCTGGCCGAGAAGCTGCTCCGCGCCCTGTTCGCCGAGAATGGTGCGGCTGTCGATCTTGCTCGTCACCTGGAAGGAGATGCGCGTCGGGAAATTCGCCTTGATGGTGCCGGTGATCACGTCGACCGAGGGACGCTGCGTCGCCATGATGAGATGGATGCCGGCGGCGCGCGCCATTTGCGCGAGGCGCTGGATCGCGCCCTCGATGTCCTTGCCGGCGACGAGCATGAGGTCCGCCATCTCGTCGACGATGACGACGATGAAAGGCAGCGGCGCAAGATCCATCTCCTCGCGCTCGAAGATCGCTTCGCCGGTCTCGGGGTCGAAGCCGGTCTGCACGGTGCGGGTGATGACCTCGCCCTTCGCTTGCGCCTCGCGCACGCGGGCGTTGAAGCCGTCGATGTTGCGCACGCCGACCTTCGACATTTTCTTGTAGCGGTCCTCCATCTCGCGGACCGCCCATTTCAAAGCCACCACCGCCTTCTTCGGGTCGGTGACGACCGGCGTCAGCAGATGCGGGATGTTGTCGTAGACCGAAAGCTCGAGCATCTTCGGGTCGACCATGATGAGGCGGCACTCCTCCGGCTTCAGCCGATAGAGCAGCGACAGAATCATGGTGTTGATCGCGACCGATTTGCCGGAGCCCGTGGTGCCGGCGACCAGGAGATGCGGCATGCGGGCGAGATCGACGATCACCGGCTCGCCGCCGATGGTCTTGCCGAGCGCGATGGCGAGCTTGTGCTTGCTGTGCTGGAAATCTTCCGAGGCCAGCATTTCGCGCAAATATACGGTCTCGCGGCGCTGGTTCGGCAATTCGATGCCGATGGCGTTGCGGCCCGAGACCACGGCGACGCGCGCCGAAATCGCCGACATGGAGCGGGCGATGTCGTCGGCGAGGCCGATGACGCGCGAGGATTTTATACCCGGCGCCGGCTCCAGCTCGTAAAGCGTCACCACGGGGCCGGGGCGCACATTGATGATCTCGCCGCGCACGGAGAAGTCCTCCAGCACGCCTTCGAGAATGCGGGCGTTGTGCTCCAGCGCCTCCTCGGAAACGCGGGCGTTTGCGGCCGGCGTCTTCGGCTCGCTGAGCAGCGTCAGCGGCGGCATTTCATAGTCGGCGTTGCGGACGGGGCGCTGCCCCGGCGCGCTCTCGCGGAAGACCCGCTTGCTCGGTTTCAGCGGCGCGGCGGCGGGCGTCACCCGGTCGCTGCGGGCGGGCTCCTGCTGTGGCGCGGGGCGGGCCGCGGGCGCGACGACGGGGAAGGGGTCCAGATCGTCGAACTCGTCGAAGATCGGCTCGCGCCGTTCGCGCGGCGGGGTCGGATCACGGCGCACCGCCGTGGGTATGTCCTGCGCAAGCGCCGCCGAACGCGCCAGCGCCCGCGCGACGCCGCGCTTCGCCGCCGATTTCGCGGCGATCCCGGCATGAATGACCGCGCCGAGCGCGGCGATGGCGAGGCCGGGCTCGCCATCCGCATCGTCGTCCTCGTCGTGCCGGCGCTCGCGATAGGGGAATTCGTCGCGGCCGAGGCTCTCGGATTCGTCGCGGATGTCCTTTTCCGACTCGAAGCCGTAGCCGGCAGCGCCGGTGAGGCAAAGAATCGCGCCGGCGAAGGCCGCGACGCCGCAGACGCCCATCGCCAGCGCGGAATCGCCGAAGAGGCGGCGCGGCAGGCCGAGCATGGCGTCGCCGATGACGCCGCCGAGACCCGTGGGCAGCGGCCAGCGGTCCGTGACCGGCAGCAGCCCGGCGGTCGCCGCCGCGCAGAGCACGCCGAACACCCAGAGCGTGAGACGCAGCGCGCCGCGCTCCACCGAGCGATGCGTCAAAAGGCGCCAGCCGAGCATGGCCGGCGGCAGAATCGCGGCGATGGTGGCGATGCCGATGAGTTGCATCACCAGATCGGCGACGATCGCGCCGGGCGCGCCGAGAAGATTGCGAATATGCCCGTCTGTGGCGTGGTTGAGCGAGGGGTCGCGCGCCGACCAGGTGACGAGGGCGAGCGTCAGCGCGACGCAGCCCGTGAGGGCTGCGAGTCCGACGGCCTCGGCGGCGCGCCGGGCCGCGAACTCGCGGAGCTGTTCAGAATAGTGACCGAGGGCGCCGCTGCGAATCATGTGTCGAGAAAGCCCGCTTGCCGCCGGCGGAAAGCCGGGGCGTGTTGGCGAAGCCGCAAGAAACGCGGTCCGTAAACTACGGCGACGTTAGGGAGTTAAGGGTTAAGGCGCGATTAACCCTCGTCTTGGCCCTTGTTTTTCAGTGGGGACGGCCGGCGGGGCGATCCGCCGTTTCATCGTCTTGGCGGAATCGGAGGCGGATTTGCTGCTGGGCGCTTATTCGCCCTTATGGCGCATCGCGGCGCAGCGGCGGCGCTGGATCAGCGGATAGATGAACCAGAAGCCGCAGAACAGCGTCAGCAGCGGCGCCGCCAAGGCGACGCTCGCGGCATTGTCGCCGAGCAGGAGATCGGCGACGACGAACACGTCGATCGACAGGGAGATCATCAGCGGCGCCATCGCCAGCGCCACCAGCGCCGAGGCGAAGCGCACGAAGAAGCTCGAGCCCATCTGCGGCTCGACGATGCGGTGATAGGCGGTCGGCGACATGATCAGCACGATGGCGACCGTGGTGAGCATGGTGGCCGCAAGGTGCAGCATCTGGTCGATCTGCGGCAGGCTCTCGAAGCGCGCATTGAACACCGACATCATCTGAAAGCCGAACAGCGCCTGCAGGCCCGGCACGACCATGCGCGCCTCCTCTATCGCCATCTGCGCCTGTTGGAGAAGCTCCTTCTGATGGTCTTCGTCGGGCAAGGCGGAACCGTCCGGGCGAGGAACTGGCGGGAAATGGCGCCCGGGCGGGAAAGGTTCCAAGGGATGGAGGAAGCGCCGCGCCTACTCCCGCTGAAAATGCTCGAACACGATCCGCGCCGTCGCCTTGTTGACGCCCGGCACTTTCTCCAAGTCCGACAGCGCCGCCCGCGCAACCGCTTTGGCTGAGCCGAAGGCGAGCAGCAGCGCGCGTTTTCTCGCCGGGCCGACGCCGGGGATTTCGTCGAGCGGATTCTTGGTGAACTCCTTCTTGCGCCGCGCCCGATGCGTGCCGATCGCGAAGCGATGCGCCTCGTCGCGCAGGCGCTGCACGAAATAGAGGGCCGGATCGTGCGGCGGCAGGCGGAAGGGCTCGCGGCCCTCGACGAAAAAGGTCTCGCGCCCGGCGTTTCGGTCGGCGCCCTTGGCGATCGAGGCCACCGCCACGCCCTCGACGTTCAGCGCTTTGACGACCTCCAGCGCCGTGTCGAACTGGCCGCGCCCGCCGTCGATGAGGATCAAGTCGGGCTTCGTCGGAAAAGCCTCGGGATCTGCCTCGGGCTCCTTGGCGAGGCGCGAGAAGCGGCGGGTCAGCACCTCCCGCATCATCGCGTAATCGTCGCCGGGCGTAATCTCCTCGCCCTTGATGTTGAAGGTGCGGTAATGCGGCTTCATGAAGCCGGCCGGCCCGGCGACGACCATTGCGCCGATCGCCTGCGAGCCGCCGGTGTGCGAGTTGTCGTAGACTTCGACGCGCCGCGGCGGGGCGGGCAGGCCGAAGACCGCGCCGAGCGCCGCGAGCAGCCGCTCCTGGCTCGCGTCTTCGGTGAGCTTGCGGCCGAGCGTCTGCTTGGCGTTGGTCAGCGCATGTTCGACCAGCTCGCGCTTTTCGCCGCGCTGTGGCGTCATCACCAGCACCTTGCGGCCGGCGCGGGCGGTGAGCGCCTCCTCCAGAATCGCACGGTCCTCGATCTCATGCGACAGCAGCACCAGCGGCGCCGACGGATGCTCGCCGTAGAATTGCGCGAGAAAAGCGTCGAGCACTTCTTCTTCCGAAAGACTCTGATCGGCGCGCGGGAAATAAGCGCGATTGCCCCAGTTCTGATAAGCGCGGAAGAAAAACGCCTCGATGCAGAAGCGCCCCGCCTCTTTGGCGATGGCGAAGACGTCGGCCTCTTCGACGGTGCGCGGATTGATGCCCTGCGCGCCCTGGATCGCCGAGAGCGCCGAGATACGGTCGCGAATGCGCGCTGCGCGCTCGAATTCGAGCCGCTCCGCGGCTTGCATCATCTCCTGCGCCAGAGCCTCGCGCACGCTGCGGCTCTTGCCGGAGAGAAAGTCCTGCGCCTCCTGCACCAGCACGGCGTAATCCTCTTGCGAAATCTCGCCGGTGCAGGGGCCGGCGCACCGCTTGATCTGGTAGAGCAGGCAGGGGCGCGTGCGGTTTTCGAAGTAAGCGTCGGCGCAGGAGCGCAGCAGAAAGGCGCGCTGCAAGGCGTTCAGCGCGCGATTGACGGCCCAGACGCTGGCGAAGGGGCCGAAATATTCGCCCTTTCTGGTGCGCGCGCCGCGGTGTTTCAAAATCTGCGGGGAAGCGTGGTCCTTGGCGATGAGAATATAAGGAAAAGACTTGTCGTCCCGCATCAAGACATTGAAGCGCGGCTTCATCTGCTTGATGAGATTTGCTTCCAGCAGCAGCGCTTCCGTCTCGGTTTCGACCGAGATGAACATCATGCTCGCGGTCTGCGAGATCATCCGCGCGATGCGGTTCACATGGCCGGCGAGCCGCGTATAGCTTGCGACGCGCTTCCTGACGTTCTTCGCCTTGCCGACGTAAAGCACGTCGCCATTCTCGGCGATCATGCGATAAACGCCGGGCGAATTCGGCGCATTCTTCCAGTAGCGCCTGATGACCGCGACGCCGCGCTTCACGCTTTCCGGCGCGTTGTCCTCCTCGGCGAGATCGACGCCGGAAAATTCTTCCAGCGTCTCCTCCGCCTCGAGGTCTTCGTCCTCGGGCGGGGCGTCTAGGGGATCGCGGGGAAGGGTCATGGGGCGAGATGTAAGCCGGGCGGCGCGAATTTGGAAGGGCGACGCTTGCCGCCCTGAGCGCCTAAACCCTTAAGGTTTCACCAGTCTACAGGCGTTGCGCCATGTTCGGCGAGCCAGGCGTTGGCCTTGGAAAAATGCCTGCAGCCGAAAAAGCCGTTATGGGCCGAGAGCGGCGAGGGATGGGCGCATTCGAGCACGAGATGTTTCTTGCGGTCGATGTTCGCGCCCTTGCGGCGGGCGTAGCCGCCCCAGAGCAGAAAGACGAGCCCTTCGCGCTGATCGCTCAGCGCCTTCACGGCGGCGTCGGTGAAACGCTCCCAGCCTTTGTTCTGATGCGAACCGGCGGCGCCGGAGCGGACGGTGAGCGTCGCGTTGAGCAAAAGCACGCCCTGCCGCGCCCAGCGCGAAAGATCGGGGTCGCGCGAGACCGCATGGCCGAGATCGGCCTCGATCTCTTTAAAGATGTTTTGCAGCGAGGGGGGCGGGGGAATCTCGCGCCCCACCGCAAAGCAGAGGCCGTTCGCCTGTCCGGGTCCGTGATAGGGGTCTTGGCCGAGAATCACGACCTTGACCTTGTCGAAAGGACACTCGTCGAAGGCGCGGAAAATCTGCGCCGCCGGCGGATAGACGGTTGCCGCCGCATATTCGTCGCGCACGAAACGGCGCAGCTCGGCGAAATAGGGCTGCTCGAATTCGCCGGCGAGATGTTCGCGCCAGCTCTCATGGATGCGGACGGGCTTGGTCACGATTGAGGTTCGGACGTTGCGTTTCGACTCGCTTCTTTGATCTGTTGTTTTTTAGTCCTGCAACGGCCCCCAAGCGGGGTCGGACGCATAACCGGGCGTCGCCACGGCGAATTCCGAGCGGCCGAAGACGTCGACCATATGGATCTTCGGCCCGCCGCCGCCGCCCGAATCGCGGAAGAACATCAAGAACAGCCCGTTCGGCGACCAGGTCGGCCCCTCATTGTGGAAGCCCTCCGTCAGAATGCGCTCGCCGGAGCCGTCGGTCTTCATCACGCCGATGCTGAAGGAGCCCTGATTCTGTTTGGTGAAGGCGATATAGTCGCCCTTCGGCGACCACACCGGAGTCGAATAGCGTCCGGCGCCGAAGGAGATGCGCTTCGCGCCGCCGCCGCGCGCGTTCATCACGTAAATCTGCTGCGAGCCGCCGCGGTCGGACTCGAAGACGATCTGGCTCCCGTCCGGCGAATAGCAGGGCGAGGTGTCGATGGCGCTGCTGTCGGTGAGCCGCGTCGTGCTGCGCGAGCGAATGTCCATCGAATAGAGATTGGTCGTCGACTCCTGCGACAGCGACATGACGATCTTCTGCCCATCCGGCGAAAAGCGCGGCGAGAAGGTCATGCCGGGGAAATTGCCGACGACTTCCTTCTGCCGGCTGTCAATGTTCATGAGCAGCACTTTCGGGTCGCCGTCCTCGTTGAAGGACATATAGGTCACGTCCAGCGAATTCGGCGAAAAGCGCGGCGTGACGACGAGTTCGTCGCCCTTCGTCAGATAATTCACATTGGCGCCGTCCTGATCCATGATCGCGAGACGCTTGCGGCGCTTGTCCTTCGAGCCGGTCTCGTCGACGAAGACGACGCGCGTGTCGAAAAAGCCCTTCTCGCCGGTGATGCGCGTGAACACGGCGTCGCAGACGAGATGCGCGACGCGCCGCGTATTGCCGGCGTCGGTGACATATTGCTGGCCTGCGACCTGCTCGCCGGTCGTCACGTCGAAGAGACGGAACTCCGTCTTCAGGCGCCCGTCGCCGCCGCGCTGCGAGCGGCCGGTGAGCACGAATTGCGCGGCGGTGTTGCGGAAGGCTTCGAGATCGGGGGCGCGATCGGGGCCGATGTCGGCCATGCCCGCGACGTCGACGGGCTTGAGAAAGACCGAGCGTTTGAAATTATTGTTTACGACGCTGGTGACGAGACGCGCCGCGTCGTCGCCGGCGAAATTCATCACCGCAATATTGATCGGCCGGAAGCCGCCCGCCTTCAATTCCAGGATCGGCGCGGCGCGCGAGGCGAGCGGCGCGAGCGCGGCGCCCGCAATCAGGCCTGCGGCGGAGCGGCGGGTGAAAGTGATCGTCATGCGAGTGGTCCTGATGCTTATGAAGCGAAGCCGAGAGCGACGCGGCTTTTACATTTCTTCGGTCATGCGCAGCTTGGTGTCGCGCCAGAAATCGTAAAAGGGCGCGAATTCCGCCGGCATATGAATCGGGCTGCATTTGCGCACCGCCTGCAGCGCCTGTTCGGCGCGCGCCTTGTCCACGGACTCGGACGGCGGGTTGAGCAAGCGCGGGGCGCCGACGAGAGCGCCGTCGCGCGTGAGATGGAACTCCACGACCGGCTGATAGCTGCGCACGCCGAGCGAGAGAGACGCCGCCCAGCAGGGCCGGTAATGGTCGATGATATAGGCGCCGATGCGGGCCTGCATCGATTCGGAGAGTTTCGGCGCATTGCCTTCCGCCGTTCCGAGCGAGGCGACCTGCGTGCGCTCGCGCGCGGTCGAAGCCTGCTGCTGCGGCGCCTCGCGGCTCAGCAGATTGGCGATGCTCGCGGCGTTGAACTTCGATTTCGGCGCCGTCTCGTCGCCGGACTTCGGCTTGCCGCCCTTTCCGGGTTTTTCGGGCTTGGCGTCTTCGGATGAAGCCTCGGCCTCTTTCTTCTGTTCGAGGAGCTTGGCCACCTCGTCAACCTTCAGCAGCTCGGGCTTGACCTTTTCCGGCTTAGGCTTTTCGGCCTTGATCTTTTCGGGCTTTGGCTTCTCGGGCTGCGGCTTCTCGACCGGCTTTTCGGCGAGCTTCGGCCGCTCCGGCGGCGGCGCCGGTTTCTCCTTCGGCTTTTCGCGCGCCGGTTTCGGTTTCACCACCTCGGCGTCTTCCGGCTCATCCTCCTCGGGCTCGGCCGCGGCCTTCGGTTGCGGCTTGACCGGCGGGAGCGGCGGGCGCGGCTCCGGCTTCGGCGGCTCGGGTTTCACGGGCTCGGGTTTCGGCGGCGGCGGCGGCGCGACCGCGGCGACGCGCTTTGGCGGCGGCGGCGGCTCGTCGTCCTTGCCGGGATCGGCGACACGTTTGAGCGGCGGCGGCGGGGCGGGGACGTCCTTCTTCGCCTCGGCGAGGGCGGGATGGGGCCGCTTCTCGGTCTTTTCGGCGATTTTCTCGGCGCGCGGCGCGGTTTTCACCTCGCGCGCCGTCTTCTCGCCCTTCGTCATCTGGGCGAGCTTGCTGTCGCTGACCACTTCGACCGGCAGGGCCTCCTGCGCGTCCTCGAATATTTCCGCGTCCTTGAACAGGACGAGCGCCGCCAGAAGCAGTCCGGAATGGACCGCCAAAGACACCGCAAGACCCGGCCGGGAGCGCGAAAAGGTCATTTTCGCGCGCTCACTTCTTCTCCTGCTCTGTGACCAGCGCAACCTTCTTGTAGCCGGCGGTGGTCACGAGCGACATGATCTCGGCGATGCGGCCGTAGTTCACGGCCTTGGAGCCGCGCACGTAAATGCGCTCGTCGAAGCCTTGTTTGGCCGCCTCCTTCAGCCGGTCGAGCAATTGGCCGATCTCGAGCGGCTGGTCCATCAGATAGATCTGGCCCTTGTCGTCGACGGCGATGGAGACCGGCTTCTGGTCGATGTTGAGCGGGCCGGACTTTGTTTGCGGCAGATCGACGGCGACGCCGGTCGCGAGCAAGGGCGCCGCCACCATGAAGATGATCAGCAGCACCAGCATCACGTCGATGAAGGGCGTCATATTGATTTCCGCCATGGCGCCGTAGCGGGGCACGCCGCGCCGCCTGCGCCCGCCTTTGCGTCCTCCGGCCGAGACCGACATTCCCATGGTCGCGCCTCCTTACGCCGCGCGGTCGCGGCCGCCCGCGTGCTGGTCGATCTGGCGCGAGAGAATGGCGGAGAATTCATCCGCGAAACTTTCCATCCGCGCCTGCGTCTTGGCGACTTCGCCCTGATATTTGTTGTAGGCGATCAGCGCCGGAATGGCGGCGAAGAGGCCGATGGCCGTCGCGAGCAAGGCCTCGGCGATGCCGGGCGCGACCACGGCGAGGGAGGTGTTCTTCGACGCCGCAATCGAGCGGA
>JAWOLK010000017.1:0-13377 GCA_033853615.1 Beijerinckiaceae bacterium | reverse complement strand
CGGCCTCGTCGACCGGGATCACGCCCTCGGCGACCGAATCCGCAACGGCCTTGGCGACGCCGTGCTGGGCCGGGCCGAACATCTGGACGGCCTGCTTGGCGCCCTTGATGGTGACCTTGTTGAACAGGATCGTGTTCGGCTTGCAGAGCAGGTTCGGCGCAACGACCGCGAGAAGCGTCGTGAAGCCGTCCTTGTTGTTCACCAGCGCGTTGGCGAAGGCGAGCTCGGCGGCCGAACCGCGCGGACCCATGATCAGGTCGATGTGCGCGACTTCATTGCCTTCGCCGACGAGCGACTCGCCGACCAGCATCTTGGTGATCTTAGCCATGTGCGTTTCCTTTCAGAAAAACTCAACGTCGCCCGACGACGACACGGTCGCGGACGCCCCCCTATCTCCGATACGCGTCAGGCGGAATGCGCCCAGCCGGAACGCAAGATAGCCGCGAGAAGAACTCGCGCGGCGCGGACTCAACCATTTTTGATCGACTTTGCCAAGATGCGGCCGACGCGATCGGCGAAAAGAGACGCGACGGTTAGGTCCGCGCTGGTGCCCGGATTGAGGCCGCGGCGCTTGAGCGAAGCGTCGAATTCAAGCGCTATCTCAAAGGCTAAGGCCTGATCGCACGCCTTTATGCGGGCCGCGGTCTCGCGCGCCTCGGCGGAGAGCGCCTCGGCCGCCGCGGGCCCGAATTTTCGCGCCACATGGCTGTCCGGAAAAGCTGAGAGGAACTCGAGATAGAGCAACAGCGTCGTCATTTCCGGCGTCAGATTCCTGGCGCGGGAGGCTGCAAGCGACGTCCGCCCTGTGGAAAAAACATCCGCAAAGCCCTGCGCATATTGAAAAGCGATCCTGTCGCGCCCGGCCGCGGCGCGCATGGCGTCGAGCAGAGTCCCGCGGGCCGGGGCGGTCACGTCGTGCTGCGGCGCGGAGCCGAGCCCGGCCGGGCGCGCCATCGTAATGGCGCGGAAGGTTTTTTCCGCGTCCTCCAGATCGAGCGCCGCCAGCACCCGCGCCGTCTCGCGGGCGAGATCGCCGCTCTCTGCGGTCAGCGCCGCATGGGCGAGCGGCGCGCAGAGCAGCACGATGCCGAGATTGGTGTTCTGTCCGACGCGCGCCCAGGTCGCTTCAATCGCGCCGAGAATGCGGTCGCCTACGCCGGCGCCGGCGGCCGTCAGCGGGCCGGCGGCGGCGCGGGCGCTGTCGATGAAGTCCTGCGCCTCCATGCCATGGCCGGGCGAGAAGAGATGGACATTGCCGGGTTTCGGCGCGCGCAGCTCGTCCTCGCAAGAGGCGATGAAGGCTTCGGCGAGCTTTTGGGGAGAAATCATCGCAACAGGCTCAGAACGTCGGCGGCGAGGCGCTCGGCGACGCAGAAGGGGGTGACGCGCTGCAAGCCGCTCCAGCCCGGCATGCTGTTCACTTCGAGCGCGAGCGGCGCGCCATCCGGCCCGGCGATGAGGTCGACGCCGGCGACGCGGGCGCCGAGCGCTTCCGCCGCGCGCAGCGCCATGGCGCGCTCTTCGGCGCAAGGCTCGATGGCGACCGGCTCGGCGCCCTGCCGCACATTGGTGATCCATGTCGGCGAGCGCCGCCGCATGGCGCCGATCACTTCGCCGCCCGAGACGAGAATGCGCGTGTCCTCATAGGTCTTGCCCTTCCTCGGGATGAATCTCTGCAGATAGAAGACGCCGCCGATCTCCTGCGGCGGCGGCAGGCCGCTTTCGTCATGGACGAGCCGCAAGCCCCAGCCCTGCGCGCCGAACAGCGGCTTCAGCACCAGCGGGCCGCCCCGGCATTCGCGCCGCGCGATGGCGCGGGCTTGCGCGATCGTCTGGGCGACGAAGGTTTCCGGCGTCGCAACGCCGGCGCGCGCTAAAAGAAAGCTCGCCATGGATTTGTCGGTGCAGCGCTCGACCGCGCGCGGCCCGTTCACCATCGGAACGCCCAGCGCCTCCAGCGCATGCAGCACGCCGAGCCGCATGGTGATCATTTCCAGCGAGCCGTCGCCGATGGCGCGCACCACGACGGCGTCCGGCGGCGCGGCGCGGAAACCGGGGATCGCCAGACCATAAGAGCGGCGCGTGTCGATCTTGCAGGCGGCGAGTCGCACCGCGACCGGCCGCGCGCCGAGCCGGGCGAAGGCTTTGGCCGTCTCCTCGACATGCCAGTCGAGCTTGTCGGTGAAGATGGCGATGCGGGGAGACGGCATTTTTTCGTTTTCTTTGCAGGCGCGCGGGTGTTGTCAGGCCCAAGAGCGAGCTTATGCCGGCGCGCGGCCATCGCCAGGCGACCCGAAGCAACCCGGCGGCGCGCGGCGGCTCTGGATTGCTTCGTAGCTTCGCTCGTCGCATGACGGCGGCCAGCGTTTCGCTCCCCCGCCGAAGCGGGAGAGGCGACCCCCCGTTTTACGCGCCGAAGGAGGCGTTCAGCAGTTCTTCGTTAATGGCGCCGGCGCGGAAAGTCTCGCCGGTTTCGACCGCCGTGACAATCGCTTCGGCCGGCGAGAACAAGCTGCCGTCGATCTGGTAGAAGTCGCCCTTATAGGCCTTGAAGATCTCGGCGAAGGGCCGGCCGTAATCGCGCGAGGTGCTGCTCGGCAGTTTCTCGGCCAGCTCGCGGGCGGCCGCCGCCGGACCCTTCACGAAGAGATGAGCGCGGCCGGAATAGATGATCGCGTCATTGGTGCGGCCCATCGCCTGGATGAAATCCGGATGGGGCGGCGACAGCGGCGCTGTGGCGATCCCGTCCACGATGTTTTCGAGCGGGAAATGCAGCTCATGCGCCTTGTGCAGCGCCACTTCCAGCACGCGGCCGACCACCTGCACGCTGCCGGCGAGGCTCTGCGTCGGCGCATAGATGAAGGCGACGTTCTTCGGATCGACGCCGGACTTCGAGGCGACCTTCTCGACCACTTCCTTCGGCGGCGGCGAGCCGCTTTCGAGCACGATGGTGACGCGGCCGGCCTGATCCTTATAGGTCAGCTCCTCGAAGAGCTTTTCGACGCGCGCCTGGGCGCGGCCGGGGCCGGAGCCGAGCGCGAAGAATTTCTCGTGGGCGAGGCTCCAGCCGGCATATTGGCTGGCGAGGCAGGCGACGACCGGATCATTGCTGCCGACGGTGAGCCAGAACGGCCATTTGGAGGCGCCCGGCGCATGGGCGAGCGTGACCTGGCCGAGGCCGCCCATGCAAATCTGCGTGAGCAGAAGGCCGGCGTCGATCCCGCCCGCCGCCTTGGCGCCGGCGTCGATCAGCAATTCGCCGAGGCTCCCGCGCGAAACCGAGACGCGATAGCGCTCGGCGTTTTCGACGAGCTGATCGACGAGCTTGCCCGCAAGTGTGTTGACGCTCGCCGTCGTGCGGCCGGCGCTCCCTGCTCTGTCAGTCACTTAATTCATCCCCTCTCTCGATGCGCGGCGCCCCGCGCGAAATTGCGGGCGGAATGTATAGCGCTTTGCCGGCAAGCGAAAGCACGGGAAGCGCGTGGAAAATTTTGCGCCGCGCCGCGAAGCGGCTATGAAGGCCGCGTTCGACCAACCGAAGGGGTGCGGCTTTGCGGCGATCCGGCATCGGCGGCCACGGCGCCGCGGCGGCTCTTTTTCTTCTCTGCGCCCTTCTTCTCGCGTTGCCCTGGCTCTCGGGCCGCTACACCATTCCCTGGGACGCCAAGGCGCATTTCCAGCCGCAATTCGCCTTTCTCGCCCATGCGCTGCACAGCGGCCAATCGCCGTTCTGGACGCCGAACGTCTTCGCCGGCATGCCGCAGATCGCCGACCCGCAATCGCTGATTTTTGCGCCCTTCTTCCTCGCCGCCGCCTGGCTCGTCCCCGAGCCCTCGTTTCAACTCGAGGACGGCATAATCTTCGCCATGCTGGCGATGGGCGGCCTCGCGCTGATCGCTTATTTTAAAGACCGCGGCTGGGGCGCCGCCGGGGCGCTCGTCGCAGCTCTCGCCTTCGCCTTCGGCGGCTCGGCCGCCTGGCGCATCCAGCATACGGGCCAGGTGATGAGCCTCGCCTGGTTCCCGGTGACGCTGTGGCTGCTCGCCCGCGCGCTCGACCGGCGCTCCGTGGCTTATGGCGCGGCCTCTGGCCTGGTCGCCGCCTTCATGGTGCTGGGGCGCGATCAGGTGGCGCTGCTCTTTACCATGCTGCTCGCGGTCTATGCGCTCTACCGCGTCGCGACCGACGACGAAAAGCCGCTGTCGGCTCTGGCGCCGCTCGCCGCCGGGGCCGTGGTCGGGTCGGTCGTCATCGCGCTGCCGCTGATGTGGACGCTGGCGCTCGCCGCCAATTCCAACCGTCCGGAAATCGATCTCGACGGCGCCTATAAGGGTTCGCTGCCGCCCGCCTCGCTGTTGACGCTGGTGGTCGCCAATATTTTCGGCGTCGACGGGCCGCTGAAGGATTTTTGGGGCCCGCCCGCGGCGGAGTTCGGCACGACGGATATCTTCCTCGCGCGCAATATGGCGACGATCTATATGGGCGCGCTGCCGGTCGTGCTGCTGCTCGCGGCCTTTCGCAGGGGCTTCTTCGCCGAGCGGGAAATGCGCGTCTTCGTTCCGGCCGCCGCGGTCTTCGCGCTTTACGCCTTGGGGCGCTACACGCCGGCCTTCCAGCTGCTGTTCCACATTCCCGGCGTCGATCTCTACCGCCGCCCGGCCGACGCCACTTTCCCGCTCTGCGCGACGCTCGCCATCGTCGCCGGCTATAGTTTCGACGCCTATGCGGAAGGGGGCGCGAAGCCGCGGCTCGCGGCGCTCGCGGCCGGCGCGCTCGCCTTGCTCGGCCTCTGCGCCGGCGTCGCCCTGTGGAAAGGACGGCTGGCGCAGGCCGCCCCGCCGCTCGCCGAGGGCGTGGTGTTTTGGGCGCTGTCGCTCGGCGTGGCGGCGCTCGCCGCCCGGCTGAAAGGGACGCGGCCGGGCCTGCTGCTCCTTGCTGCGGGCGGCGTGCTGACGCTCGATCTCGCGCTCGGCAATGAGCCGAATGAATCGACGGCGCTGCCGCCGGCTCAGTTCGACATATTGCGCGCCGACAGCGGCAATGAGACGCTGGCGCTGTTGCGTCAGAAACTCGCGGCGGCGGCGGCGCCGGACCGGCGCGACCGCGTCGAGCTTGCGGCGATCGATTTCCACTGGCCGAACGCCGCCATGGTTCACGGGCTCGACCATGATCTCGGCTACAACCCCATCCGCCTGAAACTCTTCGAGGACGCGACCGGCGCCGGCGACCATGTCGCGCTGCCCGAACAGCGGCTGTTTTCGAAACTCTACCCCGCCTATCGCTCGCCGCTCACGGATCTCCTCGGCCTGCGCTTCATCGCGACCGGCGTTCCGATCCAGCAAATCGACAAAAGCGCGACCGAGGCCGATTTTCCGCTCATCGCCCGCACAAGGGACGCTTACGTCTACGAAAACCCGCGCGCGCTTCCCCGCGTGCTGCTGCCGACCTGCGCGCTGCGCGCCGATTTCGGCCGAATGATTCGCGAGGGCGGCTGGCCGGAGGTCGATTTCACCGAGACGGTCCTGCTCGAAGGCTCGCCGATCTGCCATACGCGTCAGCCCGGCGCGCCGGCCCCGAGCGTGCGGCTGGTCTCTTACGAGAATACGCGGGTCGTCGTGGCGGCGACGGCCCCGCGCGGCGGCGGTTATGTCGTGCTCAACGACATCTGGCACCCGTGGTGGTTCGCGCAGGTCGACGGCGCCCCCGCCGAGCTGATGCGCGCCAATGTGATCTTCCGCGCCGTCGCCGTGCCGGAAGGAACGCATGAGGTGCGCTTCGAATTCCACCCGCTGCAAGGCCTGTTGCGCGGCGTTTCACGCGGCTGACCTTCGGGCCGGCCAACAGCTTAACGAAAGCTTACTTGACCGGCGCGACGCCGCGGGCCACGTTTGTCCGCAGTCCGAATCGCCGGAACCGGCGCGTCTTGCGTAAGGCCCTCGCGGCCAGGCGGGGCGGGCCGCCTCTGTTTCTGATCCGCCTGTTGTTTCGTCATGCCCGCGCCTCCTTGGGGCGAGGCGGCGGGAGGTTTCTCCATGCGGGGACGCCGGCTGCGAGGAAACACTTTGTTGGAAGCGAGCTCTTGTTAGCGCTTTTTCCGCTGAATCCGCGAAAACTCGTCTCCGCGCGCGCGGCTGTTGCGGCCGCGCTGGCGCTGGCCGGTTGCGATCTCGACTGGCAAAAGCCGGAGGCGAGCATTCCGCCGCCGGAAAAATTCCGCGAGGCGAAGGCGCAAACCGCCCCGCCGATCGCCGAGGGCGCGGATTTCGCGGCGAAGTTCGGCTCGCCGGAGTTGACCGATCTCGTCGCCCACGCGCTCGTGCGCAACCAGGACCTCGCCGCGGCGATCGGCCGCATCCAACAGGCCGACGCCCAGGCGCGCGTCGCCAGCGCGGCGCTGTGGCCGTCGGTCTCGATGGTGGACATCGCCCGCCGCACCCACGCCGCCGGCACGGCGCTGACCGCCTCTTCGGGCGGCGCAGTCCAATCGACCAGTTTCAACTCGCGCGAGTTCAATTTCTTCCAGCTCGGCCTGAGCGCGAGCTACGAAATCGACTTCTGGGGCAAGAACGAGGACGCCTCCAAGGCCGGGCGCATCCTCGCCAACGCCAGCCGCTTCAACCGCGACACGATCGAGATTTCGACCGTCGGCTCGGTGATGAACGCGTATTTTCAGGTGCTGACCGCGCAGGATCGGCTCGCCATCGCGCATGAGAACGTCAAAATCGCCCAGACCGTCTATGACGCGATCAAGGCGCGGCTCGACGTCGGCACGGCGACGATTCTCGACGTGTCGCAGCAGGAATCGGTGCTGGCGCAAGCGCGCGCCTCGATCCCGCCGCTTGAGCAGACATTGCGCCAGACGCGCAATATTCTCGCCGTGCTGCTCGGCGAGACGCCCGAGAGCATGAGCGTCAAGGGCGGGACGCTGACGCGGCTGAAATTCCCCAAGGTCGCGCCGGGCCTGCCCTCCGAGATGCTGCTGCGCCGGCCGGATGTGGCGCAGGCGGAAGCGCAGCTCGCTTCGGCGGAATTCTCCGTCTTGCAGGCGCGCGCGGCGTTCTTCCCGTCGATCCAGTTGACGGGGCAATATGGCTTGCAGGCCACGCTGTTGAAGAACCTGTTCCGCCCCGAGGC
Organism: Beijerinckiaceae bacterium; assembly: GCA_033853615.1. Lineage (GTDB taxonomy): Bacteria > Pseudomonadota > Alphaproteobacteria > Rhizobiales > Beijerinckiaceae > Methylosinus. The sequence continues at coordinate 6,243 of JAWOLK010000017.1, read as the reverse complement.
GGTGGCCTGGCAGGTCGCCGCCAATCTCACCCAGCCGCTGTTCGACGGCTATAATCTGCAGGGTCAATATGATTTGCAGAAAGGCCGCTACGTCGAGCTTGCGGCGCTGTACCGCAAACAGATATTAACTGCGCTGTCGGATACGGAGAACGCGCTGATTGCGGTCGCCGAGACGCGCCGCCAGCTCGAGGCGCAGGGGGTGGCGGTCGCCGCAGCCCGGCGCGCCTATCAGGCCGCGGAGGCGCGCTTGCGCGAAGGCACGATCGACATCATCACCCTGTCGACCACGGAAACGACATATTTCCAGGCGCAGGACGTTTTGGCGCAGGTGCGGCTGGCTCACTTTCAGGCCGCAACGAGCCTATATCAGGCGCTGGGCGGCGGCTGGTCGCCCACGACGCGGGAGTGGGAAATCGCCCGCGCGACAATCGCCTATGAGTCGGACAAAGGGCCCTGGCCATGAAATTCAGCGCCAATCGGCGCATCCTGCTCGCCTTGCTCGCCTTCCTCGCCGTCGGCGCACTGGCCGCGTGGTGGCGCGGCGGGGCGCCGGGTTCCGGCGGCGCGCCGGACGACAAGAAAGCCGAGGGGCGCAGGGGCGACCAGATCATCACCGTCTCCACCGCGCCGTCGCGCCTCGCCGACGTGCCGGTGACGATCGACGCCGTCGGCACGGTGCAGGCGCTCAACACCGTGACCGTGCGCACCCAGGTCGACGGCCGGCTGATCCGGCTCGGCTTCTCCGAGGGGCAGGAGGTCAAGAAGGGCGACATTCTCGCCGAGATCGACCCCGCGCTCTATCAGGCGCAATATGATCAGGCCGTGGCGAAGAAAGCCCAGGACGAGGCCAATCTCGCCAACGCCCGGCTCGATCTCGCCCGCTACCAGAAGCTCGTCGCCGGCAATTTCGCCTCGCAGCAACAATTCTCCACGCAGAAGGCGCTGGTCGCGCAGCTCGAGGCGCAGATCCGCGCCGACGCGGCGATGATCGAGAACGCCCGGACGACGCTGGACTATGCGACGATCCGCTCGCCGATCGACGGCCGCGTCGGCATAAGGCTCGTGGACGCCGGCAATATTCTGCGCGCCTCCGATCAGCAGGGCATCGTCGTCATCACCCAGCTGAAGCCGATCTTCGTGGTCTTCACCGTGCCGCAGCAATCGCTGCCGGCGCTGCAAAAGGCCGAGGCGCAGGGACACGCCAGGGCGAGCGCGCTCGGACCTGACAATCTCAGCGTGATCGAAACCGGCGAAGTGTCGGTCATCGACAATCAGATCGACCCGCAGACCGGCACGGTCCGGGTCAAGGCGGTGTTTCAAAACGCCGATCTTCACCTGTGGCCGGGGCAGTTCGTCAATGTGCGGGTCACGGTGGACACGCTGAAGAGTGCGATCGTGGTGCCGAGCCCGGCGGTGCAACGCGGCCCCAACGGCGCCTTCGTTTATCTCTATGGTCAGGAGAATGTCGCGGTGATGCGGCCGGTGACCACCGGCCGCCAGGACGAAAATCTCGCCGTGATCGCATCCGGCCTGGAGGCGGGCGAAAATGTCATCGTCAGCGGCTTTACTCGCCTCTCGAACGGGTCGAAAGTGCGTATGGCCGAGCCTAAGGCTGCGGCCGAAGCTGGGCCGGCGCCCACGGCGGCGTCCGTAACCCAATCCGGCGCGGCGGTGGCGGGAGATCGCCCCGTCGAACGTGAGGGGGGACGACGCCACGGCTCCGGCCGGCATGCGCCGCCGCATTAAGGCTCAGTTGAGCAGCGTTGCGTAACACGAGGCCCCGTTGATGAACGTCTCGGCTCCCTTCATCCAGCGTCCGGTGGCGACGTCGCTGCTCGCTTTCGCGATGCTGCTGTGCGGGGTGCTCGGCTTCCTGCGCCTGCCGGTGTCGCCGCTGCCGCAAGTCGACTTCCCGACGATCCAGGTGACGACAAGGCTGCCCGGCGCCAATCCCGACACCATCGCGTCGCTGGTGACGGCCTCGCTGGAGCGGCAATTCGGGCAGATCCCCTCGCTTGCCGGCATGTCGTCGCAAAGCTCCTTCGGCCTGTCGCAGATCACGCTGCAATTCACGCTCGACCGCGACATCGACGCGGCGGCGCAGGACGTCCAGGCGGCGATCAATTCCGCCGCCTCCACCCTGCCGCGCAATCTGCCCTATCCGCCGGTCTATGCGAAGGTGAATCCGGCCGACACGCCCGTCCTGACGCTGTCGCTGCGCTCGCCCACGGCGACGCTGCGCGACCTTTCGGACGTCGCCGACACGCTGATGGCGCCGCGGCTCTCGCAAGTCACCGGCGTCGGCCGGGTCAGCGTCGAGGGCGGCGTTCGGCCGGCGGTGCGCATTCAGGCCGATTTCGCGAGGCTCGCCGCCAATCGCATCACCCTGGAGGAGCTGCGCCAGGCGATCGCCGGGGCCAATTTCTCCGGCGCGAAGGGCGCGCTGGAGGGCGCGCGGCAATCCTATACGCTCGACGTCAACGATCAGATCATGGCCGCCGAGCAATATAAAACCGTCGTCGTCGCCTGGCGCAACGGCGCGCCAGTGATGCTGCGCGACGTGGCCGACGTGTTCGAGGGGCTGGAGGATTCCCGCGTCGGCGGCTGGGTCGACGGCGAACAGGCCGTCGTGCTCGACATTCTCCGCCAGCCGGGCGCCAATATCATCAACACCGTCGAGGCGGTGAAGAAGGAGCTGCCGCAATTGCGGCGCGGCCTGCCGGCCGGCATGGCGCTCGACATCGTCAGCGACCGCACCGACACGATCCGCGCCTCCATCTCCGATGTGGAGTTTACGCTGGTCGTCGCCGGCGCGCTGGTCGTCTTCGTCGTCCTGCTGTTTCTGCGCAGCGGCCGCGCCACGATCATCGCCGGCGTCAGCCTGCCGCTGTCGATCATCGCGACTTTCGCGGTGATGTGGCTCACCGGCTTCTCGCTCGACAATCTGTCGCTGATGGCGCTCACCATCGGCACCGGCTTCATCGTCGACGACGCGATCGTGATGATCGAGAACATCGTCCGCAACATCGAGCTGGGCAAGAGCCCGCTGCGGGCGGCGCTGGATGGCGGGCGGGAGATCGGCTTCACCGTCATCTCGCTCACCGTCTCGCTCATCGCGGTGTTCATCCCGCTGTTGTTCATGACCGGCATCGTCGGCCGCATGTTCCGCGAATTCGCGCTGACGCTGACCATTGCGGTCGTCGCCTCGGCGGTGATTTCTCTGACGCTGACGCCGATGCTCTGCGCGAAGCTGCTGCGGCCAGAGGCGGCCGACCATCACGCCTTCGCCGCGCTCGAACATTTCTGGCGCTGGCTCGACCGTGTTTATGCGAAGACGCTCGCCTGGGCGCTGGCGCGCCAGACCTTCATGCTGGGGCTCACCGCCTTCACGCTGGCGCTGACCATCGGGCTTTATATCTACATTCCGAAGGGCTTCCTGCCGCGCCAGGACACGAGCCAGCTCACTGTCGTGCTGGAGGCGGCGCCCGACGCCTCCTTCGACGCGATGAAGAAATTGCAAGGAGAGGTCGCCAAGGTTTTCAGCCAGGACCCGGAAGTCACGGCCGTCACCTCGGTGCTCGGCGTCGGCCCGCTGAATGCGACGACGAATGTCGGGCGGCTCGCCGTCATGCTGCGCAGCCGCGAGGTCCGCGACACGCCCGCCGACGAGATCGCCGAGCGGCTGAAGCGCGCCGCCGAGAAGGTCGCCGGCGCGACGGTGTTCATCGAGCCGGTGCAGGACATTCAGATCACGACGCGGCCGAGCCGCTCGCAATATCAATATACGCTCGTCTCCGCCGACGCCGGCGAGCTGACCGACTGGTCCGGCAAGCTGTTCGAGAAATTGCTGCGCGAGCCGGGCCTGCGCAATGTCGCGGCCGAGACGCAGAACGGCGGGCTGCGCACCTTCCTGCGCATCGACCGCGAGAAGATGGGCCGGCTCGGCATCAGCGCGCAATTGGTGGACGACACGCTGAACGACGCCTTCGGCCAGCGGCAGATTTCCACCATCTACGGGCAGGCGAACCAATATCGCGTGATTCTCGAAGCTGCGCCGCAATATTTGCGCGATCCGTCGTCGATCGAGAAGCTCTATATCGCGCCGCCCGGCGGCGGGCCGCAGACGCCGCTCGGCGCCTTCGCGCGGGTGGAGCAGGTGACGGCGCCGCTCTCCGTCGCGCATCAGGACCAGTTCCCGGCGGCGACGATCAGCTTCGATCTCGCGGACGGCGTGGCGCTCGGCGATGCGGTGAACATCATCGCCAGGGCCGAGCGCGAGATCGGCATGCCGAACACGATCACCGGCAGTTTCAGCGCCGATGCGGCGGAGTTCCAAAAGTCGCTGGAGAGCGAGCCCTGGCTGATCCTCGCCGCGATCATCGCGATTTATGTGGTGCTCGGCGTGCTTTACGAGAGCTTCGCGCATCCCTTCACGGTGCTGACGACGCTGCCCTCGGCCGGCGTCGGCGCGCTGCTCGCGCTGATGCTGTTCAAGCTCGACATGTCGATCGTCGCGCTGATCGGCGTGGTGCTGCTGATGGGCATTGTGAAGAAGAACGCGATCATGATGATCGACTTCGCTCTGGAGGCGGAGCGCGGCGAGGGGCTCGCGCCGGAGCAATCGATCGTGCGCGCCTGCCATTTGCGCTTCCGCCCGATCATGATGACGACGCTCGCCGCTTTGCTCGGCGCGCTGCCGCTGGCGCTCGCGCATGGGCCGGGCAGCGAGATGCGCATTCCGCTCGGCGTGTCGATCATCGGCGGGTTGTTGCTGTCGCAGCTTTTGACGCTCTACACGACGCCGGTGATTTATCTCGCGGTGGAGCGCCTGCGCCGCCGCTGGTTCGGCGACAGGCCGCAGCCGGCGCTCGAGGCGGCCGAGGAGCCGACCCGGCGCGAGGCGGCGGAGTGAGGCGCGGCTGAAGCCGCGCGGTCCATGCCGCCGCCGCCGACTCCCGGACCGCGCGCCTTCGGGCGCGCTCTCAAAGCGCATCGGCAACCGCGCATAGCGTAGTTGCAAAACAGCCCGCCGCTTTTTATCAAAGCCCTCGCGCGTCATTGCGAGGCGTAGCGAAGCAATCCAGAGCAGAGGCCGTCGCCCCTGAATCGGTTCGCTTCGCCCGCGATGACAGGCAGAGCCAACCCCGCGACTTACGCCGATTCGCAGCGGCGAGTGAGCGCAAAGGAGACAGATATGGTCGCCGTCACTTTCCCCGACGGGGCGTCCCGTCAATTCGACCCGGGCGTCACCGGCGTCGACATCGCCAAAAGCATTTCCCCCTCGCTCGCCAAGCGCAGCGTCGCCATGGTCATGGACGGTGAACTGGTCGATCTCGCGAGCCCCGTCACCCGCGATGCGAAAGTGGAGTTCGTCTCCCGCGAAGACCCGCGCGCGCTGGAGCTGATCCGCCACGACTGCGCCCATGTGCTGGCAGAAGCCGTGCAGGAACTCTATCCCGGCACCCAGGTCACCATCGGCCCGGTGATCGAGAACGGCTTCTATTACGATTTCCAGCGCGCCGAGCCCTTCACGCCCGACGACCTGCCGGTCATCGAAAAGAAGATGCGCGAAATCATCGCGCGCGATGCGACCATCACCAAGGAAGTCTGGAGCCGCGACGACGCCAAGACCTGGTTCATCGCCAAGGGCGAGACCTTTAAAGGCGAGCTGATCGACGCGATCAAATCCGACGAGCCGCTGAATATTTACAAGCAGGGCCAGTGGCTCGACCTCTGCCGTGGCCCGCATATGCCGTCGGTGGGCAAGATCGGCACGGCCTTCAAGCTGATGAAGGTGGCCGGCGCCTATTGGCGCGGCGATCACAATAATCCGATGCTGTCGCGCATCTACGGCACCGCCTGGGCGAAGCAGGAGGATCTCGACGCCTATCTGCATCGGCTGGAGGAGGCGGAGCGGCGCGACCACCGGCGCCTGGGGCGCGAGATGGACCTCTTCCATTTTCAGGAAGAGGGGCCGGGCACGATCTTCTGGCACCCGAAGGGCTGGACGCTGTTCCAGACGCTCGTCTCTTACATGCGCCGGCGTCAGGCGGAGGCGGGCTATAGCGAGGTGAATACGCCGCAAGTGCTCGACCGGGCGCTGTGGGAGACCTCGGGCCATTGGCAGACGTACCGCGAAAACATGTTCCTCACCAAGACCGAGGACGAACGGACTTTCGCGCTAAAGCCGATGAACTGCCCCGGCCATGTGCAGATCTTCAAGAACGGGCTGAAGTCTTATCG
>JAWOLK010000016.1:0-13690 GCA_033853615.1 Beijerinckiaceae bacterium | reverse complement strand
GATCGTCGCCACGATCGCCCGCTTCGCCAGCCTCGACGCGCTGGCGGCGCGGCTGCTCTGGCCCTATGCCGCCTGGGTCGGCTTCGCGACCTATCTCAACGCGGCGATCTGGTGGTTGAACGGGTAGAGCGTTTTTCCGCCGACGGAAACCGCTTTAAGCCGCGCGCGGCGTGATGGCGGAATAGTCATGCGCGCCTCCCGCCTTCGAGAGGTCGTGCGCCATTTGCAAATTCAGCCAGAAGCGCGGGTCGGAGCCGAAGTAGCGTGCAAACCGTATCGCCGTATCGGCGACATGTCGCGGCGTCCCCGGATGATCTCCGAGATGCGGTTGGCTGGCACGTCAAGGGCGCTGGCGAGCGCCCGGGCGCTGAGCCCGAGCGGCTTCATGAATTCTTCCAGAAGAATTTCGCCCGGATGGCTTCTGAGCCGCACCATGCTCAAGTCCTTAGTGATAATCGACAATTTCGACTTCCGCTGGCCCGTCCGCCGTCCAGCGGAAGCAAATCCGCCATTGTTGGTTGATCCGGATGCTCGATGTCCCGCTTCCGGTCTCCCTTTAACGCCTCCAGCCTGTGCGTTACGTAGAGCCGTATCGTCAAGCCCCTCACCCCCGCCGATTATGCAGCCGGCGCTCCCAGTCCAGCGCCTGGCGGACGATGCCGTCGAGATCGTCGTATTTCGGAACCCAGCCGAGCCGCGACCTGATCCTTGCGTTGCCGGCGACGACCGCGGTCGAGTCGCCCGGGCGGCGCGGGCCGTAATCGACCTTGAAGTCCACGCCCGATGCCCGCTTCACCGTCTCGATCACTTCGAGCACCGAATAGCCGTGGCCATAGCCGCAGTTGCAGATGAGGCTGTCGCCGCCGGCGCGCAAATGGCGCAGCGCGTCCATATGGGCGCGCACAAGGTCCGTGACCTGAATATAGTCGCGCAGGCATGTGCCGTCGGGCGTCGGATAATCCGTGCCGAAGACCTGCATCCCCGGGCGGTGGCCGAGCGCCGCCTGCACCGCCACCTTGATGAGATGGGTGGCGTTGGGCGTCGATTGCCCGGTGCGGCCCTTGGGATCGGCGCCGGCGACGTTAAAGTAGCGCAGCACGACATAGCCGAGCCCATGCGCCTTATGCGTGTCCTCGAGCATCCACTCGACCATCAGCTTCGAGCGGCCATAGGGCGACAGCGGCTTGAGGCGCTCATCCTCGGTAACGGGATTATGCTCGGGATCGCCATAAACCGCGGCCGTCGACGAGAAGATGAAGCGCTCTATGTCGCAGCCGACCGCGGTGGCGAGCAGCGTGCGCGCTTTCGCCGTATTGTTCAGATAGTAACCGAGCGGATCGGCGACGGAGTCCGGCACGACGATCTTGGCGGCGAAATGAATGATCTCCTTCACATCATATTTGCCGATCGTCTCGGTCACGAGATCTTCGTCGCCGAAATCGCCGACGACGAGCGGGACGCCCTCCGGCACGGCCCAGCGGAACCCGGTCGAGAGATCGTCGAGAACGACGACTTTCTCACCCGCGTCCAGAAGCTCCAGAACCATGTGGCTGCCGATGTAACCCGCTCCGCCCGTGACCAAAACCGCCATGAAACCGCCCACCCGCTGTTGTTGTCACCCAAGGTTAACCCGGCATAGCTACATTTGCGTGAATGACGCGAATCAGCTTCGCCGCATAATGGAAACATGGATCGATCATGAGCAAGCGCATCCGTAAGGCCATATTCCCCGTCGCCGGTTTGGGCACGCGCGTGCTGCCCGCGACCAAGGCGGTGCCGAAGGAGATGCTGCCAGTGGTCGATCGGCCGGTGGTTCAGCATGTCGTCGACGAGGCGCGCGAAGCGGGGATCGAGCATTTCGTCTTCGTCACCGGGCGCGGCAAGGCGATCATCGAAGACCATTTCGACATGGCTTACGAACTCGAGGACATGCTGCGCCGCCGCAACAAGGTGAAGGAATATGAAGCGCTTATGGCCGATCTGCCGGCCGCCGGCGCGACCAGCTTCACCCGCCAGCAGGCGCCGCTCGGCCTCGGCCACGCGGTCTGGTGCGCGCGCGACATCATCGGCGACGAGCCCTTCGCGGTGCTCCTGCCCGACATGATCACGCTGCCGAACGGGGCGAAGAAGACGCGCTGCCTCGCGCAGACGATCGAGGCTTATGAGAAGCACGGCGGCAATATCATCGCGGTCGAAGAAGTGCATCCCTCCCAGACGCATCAATATGGCGTCGTCGGCGTCGGCGAGGATTACGGCCATAGTTTCGAAATCAGCCGCATGGTCGAGAAACCGCCGCAGGGGTCCGCGCCGAGCAATTGGATCATCTCGGGCCGCTATATTCTGGAGCCGGAGATTTTCACCATTCTGGAAAAGGGCGAGAAGGGCGCGGGCGGCGAGATCCAGCTCACCGACGCGATGATCAAGCTCGCCGAAAAACAGAAGTTCCACGGCGTCCGCTTCGACGGCAAGACCTATGACACGGGCTCGAAGCTCGGCTTCCTGGTCGCCAATATCGCCTTCGGCCTCGCCCGCGAGGACATCGCCGAGGGGCTCAAGGAAGAGATTCGCAAGCTTCTGGGATAATCCGACGCAGGATCGGCGGCAGCGGGTGGTGGTTCTCCCGCTGCCGCCTTTTTTTGGCCTGCGCGCTTTGCGCAAGAACGACCGACATCTCCCGTCGGCGCCGATGCAACCGTATCGCAGCGGCCAAAGCTTGCGCCGGCGAGAAAACACGCTAGTGATGCGCGCCGCGCAGCGGCTTTTCCTCCATGCGCGCCAGAAAGAAAAAAGACAGCGCGATGCAGCCGGCCGCCGCGCAGAAGACGAGGCGGAAGGCCGTGACGAGATCGCCCGCCGCGCGCAAGCGCTCCGCAGCCTCCGCAGAGCCGCCCGAAAAAACCAGCGCGCCGAGCAGAGCGACGATCAGCGCCCCGCCGAGCTGCCGCGAGAATTGCATCACCGCCGTCGCCGCGCCGAGATCATGGCCATGGACGGCGTTCTGCACGCAGACTGTGCTGATCGGCAGCATGGCCCCGACGCCGAGGCCGACGACGGTGAGCAGCGCGTTCATCTCGAACAGCGAGAGATCGGCGAGCCGCCAGCCGAGAAACATCGCCGCCGCGACGGCGCAGGCGAGCGCGGCGAGCGGCGCGCGCTTGTAATGCGTTACATGCGCCATCACCTGCCCCGACAGCGTCGCGCCGATAACGGTCGCGATCATCATCGGGATCAGCGCCAACCCCGAGCGGTCCGGCGCGAGGCCGAGGCCGCTCTCGAAATAGACCGGCAGCACCACCGACAGGCCGATATAGGAGCCAAGACCAAAGGCGCCCGTCAGCGTCGCGTGGCGCGCGACGCGGTTGGCCAGCACCGACAGCGGGATGAAGGGCTCTTCCGCGGTCTTCGCCCGCCAGGCGAACAGCGCCCAGAAGACGCTCGACGCCGCAAGCAACGCCGCCGTCGTCGCGAGATGGCGGGCGGCGTCCTGCCCCAGCGCCAGCACGAACAGCGCCGCGGCCGCGACCAGCAGCAGCGCCCCCAGAGCATCGAGCCGGTGCGGCCGGCCGCGCCAGGGCAGAGCCGCAAGGCGCCGGTTGACGATGACGAAGGCGGCCGCGCCGAGCGGCAGATTGATCCAGAAGATCCAGGGCCAGGAGGCGTATTCCGCGAAAACGCCGCCGAGCACCGGCCCGGCGATGCTGGAGGTGGTGAAGACCGCGGCGAAATAGGTTTGGTATCGCCCGCGCTCGCGCGGCGTGACGAGATCGGCGATGATCGTCTGCGACAATGAGATCAGCCCGCCGCCGCCCGCCCCCTGCACCGCCCGCGCGGCGGTGAGCGCGATCATCCCCGGCGCCAGCGCGCAGGCGACCGAGCCGATAAGAAAAATGGCGATTCCCGCCAGCAGCACGACGCGGCGGCCGTGAATGTCGGCAAGCTTGCCATAGAGCGGCGTCACCGCGGTCGCGGCGACGAGATAGGCGGTGACGATCCAGGACAGTCGGCCGAAATCGTGAAAATCTGCGCCGATGGTCGGCAGCGCCGTCACGACGATGGTCTGATCCAGCGCCGACAGCAGCATGGCGAGGCCGAGCCCGACCATGATATGCCGCATTTCCGCCCGGCCGATTGCGGCCTGCGCCACCCGCGTATCCACATCTTCCTCGATTCGTTTACCTTACTCATCGCGCGATGCGGCGATGATGCGCAAGAGCGCCGCCGTCTCTTCGCGCGACAGGCCGGCGAAATCGCGATCGCCGGGATCCATCGGGCGCCGCTGCGCCAGAGCGGCCAGCCTTGCGTCCCCGGCCAGAACATGCGGCGCGACGCCGCGGCGGCGGGCGAGCCGCAGCCGCTCGGCCTGCAAGCGGGCGAGAAGGCGGGCGTCCTTCACCCGCAGCGCCGGGACGGGCGGCGGCTCGAAAGCGGCGGGAAGCGCCTCGGCGTTCTCGGCGGGCGGATCGTCGCTCCCCTCCTCGGCGACGGCGCGCAAGCGGCTCTCGAGCGCCGCCCGCGCCGCATAAGCGAGCGCCATCAGCCGGCGCGGCCCGGCCAGCGCGCCCCGGCAATGGTCGCAGCGCCCGCAAGGCGCGCTCGCCTCGCCGAAGGCGGCGAGCAAGGCCTGAAAGCGGCAGGACGGGGCGACGGCGAGCCGCGCCATCGCGCCGCGGCGGGCGGATTCGGCGCGCGCCAGCGGGTTTTGCGCGGCCGCCGCGGGAATGCGCCAGCGCCCGGCCAGATCGCGCGGGGTGAACAACAGCAGCGCCTCCGCCCGCGCGCCGTCGCGGCCGGCGCGGCCGATCTCCTGATAGTAGCCCTCGATGGAATTCGGCATGTCGATATGCAGCACGAAGCGCACATCCGGCTTGTCGACGCCCATGCCGAAGGCGATGGTCGCGACCATGATGACGCCCGGCCGCGCGAAAAAGCCGTCCTGATGCAGCGCGCGCTCGGCCGGATCGAGCCCGGCGTGATAGGCGAGCGCATCGAAGCCGAGCCGGCGCAGATCGGCCGCGAGGACATCCGTCTTGCGCCGAGAACCGCAATAGATGATGCCGCTCTCGGCAGGGCGGCGGCCGAGAAAATCGACGATCTGCCGCAGCCCGCCAAAGCGGCGGCGAAAAGCGAGATGAAGGTTCGGCCGCGCGAAGCTCTGTAGAAAAATCTCAGGCGGGCGCGAAAACAGCAACGCGCTTATGTCCTGCCGGGTCGCCTCCCCGGCGGTGGCGGTGACGGCGAGAACCGGCGGGCTGCCGAGCCGGCGCGCGATTTCGCCGAGGCGCGCATATTCCGGGCGGAACTCGTGCCCCCAATGCGAGACGCAATGCGCCTCGTCGACCGCGAAGAGTCGCACGCCGGCCTTGCGCAAGAGGTCGAGCGTCCCCTCCTGCGCGAGCCGTTCCGGCGCGGCGTAGAGAAGTTGCGCCCTCCCGCCGGCGATGGCGCGCAGCGCGGCGGCGGCCTCGCCCTCCTCCTGGCCCGAATGCAGCGCAAAGGCGGCGACGCCTGTCGCCGAAAGCGCGCGCAACTGGTCGCGCATCAGCGAAATCAGCGGCGAGGCGACGACGACGAGGCCGAGCCCCATTGCGGCGGGAAGCTGATAGAGCAGCGATTTGCCGGAGCCTGTCGGCATGACCGCCAGCGCGTCGCGCCCGCCGAGCACCGCCGCGAGCGCCTCCGCCTGCCCAGGGCGGAAGTGAGAGAAGCCGAAAACCTGCCGCAGCGTCCGCCGCGCGTGATCGAGGCTCACTCGGTCCAGCCCCGCAGGGAAAGCGCCTGACGGGCCGTGTGGTCGAGCACGCAGAAGGCCTGCATCGGCCCGGCCATGGTCCCCTTGAAGACGAGCGCCGGCAGCGCGCAATCGGCGTCGCGCCAGGCGAGCCAGGCGCGCTGGCTCTTCTTGAGACCGGCGGCGGCGTCCGGCTCGAGCCTGGCGAGGGCGGCGCGATAGGCGCGGTTCAGCAGCGCGTCCCAGGCTTCCGCCTCTCGCCCGTAACATTGGATGAGGGCGGCGTTGGTCGTCGCCCCCTCCTTTTGCACGCAGGCCGCCGCTGCGACCCCGATGCAGCTCGCAGCCTCGCGGCCGGCCTTTTCCGCGGCCGCGGCGAGGCGGCCCCCGGGGCCGGGCTTTTCGTCCAGCTCGTCCTTCGCCGGCGCGGCCTTGGCGCGCTCGGCGACAAGCGCGAGGCAGGCGTCCACCGCCACGACATCCGCAGGCTCCGCGCGAGCCGGGGCGAGCGCCGCCAGCGCAAGAAGTCCCGCGAGGACACTGCGGCTCATGTGGTCCTCGCCAACAGGGCGGCGGCGATCTCGGCCCATTCCGCGTCGAGCGGGCCAGCGCAGGGCGGCCGGCCGGCGCGGCGATACCAATAGCGGGCGTTCCAGAGGTCGCCCTCCTTGCGGTGCAGATAGGCGTGCGCCCACATGCTGTCGGGATCGTCGCGCGTGTCGACGCATTTATGCGCGCCGTCCCAATCGCCGCGCGCGTCCCGCCACAGCGCCAGCAGCGCCGGCGGCAGTTCGGGCGGGTTTTCGAGGGCGCGCAGCTCGTCGGGCGTCATGACGGCAGGATAGGCCGGGCCGCGGCTGGCGGGAAGCCCGGCGCGGGCCTTGCCGTCAGCGCACGTGGATGAAGGGCGTCTCGATCACGCCCGACGCGACGCCGAAGCCGACCAGAACGGTCAGCGCCAGGCCGACGCCATAGGCGATCACCGGCAGGGACAGGAGATGGTAAATAATCTCAACGATGCGGTTGGCGTTCGACATGGTCTTGATCCTAATGTAGCCATGGGCGGCGCCGGATTGCACCGCTAGATTGATCAATCCTCTCCAACATTTTAGTTGTTTTCGTTGAGCGCGACAACGGCGCCGGCGTCGTTGCCGAAAAGTCACAGCGGCGCGGCTTGTTGCGCGCTTGTCGCATATGGTCATAATTCGGCCACGCGCCGCGCGTGTCCTGAGCGCGTTGCTCTTTCGGGGCGACTCCTCCCCTCGACTTCGGCCGCTCTTCCCCAGCGGCCATTTTTGTCGGCGCGCGCATTTTTGTGGGTGGATGATGGGCCGGCTTACCGACGTTCGGCTGGTTGTCGCTGCGCTCCTCGCGCTGCTCGCCTTCGGCGCCCTGGCCGAAGAGCCGCGCTGGATGCTGCTGCCGCCGACGCCGACGCTTCCCCCGCCCCGCGACGCAGGGACGGTTATGGTGAACGGCGCCCATATCTGGCGGGCCGTGTTCGGCGCCGGCGATCCTGTGGTGCTGCTGCACGGCGGTCTCGCCAATTCGGATTATTGGGGCGATCTCGTCCGCGCGCTGTCGAACACCCATGAGGTGATCGTCATCGACAGCCGCGGCCACGGCCGCAGCGACACGGACGGCAGGCCCTACGGCTACCGGCTGATGGCTGACGACGTGCTCGGCGTGATGGATGGGCTGAAGCTCGGCGCCGCGGCGATCATCGGCTGGAGCGATGGGGCGATCATCGGTCTCGACATTGCGCTGCGCCATCCCGAGCGCCTGTCCCGCCTCTTCGCCTATGGCGCGAATTACGACCTTTCGGGCGTGCGCGACGCTCGCGAGGTGCTGGCGAGCCCCGTCTTTGCCGCCTTCATCGCGCGGGCGCGAACCGAATATGCGGCGCTGTCGCCGACGCCGGGCGGTTTCGACGCGCTGCGCGCCGGCGTCGAAGCGATGTGGCGACGCGAGCCGAATTACACGCCGGACGAGCTGCGTTCCATTCGGGTGAAGACATGGATCGTCGACGGCGATCATGACGAGGCGATCAAACTCGCGCACACGAAGCAGATGGCGTCGCTGATACCGGGCGCGCGGCTCGTCATCGAGCCGGCGACGAGCCACTTCGCCTTCTTGCAGGATCCGCGCCGTTTTTATGCCGACGTCGCGGAGTTTCTCGCTGAGAAATAGGCCGGCGCCACAATGTTTCCAGAGCGTGTGCGCGGCTCCGCATGGGCCTCGGCCGCAGGCTCGAAGGTCGCCTCCTCCAGCAGGAAGCGGGGGCGGCGTTTCGCTTCGAGATAAATCTTGCCGATATATTCGCCGATCACGCCGAGGAAGAGCATCTGCACGCCGGAGATGAAATAGATCGGGATGACGGTGGACGCCCAGCCCGGCACCGCCATGCGCAGAAACAGCGCCGCGACCAGCGCCCAGGCGCCGAGAAGAAAGGAAACGAAGGAGATCGCGAAGCCCGTGACGGTGATCAGCCGCAACGGGCGCACCGAGAAGGAGGTGACGCCCTCGATTGCGAGCGCCAGCATGCGGCGCAGCGGATATTTGGACACGCCGGCGATCCGCTCGTTGCGGTCGTAGCGCACTTGCGCCGTGCGAAAGCCGAGACGCGGCACAAGCGCGCGCAGAAAGAGATTGGCCTCGGGATAGGCGCGCAACGCCTCCACCGCGCGCCGGCTCATCAGCCGGAAATCGGCGTGGTCATAGACGACGTCGACCCCGAGCCAATGCAGCAGCCGATAGTAAGCGCGCGCGGTGTTGCGCTTCAGCGCCGTATCGGCGTCGCGCCGCGCCCGCACGCCATAGACGATGTCCGCCCCCTTGGCGTGGGCATCGAGCATTTGGTCGATGGCGTCGAGATCGTCTTGCAGATCGGCGTCGACGGAGACGACGACGTCGCCGGGAACGGTAAGCAGACCCGCCATCAGCGCGTTCTGATGGCCGCTATTGCGCGACAGTTTGACGCCCTCGAAAATTTTCTCGCGCGCGAGCCTTTCGATGATCGACCAGGTGGCGTCGAGCGAGCCGTCGTCGACGAAACAGACATGGCTGTCCCTGGCGACCCGGCCGCAGGCGACGAAGCCCTCGATTTTCTCGGCGAGGCGGCGCGCGGTCAGCGGCAGCGCCTCTTCCTCATTGTAGCAGGGGACGACGACGCTCAGCCGGGGCGGATAGGAAAAATTCATTGCGCGGCCATTCCTGCAGGCGGGAAAACAAACTGCCGCGCGCCGAGAAAAGACGCGCCCGTATAGGCGGCGACGCCGAAGAGCTGCGCGACATAGGGATCGACGCCCAGCGTCCAGCGGGCGAAACTCGCGGCGACGACATTGCAGAGATAGGCGACGCCAGTGACGGCGAGCCATTTGGGGAAGCTGACGCGCCAGGGCGCCGCATGCGCGAATGTCCAGGCGCGGTTCAGCGCAAAGGACATCACGATCCCGAGGCCATAGCCGAGCGCATTGGAGGCGAGGAAGCCAAGATGCAAAATACCCATCGCCGCATAAATGCAGGACAGGCCGATCAGCGTGTTGAGCGCGCCGACCGCGAGAAACTTCGCGAGCTTCTTCATGCCTTGCGCGCCGTCGCCGAATATTGCGCGCCGAGCGGCAGCCCCGCGAGATAAGGCTCGGCGCCACGCAGCGCGGCGAGAAAGCGCGGGAAGAATATGTGATAGCGGATCTTGACGTCGCCCCAGCCGGCGGCGCGAAGCCGCCCGGCGAGGAGGCGCGCGCCGACGAGATGCGCATTGGCGTCGAAGGGGCATGTGTCGACCGCGCGCCGCGTCAACGGATTCAAGGGATTGTGCTCGAAGATCGACACCATTCCGCCGTCCTTCGTCACGCGGCGCAATTCGCCGAGCCAGGCGAGATGATCGTCATGCGAAATGTGATGGAAGACGCAGGCCGAGAAGACGATGTCGAAATGGTCCGCCGGCGCGGGGATTGCGTCGCTCTCGATCAGCAGCGCCTGCTCGCGCCCCGGAAAGCGCTCTTGCGCCAGCGCAAGGCTGCGCCCCGAGACATCGGCGCAGGTCAGCTCCGACGCGGGGAAGAAAGCGCGAAAATGCGGGATGGAATTGCCGACGCCGGAGCCGAAATCGAGGATGCGGCCGGCTTTCGCCCCGGCCTCTTTGGCGAAGTCGGCGAGCGCTGCGATCTTGTAACGCGCGAAATATTCGGGCGCTTCGCCGCTCACGGCGATATTGGCCCGGTGCAGAGATTCATATTCTTGCGCGAAAAGATCGAATTCGGCTTTATCCATATCGCCTCGAAGAGAGGGCGCGCAGCCGAGCCGCCGCTTGCGCGCGCGCCTGCGCCACGCGAGAGCGTCAACGTCGCCGCAAAAGGCCCGGCGCACAATAAGTATTCGCCCTCTCCGTAAAAGAACGTAGAGCGTTTTCCGCCGAAGTGGGAACCGGTTCGGCGGCAAGAAAACGCTCGAAAGAAAAGACGGGGAGCCCCCGGTCCGATGCAATCGGACCGGAAAAAGGCTCTGGCGCCGTCAGCCCACCGCTTCCGCCGTCACGCCGTCGAGCGGCGACGGCGGCGCCTCGGCGCCGGTCATGAATTGCGCCGCGGCCAATGTCGCGAAGCGGCCGCCCTTCTTCACCAATTCGTCGAAAGAGCCGCTCTCGACGATTTCGCCGTGCTCGAAGACGAGAATGCGATCGGCGTTGCGCACCGTCGCCAGCCGATGCGCGATGATGAAGGTGGTGCGGCCTTGTGTGGCGGCTTCCAGCGCTCTTTGAATCTGGCGTTCGGTCGTCGCGTCGAGCGCGCTGGTCGCCTCGTCGAAGACGAGGATCGGCGGGTCCTTCAACAGCGCCCGCGCAATCGACAGGCGCTGGCGCTCGCCGCCCGACAGCGAGCGGCCGCGCTCGCCGACGAGCGTCGCGATTCCCTCCGTCTGGCGCGATACGAAGTCTCGCGCCTGCGCCAGCTCCAACGCATGCTCGATCTCGGCGCGCGTCGCCTCCGGCTTGCCGATGCGCAGATTTTCCTCGATCGAGCGCGCGAACAGCATCGGCTCCTGAAACACGACGCCGATGTTTCGCCGCAGCGACAGCAGCGTGTAATCGCGCAGATCGACGCCGTCGATGGTGATGCGCCCCTGCGCCGGATCGAAGACGCGGTGCAGCAGCGACAGCGTCGTCGATTTGCCGGAGCCCGTCGCGCCGACGAGCGCGATCGTCTCGCCCGGCTGCACGGCGAAGGAAACGTCGCGCACCGCCTGGCGCTTGCCATCGTAAGAAAAGCTCACATGCTCGAAGGCGACGGCGCCGTTGAGCCGCCCGGCGTCGCGCGCGCCGGGCCGATCGGCGACATTGGGATGCGTGTCGAGGGTCGCGAAAAATTCCTTGAGCTTGCCCGACTGCATGAACAGCACATTGATGAATCCGACGACCTGCTCGAGACGGCCGATCAGCATCGTCGCGAAATTCATGAAGGTGACGATCTCGCCGATGCTCGCCTCGCCGCGCATGTGCAGCCAGGCGCCGAGCATGAAAATGCCGAGAATGGTGAGCGTCGCCGAGGCGCGGCTCGCCACCACCGTCACCGCCCACCAGGAGAGAACCGGAAGCTGCGCCGCAAGAAGGTCGCGCATGATCTTGCGCAGCGCCGCCATCTCGCTTTCGATGCGCGTGAAGCTCTGCACCACCGGCACATTGCCGAGCGCGTCGGAGGCGTGTTCGGCAAGCTCGGAACTGTGCCGCTCGACCGCGCCCTGAAGCGATTCCGTGCGCCGCAACACCAGCGCCGTGACGACATAGAAACAGCCGACGAGCAGCATCAACAAGGTCGCAAGGCGCCAGTTGAGAAACAGCGTTCCGGGCAGCAGCACGAACAGCGCGATGAAGGAGACGCAATTCTCGCGAAAGAACGACAGCCACAGGCCGAAGAGCGCGTTGCCGCTCTCCAGCATGATCTTCAGCAACCGGCCGGAATGCACCGTGGAATGGAAGCTCAGCGGCAGGTTCAGCGCATGATCGAAGAAATCCGCCATCACGGCGACGCGGCGGCGATGCGCCAGCCGATCGGCGTGCAGCGCGACGAGGATCGAGCCGAGGATCGAGAACAGGCCGAAGCCCACCCAGCTCAGCGTCAGCGGCAGGAGATCGGACCAGGAGAGCGCCTGCCCCGCGGCCTGCGTCCTGGTCATCACGTCGATGATGCGGCCGAACAGCATGGGCTCGGCGAATTGCGCGCCCGCGAGCGCCAGATTGGCGAGGACGAGCAGGATCGCGAGTCGCCGTTCGCTCCGCAACAGTCCGAGAACGCGCAGATAGATCGACAGCACCGGCTTTTTCCCTTTGTGGAGATTGAGACGCTACAAAACGCGCGGCTCTCAAACAAGAAGAAGACGGCGCCGGCAAGGCGGGCTTTGGGACCTTCGTCGTCGACGGCGAAACGCTCCGCCCACGAGAACGCCTTGAGGCCTAGAAGAACGCCTGCAAGCCGGTTTGCGCGCGGCCGAGGATCAGCGCGTGAATGTCGTGCGTCCCTTCATAGGTGTTCACCGCTTCGAGGTTTTGCGCGTGACGCATGACATGGTAGTCGATGTGGACGCCATTGGCGCCGTGCATGTCGCGCGCCTGCCGCGCAATCTCCAACGCCTTGCCGCAATTGTTGCGCTTGATCAGGGACACCATCTCCGGCGTCGCTTTGCCTTCATCGAAGAGACGGCCGACCCGGAGCGCGCCTTGCAGGCCGAGCGCAATCTCCGTCTGCATGTCCGCGAGTTTCTTTTGGTAGAGCTGCGTCGCGGCGAGCGGCTTGCCGAACTGCTTGCGATCGAGGCCATATTGCAGCGCCCGGCGCCAGCAATCCTCGGCCGCGCCCAAGACGCCCCAGGAAATGCCGTACCGCGCCTGATTGAGACAGCCGAACACCGCTTTTGCGCCGCAAGCGCCGGGCAGCAGCGCGTCCTCGCCGACCTCGACGTCGTCCAGCAGGATTTGGCCGGTGACGGCGGCGCGCAAGGCGAGCTTGCCGTCGATCCTCGGGGCGGAGAGTCCGGCAAGGCCCTTTTCGAGCACGAAGCCGCAGATTCGCCCGTCATGCGCCGCCGATTTGGCCCAGACGAGGAAGAGATCGGCGATCGGCGCGTTGGAAATCCAGGCCTTGGCGCCGCGGAGGCGATAGCCGGATGCGGTCTTTTCCGCCCGGGTCTTCATGCTCGCGGGGTCGGAGCCCGCGTCGGGCTCGGTCAGGCCGAAGCAGCCGATCCACGCGCCGCAGGCGAGCTTGGGCAAATATCTGCGGCGCTGCTCTTTAGAGCCGTAAGAATGGATCGGATGCATGACCAGCGAGGACTGCACGCTCATCATCGAGCGATAGGCGGAATCGACGCGCTCCAATTCTCGGGCGATGAGGCCATAGGCGACATGGCTCGCCCCGGCGCCGCCATAGGCTTCCGGGATGGTCGCGCCGAAGAGGCCGGCCTCCCCCATCTCGCGGAAGATCCCGGGGTCCGCCTGCTCACCGAGATAGGCGCTCCGCACGCGCGGCGCGAGCCTGCCCGCCGCGAAGGCCGCGGCCGCGTCGCGGATCATTCGCTCCGCTTCCGCGAGCTGGTCGTCGAGGAACAAGGGGTCTTCCCAAGAAGCTGAGCGGCGCGGGCTCGCAGCGTCCATGTCTTTGGCCTTCCTCTTTTCTCCGCCGCTTGGGGCGTTTTCCGCCGAAGCGGGAACCCGTTCGGCGACGAGATAACGCTGCAAAAAAGATTAGAGCCCCGAAAGGCTCTAGCTAGCGCGGCGCCGGGGAAATGCAGACGGCCGGGCGCCGGGCGCCACACGCGGGCATCCACGATTTTCTCTCCAATCCGGTGGTTGTCGCCGTCGGTTCGGCCTATTTCCGGCAGATGCGCGCCTGTGCCGGCGCGCGCGAGAGGCGAGAGCGACAGGGCGATTGCTCGAATCCCTCCGAACAGGAGCAGCTGATGGAACCA
>JAWOLK010000015.1:0-4989 GCA_033853615.1 Beijerinckiaceae bacterium | reverse complement strand
TTTTTTCAAAATCGTGCTTACGGCAATGGCGATTACGAACTCGTCGTCCGCGAGGGGAGCGCGCTGCGCCACTACTGGTTTAGTTACGGCGGCGATTGGCGTTGGCATAAAGCGGCTTCGTTCGGGTCGAACGTGCAATCGGCTCCGGCGATGTTCCAGAACGCCAACAACGACTATGAACTGGCCGTGCGTGAGGGCAACGCGCTCCACCATTATTGGTTTTATTACGGCGGCGACTGGCAGTGGCATGCCGGAGCCATGTTCGGCTGGAATATTCAGTCTGCGCCGGCGATGTTTCAAGCCGCGCGCGACGTCCCGGGCTTGGGGCTCACGACGGATTATGCGCTGGTCGCCCGACAGCAGGGCGGTTCGCTCGGATATTTCCGTTTGGCAACCGGCGATTCCGGCGGGGACTGGCAGTGGCGTCCTGCAAGCCAGTTCGGCCTAGGCGCGCAAGGGGCCCCGCAGTTCCTCGAGGATCATATCACCCCTTACGGCTATCACGTCGTCGTCAAAGAAGGCCTTCAACTGCGGCATTACTGGTCGCAAGGGCAGGGCTGGAATCTGGGCGCGCTTTTCGGCGCGAATGTTCAAGCCCACCCGGTCATGCTGCAAAACGCCCGCACCGGCAATTTTGATTTGGTCGTGCAAGAGAGCGGCCGCTTGCAACATTACTGGTATGACCGCCAGGCCCGGCAGTGGAATAAGGGGCTGGCTTTCGCCGCCAATGTGGGATCCCCTCCCGCAATGGTGCAAAACCAAGGGGACGGCGCCTATGATATTGTCGCCCAGGAAGGCGCCGGCTTGCGGCACTATCGCCTGTCCTGGGACGGCTTGAAATGGAACGTTTCCCCCGGCCAGGCTTTTGGGTGGAGCGTCGCATCGTCCCCTTCGATGTTCCAGAACCGGAATTCCAACATCGAGCTGGTCGTGCGCCAAGGCGCCGAGCTGCGCCATTACTGGTATGACGTTGGCGATCGGCTGTGGCATATGGGCGCCGCTTTATAGCCGCGCCCGGACCGCTCGCCGCGTCTTCAATGCTTGACGCCGGTTGAAAACTCGCCGGCGCGCAGCCGCGCCGGCAAATGCTCGGCGAAGGCGGCGATCTTTTCTTCCCCATGCGCGGCGACCAGCTCACGCAGCGCCGCAAAGACCGCGGCATAGGCGAAAGAATCGCTGTCGATGCCGGCGAGAATAGCCTCGGCATAAGCCTCGGTCACATGCGCCAGCGCGGCGCGATGTTGTTCGGAGCGGGCGTCGTCTGGGAAGAAAGACTTGAGTTGCGTCATGACCGGCAATCTAGCCAAGCCGGCTGCGGCGCGCGACCTAAGTCTTGCCAAACGGTTAACATCCCGCCTCGATCTGTGTCGGAAGAGCGCTTTGCGGGCTAAGGATTACCGTAACGATAAGCGATGTCGTGGGCGATTTTCGCGCTCTCGTCGAGATAGCGGGTAATCGCGGTGCGCGCATTGGGCGTGCAGGCGCGATAGGTGATCTCATAGTCACGAAAACCGCGGTTGAAGGCGGCTGTCAGTCGCTGGCGTCTCGGCGCGGCGCCCGCCGCCGGCGCATCGGCGTCGAGCAGCGCGGACATTTGCGCGCGCCACTGCCCGCCGTCATTGTCGCCGCACAAATCTCGCAGGAAGGACAGAGCGCCGATGATCTCGGCGAGCCGCATCATCTGGCCGTCGTAGGGCGGCGGCGGCGGTTCGCCGGCGGCCGCCTGCGTCGCCGGGGCTGTTGGCTTGACCTCCTGCCTGGCTTTCTGCGTCTTCTTCTTTGGCCGGTCCGCGGGCGGCCGCTCCTGCCGCGGCGCGGGCGGGGCGGCGCTCGGCGCGGGGGCCGCGGGCCGGGACGGGCCGAAGAGATTCTGAAAAAAGCCCTGCGCCGCCGCCTCGGGAGCGGCGGCGAAGGCGACGGCCGCGCCGAGCGCGAGCGCCCGGCGCCTTGCGGAAGCGGGGGCGGTCACGGATACAGCCGCTGCTTGCTCCAGCCCGAGCCCTCGCGCGTAAAACGCACGCGGTCATGCAGGCGGAAGGGGCGATCGGCCCAGAACTCTATGGCCTGCGGCAAGATGCGATAGCCGCGCCAATAGGTCGGCCGCGGCACCTCGCCGACGGCGTATTGAAGCGCATATTTCGCCACCGCCTTCTCCAACGCGAAGCGGCTCTCGAGCGGCCGCGACTGCTGGCTGGCCCAGGCGCCGATTCGGCTGTCGCGCGGGCGGCTCGCGAAATACTCGTCGGAGGCGGCGTCGCCGACGAACTCCACGGGGCCGCGCACCCGCACCTGACGGCGCAGCGATTTCCAGTGGAAGAGACAGGCGGCCTTCATATTCTCGGCGAGTTGCCGGCCCTTGGCGCTTTCGCCATTGGTGTAGAAGACGAAGCCTCGTTCGTCCCATTCCTTCAGCAGCACCATGCGGACGTCCGGCAGGCCGTCGGCGCTGGCGGTGGCGAGCGCCATGGCCTCCGGGTCGTTGATCTCACTGGCCTGCGCCTCGGCGAACCAGGCCTTGAACAGCCCGAAGGGCTCGCCGGCCTCGACAAAGTCACCCGGTGTTAACGCGTTCACCTGAAAATCCTCCTCTGGCGCCAAGAGCGGCGCGGGGCAGTACATAAGGTGGCGCTTTGCTTTTTCTGAGTGTCAGACATACCCCCACTGACGCGTTTCCTCAAATTTTCTGCAGCGGTTCGGCGAGGGAACAACGTCTGGGCGGGGCGCGGCGGGGCGGCGGCAGGGTCTCGATCGCCGGCGCCGTCGTGGCGATTCTCGTCGCCGGCGGATGCGGCGGCTGTTCGATCGTCGTGCCGGTGAATGCGCCGGAGGAATCCTCCGTCGCGCTCTGGCGGGGCGATCCGGCCGACGTCACCGGCGCAATACCGGGCAAGACCGGAAAGACGCTGTCGCGGGCGCTGACGGCGGAAGATTCGCGCCGCGCCGCCGCCGCGATGAGCACCGCGCTCGATCCGCAGGGCGACGGCGGCGTTGTGAATTGGGACAATCCGCACAGCGGCGCGCGGGGCTCCTTCACCCCGGCTGGCCAGCCCTATCCGCGCGACGGCAAAATCTGCCGCGCCTTTCGCGCCGAGGTGGCGACGCCGGATCATCGCGAGGAAATCCGGGGCGCCGCTTGCCGCGACAAAAGCGCGGAATGGTCGCTGACCGAGGTGAAGGCCGATCGAAAAGGGTAAAGGCGAAAGGCGCCCGCGCGACCCCCGGCCCGCAGGCCGCGCGGGAAGGAGAGAAAAGATCGCGACAGCGGCTTTATCGGGCTTGCAATCGGCGCTGCTTGCTTTTAGTTTCCGCCCTCGTCGGGCCGCCATAGCTCAGTTGGTTAGAGCACCAGATTGTGGATCTGGGGGTCCCCCGTTCGAGCCGGGGTGGCGGTACCATAAAAATCAGCGTGTTAGCAGCGATATCGGCCCGCTCCGAGCCAGGCGCTTCCGCTTCGGTAAGCGCCTGGTAAGCAGAAATCAAAAATTCGAGAAACAAGCCGCCCCGCCGCGCCCTTGCGCCGCTGATGCGTCAGCGCAACAATCGATGGCGCGGGGGTAGGACAGCCCTCCAACAAGTCGAGAGCGCATCGCTCGATTTTCCCGCACATCAGCCCGATGCTCGCGGATGCACGCGATGGCGACAGGAAGGACCGCGCAGGACGAGTTTGCTCGTCAGATGCTGCGAATTGCCAAGCTCCTCGTCAAAGTCTTCATCCCGCAACGCGACCTCCTCCATTCCATCGATCGCCTCGAAAATCTCAATGACAGGGAGGCGAGACGAAAAGCTGAGTCGGATCGGCGGATGCGGATCAATCGCTTCGCCGCATGCCAGGAGAGGCGGCGCCGCTTTGTGCCCGCGCAAGCATTAATGGAATTTCGCTGTTTCCGTTGAAAAAGGCTTCTTTCAGCAAAGTGGGAAGTCTCGAATCCTATTTTTGGGTGAAATATCTCGGCCATTCCGTGCGCCTTCGGACATCGGCGACATTTTCGACGACGATGCACTGATCACTGCGTATCTTGAGCATTGTTGGCTAACTATCGCCGACGCTCAGCGGTGGTGCGAAAGAAGCAAGGTGCGACCGCCACCGGAATGGGGGATTGCGCCTCCTGAAGCGGAAGCTCAAGGAAGACTTAGGACTGATACCAAAAGCGTCGCGAAGCGGCGCGCCATCAGGGACGCCATCAAAACGCTCGGCAGGCGCACATCGGAAGCCTTGTCCCAAAAAGAGCGCGAGTATGCGGTGATTGACTACGTTGCAAAGAAACACGGCCTTATGGTCGGAGTGCGGCTCGTCCGCGACATGTGGAGCGGAAAAAAAACACTGAGATTTTGCCGCCGGCCCCGCAGCCATGAAAGTAGAAGGAGAAAACCCGGCCGCAGAAGCGGGCCGGGCTCATTTCGCTGTGGCGGCGAAGGATACTGATATTAGCAAAAATCGCGAGAATTTCGAGAGCGACATTCTCGCCTTTGACGCAATAGCCGAAAACGCGCTCGTCATGGCCAGCGCGGCAGCGGTTGTGCATATCGCCGCGACGCAGAGGGACCCGGGCCGCTGTCGAGGGGTATCTCTGTTATCTGCGTCGCGAGCTGAAAGCCGCCATCGAAACGTCGCGCGAAGTTGTCCCTTCTTCTCGAAAGGAGGGAGACGGATGACTGCTCAATCTCCTTCTCTTCGCGTCCCGCCGTCCGACTTCGCAAGCTGGCCCAAATGGCGGCGCGATGAAGGGTTTGCCGATGGCGCCGCCGATTATCGCGCCCGCAAAGCGGCGCAAGCCGAAATCCAGCATTGGCCCGAGCCGAAGCCTCTTCCATCGGGCCTGCTTCCGGTGCCGGGCTTTGATCCTGCCTTTCTCCCGGCGACAATAGCGCCTTGGGTGATGGACATAAGCGATCGAATGCAATGCGATCCCGCGTTTGTCGCCGTCCCTGCGCTGGTGGCGCTCGGCTCCGTCCTTGGACGGAAGTTAGGGATAAGGCCGCAACGCAAGA
>JAWOLK010000014.1:0-14024 GCA_033853615.1 Beijerinckiaceae bacterium | reverse complement strand
GCGGCGGCGTATCGGTCGGCGGTTTCGGCGGCGGCGGCGGCAACGCCTCGAAGGTCGCGGCGAAGAGCTACGGCGCGATCGTCACGCTCGGCTCGGACTCGAACGGCGTCGCCGCGCAGTCGATCGGCGGCGGCGGCGGCAATGGCGGCTTCTCCCTCGCGGGCGGCTTCACCACCGGCTCGGCGGGCATTGGCGTATCGGTCGGCGGCTTCGGCTCCGGCGGCGGCTCCGCAGGCGATGTCAGCGTGACCAGCTACGCCGAGGCGGCCAACGGCGCCGGCGTGACCAACGCGCCTCCGGCGAATGTCGCCACGCTTATGACGAAGGGCGACCGTTCGAACGGCGTGCTGGCTCAGTCGATTGGCGGGGGCGGCGGCAACGGCGGCTTCTCGGTGACGGGCGGGGCTGCGCTTGGCGGCGCCGGGATCGGCGTGTCGGTCGGCGGCTTCGGGGCCGGCGCCGGCGCGGCGGGCGCGGTGGACGTTACGAGCTATCAGAACATCGTGACCCTCGGGAAATCCTCGAACGGCATCCTCGCCCAGTCGATTGGCGGGGGCGGCGGCAATGGCGGCTTCTCGGTCGGACTCTCGGGCGGATCCGAATTTGCTGGCTCCTTGTCAATTGGCGGCAGCGCGCTCAGCGGCGGCGGCGCGGCCAAGGGCGTCAGGGTCCTGAGCGTCGGAACGATCGCCACTCAGGGCGCCGACTCCAATGGCGTTCTCGCGCAGTCGATTGGCGGCGGCGGCGGCAATGGCGGATTCTCGGTCGCGGGAGCCCTTTCCACGGGTTCGGCGGGCGGCGGCGTCTCGGTCGGCGGCTTCGGCTCGACAGGCGGCGCCGCGGGCGACGTCAGCGTGACGAGCTACAGCCGGGCCTTGGATGGGACGCTGCTGAACGAGGCGCCTGCGCGGGGCGTGCTGTCGATCGCCACGGAGGGCGACCGCTCGAACGGCATATTGGCGCAATCGATTGGCGGGGGCGGCGGTAACGGCGGCTTCTCGCTGGGCGGCTCCGTCACCACCTCGGGCGGCGCCTTCACGGCGTCGGTCGGCGGCTTCGGCGCCGGCGGCGGGAAATCCGACGCGGTCACGGTCGTGAGCTACAACAACATCCAGACCAAGGGCGTGGACTCGAACGGCATATTGGCGCAATCGCTCGGTGGGGGAGGCGGCAATGGCGGCTTCTCGATCGGCGTCGCGGGCGGTTCGAAATTTGCGGGCGCGCTGTCGGTCGGGGGCTTTGCGTTGGGCGGCGGCGGCGACGCCGCAGCGGTGAAGGTCACAAGCGCCGGCGCCATCGTCACGGCCGGCGACCGGTCGAACGGCATCCAAGCCCAGTCCATTGGCGGCTCGGGCGGCAATGGCGGCTTTTCGCTGTCGGGCGCGGGGTCGCTGGGCAACGCCGGCATTTCCGCGAGCCTGGGCGGCGCCGGCGCGAATGGCGGCCGGGGCGGCGCTGTCAGCGTGAGCAGCAACGCCGGGAAGACGCTCACGGACAACGCCGCCACGATTCAGACGTCGGGTCGAAACGCCAATGGCGTCCAAGCCCAATCGATCGGCGGGGGCGGCGGCAATGGCGGCTTCTCCGGCGCGCTCACCGCGACGGCTGAAAGCAAGGCCTCCATGTCGCTGAGCGTCGGCGGCTTCGGCGCGGCCGGGAACAGCGCCTCCAGCGTGGATGTCGTCAGCGTCGACAACATCCTCACCCAAGGTGGGGGATCGAACGGCATTCTGGCCCAGTCGATCGGCGGCGGCGGCGGCGCTGGAGGTTTCAGCTTCGCGGGCGCGCTTTCGGTTCCAACGGGCAATAGCTTCAGCCTGGCCGCGTCGCTCGGCGGCTTCGGCGGGTCGGGCGCCGACGCCGGCGCCGTGACGGTGAATTCCACCGGATTGATCTCGACCCTGGGCGACAATGCGAGCGGCGTCCTCGCACAATCGATCGGTGGGGGCGGCGGCAACGGCGCTCTCAGCGTCGCGGGCGCCTTCAACTTCGCCAGCGACAATAAAATCCCGTCGATCACTGCTTCCGTCGGCGGCCTCGGCGGCTCCGGCGGCGCGGCCGGCAAGGTCGAGGTGACGCGCGTCGGCGCGACGACCACTGTCGGCGACAGTTCGGCGGCTGTCGTCGCGCAATCGATCGGCGGCGGCGGCGGCAATGGCGGCCTGAGCATCGCGGGTTCGCTCGGCGGCAAGGACGCCAAGCAGATCAGCGCCTCGGTTGGTGGATTTGGCGGCGCGGGAAGCGGCGCCGGCGAGGTGGTCGTCAACAACACGGGCGACATCGCGACGGGGTCGAAAACCGTGCAGCAGCAGCAGATTGCTGCGCCGGGCGAGGTCTTTCAGACGGCGCCGGTCATCACCGGCCGGGAGTCGCATGGCATTCTGGCGCAGTCCATTGGCGGCGGCGGCGGCAATGGCGGCCTGTCCTTCGCCGGCGCGATCGGCCCCATCGGGGAGGGGACGTCGCTCAACATCGGCGTCGCCGTCGGCGGCTTTGGGGGCGGCGGCGGGACCGCGAGCAAGGTCAGAGTGACCAATGAGGGCGTCATCCGGACCCTGGGCGACGGCGCGAACGGCATTCTCGCGCAGTCGATCGGCGGCGGCGGCGGCAATGGCGGCGGCGCCATCACCGGTCTCGCGGCCGGCGGCGATCCGCAGGGCGGCGGCCGATCCATCAACCTTTCCGCGACGGTCGGCGGCTTCGGCGGCAGCGGCAACACCGCAGGCGACGTCATCGTCGATCAGACCGGCGGCGTCATCACCCATGGCGCGGCGGCGAACGGTATTCTCGCGCAATCGATCGGCGGCGGCGGCGGCAATGGCGGCGGCGCCAATTCCATCTCGCTGCAGATCGCGACGTCCTGCACCTTCAACCCGCTGGGCCTCGTCCAGAAGGTGGTCTCGAGCTGTCAGTCTCCCAAGTCGACCAGCGCCAATGTTCAGGTCGTCGTCGGCGGCGGCGGCTCCGGCAATGGCGCCGGCGCCGTCACCGTCACCAATCGGGACTTCATCGTCACTCACGGCGAGGCGTCGGCGGGCGTCATGGCGCAGTCGATCGGCGGCGGCGGCGGCAATGGCGGCCGCGCGATCATCGGTCTGAACGGTCTGTTCCCCGGCGCGCAATATGTCGACATGGCCACCACGGTGCTGACGGCGCCGGTCGGTTTGACCGGGATCGCGACCGGCTTCGGCAAGATCACCGTCGGTGGTTTCGGCGGCGCGAGCGGCGACGGCAAGGCGGTGGCCGTCACCAACAATGGGTCGATCGAGACATTCGGAGGCTCGTCCGGGGGCGTCGTCGCGCAGTCGATCGGCGGCGGCGGCGGCAATGGCGGGGACGGTTCCTCGGGCGTGACCGGCTTGTTCAGTCTCGGCGGCTTCGGCGGCGCCACGGGCTCGGGCGGAGCGGTCAAAGTGACCAACGCCCGGATCAACGACACGCGCAACGCCCAGATCGTGACGCACGGCGCGGACTCCAGCGCCATCGCCGCGCAATCCATCGGCGGCGGCGGCGGCTCCGGCGGGCTCGCGGGTGGTCTCATATCCATCGGCGGCTTCGGCGGCGCCGGCGGCGACGGCGGAACCGTCACGGTCGACAATGAGGGGCGGCTCGCAACCAATGGCGACCGTTCGATGGGCATATTGGCGCAGTCGATCGGCGGCGGCGGCGGCAATGGCGGCGCCACGGGTCTGTCCGGGATCACCGTCGGCGGCTACGGCGGGGCGGCGGGCCAGGGCGCGGCCGTCAGCGTCACGAACCACGGCGTCATTACGACCGAAGGCGCGGACGCCCATGGCATATTGGCGCAGTCGATTGGTGGCGGCGGCGGCAATGGCGGCGCGCCGTCCATATCGGCTGTGAAGGTCGGCGGCGCTGGTGGCGCGGCCGGGAACGGCGGGAAAGTCGACGTCGTCAGCAGTGCGACGGTCTCGACCAAGGGCAAGGGCGCGAGCGCTATTTTCGCGCAGTCGATCGGCGGCGGCGGCGGCAACGCCGGGGCGCAGTCCGACTCGATAACAGCCTTCGGCCTGCTGTCGGTTGGCGGCGCGGGCGGCAGCTCGGGCTCGGGCGACCAGGTGAAGGTGAAGAACTCGGGCGCCCTCCTCACCCAGGGGGACACGGCGCACGGGATCTTTGCACAATCCATCGGAGGCGGCGGCGGCTCCGGCGGCCGCGCTATCGGGCTGATTGCAATCGGCGGCGACGGCGGCGCAAGCGGCCATGGCGGCCAAGTCGAGATCGCAAACGAGGCTGGCGGCTCCATCTGGACGCAAGGCGCGATGGCGAACGGCGTCTTCGCGCAATCGATCGGCGGCGGCGGCGGCGCGGCTGGCGGCGCCTACGCCGGCGTTCCGGGCGTCTTCTCGCTGGGCCTCGGTCGAAGCGGCTCGGGCGGCGGCGACGGCGACGGCGGGGCGGTCAAAGTCGATAATTTCGCGACCATAGTGACGGACGGCGTCAGCTCGCAGGGCATTCTCGCGCAGTCGCTGGGCGGCGGCGGCGGGGCCGGCGGCGTGGTCGGCGGCTTCAACGTCGCCGGTTCTTCGCCTTCCGGCATGTCCATCACCGTCGGCGGCAGTGGCGGCGGCGGCGGCAATGGCGGCGCTGTGACGGTGACGAACCATGCCGGCGCGACCGTCGTCACCAACGGCGCCAATTCCACTGCGATCTTCGCCCAGTCGGTTGGCGGCGGCGGCGGCGTCGCAGGCGCCGCAGTTTCGGCCTCTGCGTCGGGCGTCGCCTCAGACAAGGTTGGGATTACGATCGGCGGCAATGGCGGCGTCAGCGGCGACGGCGGCAATGTAACCGTCGCCAGTGCCGGCGATGTCTACGTCAAAGGTGCGAATTCGGTGGGCGTGATGGCGCAGTCCGTCGGCGGCGGCGGCGGCGTGGCTGGATCGGCGGTCGGCGTCGGTCTCGCGCCAGTGTCGATCGGCGGCCAGAATGGAGCCGTCGGCAAGGGCGGCGACGTCACCGTAACCAATACGGGTTCGATCTATATCACCGGCGACAATTCGATCGGCGTCTTCGCCCAGTCGGTCGGCGGCGGCGGCGGCGCGGTGCAGCCCGGCGGCGGCGCCGGCGCTGTCCAAAAACAGGCGGGCGGCTCGGGTGATAGCGGAAAGGTCGTGATCAACAACTCGGCCGGGCAAATCATCGTCACCGGCGCCAATAGCGCGGCCATCTATGGCCAGAGCGTCGGCGGCGGCGGCGGCACGGTCGGCCTGCAGGGCGACTCGACGCGGGCGGCGGCGACGAAGCAGGCAAAGACGTCGGCTGCGCCGGCGCCGATATTTGCATCCGACGCCTTCAACCAGGTGGGCCCGAACCAGTTCTCGGGCGCGGCCGGCGGCGCAGGCGTCGCCGCCGAGACCGTCTACAACCAGACGGGCGACCTGATTGCGCCCGGCGAGAATTCTACGGCCTTGGTCGCGCAGAGCCAGGGGCAAGACGGCAATGGCGACATTACCGTCAACATCCTGTCGAAGCCCACGCGCCCGAGCCTGATCTACGGCGGCGGCGGCCAAGGCGCCGGCGTGATCATGCTGAACGGCAAGAACAACTTGCTCAAGAACCAGGGCGTCATCACGACGGTGCTCGGCGTGAACGGCTACGCCGTTCGCGCAACGACCGGCGACGACCGCATCGAGAACGACATGCTGATGATCGGCTCGGTCAATCTCGGGGAGGGAGCCAACGCGTTCTCCAATAATTCCAAGGGCGTGTTCAAGTCGGGCGGCGTCGTCTATCTCGGCGCCGGAAACCTGATGACAAATGCGGGCCTGTTGCTGCCCGGCGACTACAACAACGTCTTCACGACCAATCTGACGGGAGACTTCCTGCAGGTCGCCAGCGGTCAGTACGGCGTCGACCTCGATCTCAAGACCGGAGCGTCCGATCGCGTCAACGTCACGGGAACGGCGAAAGTCTCCGGCGAGGTGATCGTCAACCTCGTCGACCCGATTGCGGCGGCGGTCGCTGCGCGGCCCGGCCAGCGCTCGACAACCATCGTGTCGGCGGCGGGTGGGGAGACCCACAGCAATCTCGCCATCCGCGCGCCCCAGACGGCGGTGGCCCAATACGGCCTGACATTCCCCAATGGGCGAGACATCGATCTCACCCACACGGTGAATTATGCGCCGTTCGGGATGACGCAGAACCAGACCGCCGTGGGCAATGCGGTGAATCGGATCCAACTCACCCAAAGCGCGCCGAGCTTCGCGCCTCTGGCCGCGGCGTTGTTCTACCAGCCGAATACCCCAACCTTGGCGCGGATCTACGACTCGCTTTCCGGCGAGGGGGCGGTGACGACGCAGAATGTGACCTTCATGGCGAACGACATGCACCTGCGGACGCTTCGCGCCGAGAGCCTCTCCTGGCTGTCCGACGAAGAGGATCAAGCGAATGGCGTTACGCTTTACGACGATCTCCGGCCAGCTTCGCAGAAGCGGAACGCGACCCGATACAAAGAGCCGCTCGATCCGCCGTTTTTCGTGAAGCCGAACCGCAGCTGGCGCGCCTGGCTGTCTGGATATGGCGGCTATGCCTACATCTCGGGCAACCAGATTCCCGGAACCGCGAACGTCAAGGAGCATGGCCGCGGCTTCACGGCCGGTTTGGATTACCAGGTGAACAGAAACCTGTTGATCGGCCTTGCCGGCGGCGGCGGCACATTCGGTTTCAACGCGCCCGAGCGCTCGACCTACGGCAAGGTCGACGCCTGGCACGCCTCGGCCTATGCGGTCCTGCGGCATGAGAGCCTCTATGCGATGGGCGCGATCTCGTTCGATTTCATGGGCAATCTGGTGCAGCGCCAGGCGGTCGTTCCCGGCGTATTCATCGGGCAGCCCTCTGGGGCGAACATCGCGCTGCCAGGCTTCAGCGAATATCTGACGGGTCAGTTTCGCAGCTATGCGACCAGCGGCTACGTGGAATTCGGCGACAAGCTCCAGATTGCCGGCCCGGTCAGCGTGACGCCTTTCGTGGGGATGCAGTTCGGGTCGTTGCGCAGCAACGCCTTCACCGAGTCGAGCTCGAGCGGATTCAGCCAGATCGGGCTGCATTACGGTTGGCGCAACGCTGGGTCTCTGCCGACCTTTGCCGGCGCCCAGCTCGACGCGAAGCTGAATCTCTTCGACAATGTCTCGCTGCTCACCTGGGTGCGCGCCGGCTGGATGCATGAGTTCAATCCCTATCGGAGCCTCTCGCCGTCCTTCATCACCGCGCCGGGATTTCAGTATGAGATCATCGGCGCCAGGCCGGCGCGCGATGGCCTGAGAACCAACGCCGGCCTGCGTGTTCCGGTCGGCGATCACCTGTCCTTCTTCGCCAGCTTCGACGGCGACTTTTCAAACATCGGCCATGCAATCGGCGGAACCGGCGGATTGCGCGTGTCCTGGTGACGGATGCGCGCGGTCCTGGGGCTGCGCGTTTTTCAATGCAAACGAAAAACCACGATCGACGAGAGCGCTTTCCGCCGAAGTGGGAAAGGACCGGAAAACGCTCTGACGCCTGATGAGGGGGAGGCAGAATGAAACGCGCGCTGCTCGTATTTGGGCTAGTTTTTTTACAGGCGGCGACCGCATCCGCGCAGCCCAAGGGCGCCGGGGGCGGGGACGCCGCGCAAAAGCCGGGCGCCACGCAGGCCGACCCAAACGTCAAGTCGGTCGCTTATGGAGACTGGACGCTTCACTGCCAATCGGTTGGAACCGCGCCGCAAGCGCGTAAAATCTGCGAAGTTGTCCAGACGATCAACCTCAAGGACCAGTCTGCGCCTTTCTCGCAAATCGCCATCGGCAAGCCGGCGCCCAATGAAAGCTCGATGGTCACTGTCGTCGTTCCGATAAACGTCTCCTTCCCCAGCGCTGTTCAGATCGCCACGAATGAGAAAGACGCTGCGCCGCTCGAACTGACCTGGAAGCGCTGCATTCCAGGCGGATGTTTCGCCAGCGTCGTTCTGAAGGACGACGTCATCAAGAAATGGCGGTCCCTGAATGAGGCGAGCGGCCGCGTGGGTTTCAAGAACGCGCTATCGCAAGAGGTGATCATGCCGATGTCGTTCAAGGGCCTGTCGCAAGGGCTCGATGCGCTGGCCAAGGAGTAAGGCGAGCCGCCGAGTCTCGGCGGCATTCGGCCCGCAACGCATTCGCGCGCCTGCCTCCGCAGGCGCGCCGCCCATTTCGCCCGGAGCCTAAGGCTGGCGGGCCATTGCGGTTTTGCAAAGGGAAACCGAGCCCCTGGAAAAGGGGCGCGTGAGACATGGCGCGCCAGCGGGCGGGGCTGTAAGCCGGGCGGCTTGCGGGCGGGCGCTGGGGCGGATTTGCCCGTAGCGCCACCGTATCTCCCCCAAATTGACCGCTTCTCGCCACAGTCTAGGCTGCCCGCCTTTGTTTATGAACACATTGGAGGGGGCCGTGACGAGCATCGCTGCGTTGCAGGCGTCGAAAGAGGGTTTCTTCTATCGCGGCATGGCGCTGGCGATGGGTCTCACGGTCTTTGCCGGCTTTGCCCCGAGTTTTTTTCTGAAGAACTTCTTTGGCGCTGCGCCGCTGTCGCCGCTTCTGCATGCGCATGGGCTGGCTTTTTCGAGCTGGTATGCGCTGTTCTTCACGCAGGCCTGGCTCGCGGGGCGGGGAGAGGTCGCGCTGCACAAGAAACTCGGCGTCGCCGGGGCGGCGCTCGCGGCCGCGATGGTGGTTCTCGGCGTCACGGCGGGCGTCTTCGCCATCCGCACGAACCATACGCCGCCGGGGCTCGACCCGCGCTCCTTCCTGGTGCTGCCCTTCTTCGGCATTACGATTTTCGCCGGCTTCGTCGCCGCCGCCGTGCTGCTGCGGGGCCGCCCCGAGGCGCATAAGCGGCTGATGCTGCTCGCCAGCGTCGCCATGCTCGATGCGCCGATCGCCCGGCTGCCGGGCGTCTTCGCCGCCGGCGGACCGCTCGCGACCTTCGGTCTGCAAGACCTCTTTCTGCTGGCGGCCGTCCTG
Source organism: Beijerinckiaceae bacterium (assembly GCA_033853615.1). Lineage (GTDB taxonomy): Bacteria > Pseudomonadota > Alphaproteobacteria > Rhizobiales > Beijerinckiaceae > Methylosinus. The sequence goes on along the minus strand of JAWOLK010000014.1, from coordinate 5,037 downwards.
TGTGATTACCGCGCCCGGGGCCGCGTGCATCCGGCCTATCTCTGGGGCGGCCTCGTGCTGCTGCTGGCCCAGCCGCTGCGCATCATCGTCGCCGGGACGCCCTGGTGGCTGGCGTTTGGCGATTGGGTGAAGGGTTAGCTCTCAGGCCTCGCGCGCCCACTGCGCTCGCGGGCGGTGGGTGCAGCTTTAACAATCAGCGCTTCGACAAGAACGCCGGATCGCCGATGGCCTCGGGGCCGCGATAGGACAAGGCCTTGGCTTTCTGCTCTGGGGTCAGCTGCGCGAAAAGCCCGGTCATTTGCCGCGGCTTGGCGTTGATCGCCTCAAGCTCCGGCCGCGGCGCAGACGGCAGAGGCCGGCGCTTGCCGAACAGACGTGTAAGCCCCCCCAACGCGCGCATTGTTAAACCCTTTTCGTCCAGTACGGTTCCTGCTCTCGAAGCTCACATGGCGCGAAACCATATGACGCACATAGCTCTTCGATAGCAGCATTTGCAGGCCGAATCCTTAATTCGGCCCTGCCTCGCCGCTGCGCGTAGCGCGCAGAAACATCCAAGGCGATTAGAGCACGCCTTCCGAGGAGGGGACAGTTTTTTCTGGGGTCGGCCTCCAAGAAGCGCAACTCGACGGCTTCTGAAGTGGTCAAAGCGAGACCCAGTGCGGCGAGGCGATCCTGATCCGTCCAGATCGCTATGTCCAGCCTATCGGGATCCCTGTGCCGTCTCATGATTTCGCGCCAGTCCCACGCGGTGTTCTTGGCTCTGCCATTGGGTTCCCACTGAGCCTCGACCGCTTCGAGCGCTCTCGAACTGTATTCACGGATTGTGAAACTTACGCCTAACGCGAGCATCAGCTCGCTTTCGCATGAACGAAAGGCCTCGTGCCGGCATTGGAGATAGCGTTCGCGCTGCTTTGAAACGGAATGGGACAAGTGACGGGCGCCGACAAACAGGGGGTTCGCGCAAGGCTTGTAAAATCAGCAGGGTAAGCCGGCAAGCCTGGGGCCGCTTTTGGAGGTAATAACCCTTTTCTCGCTCCGTCTGCGCCCCATCCCCCGCCGGCTTGACTCTCCGCCGCGGCAGGCGCAGCATGAGAACAAACATAGAACCTGGACCCTGACCGATGTCGCAAGGCGGCTCTTCGGAACGACTTTTCTTTTTGCGGCGACGCATCGCCGCGCTTGAGGCGCAAGGCGGCGCCCGCCTTTCTGCGTCGCCGCCGGCGGCGCAAGACGGCCCGCTTGGCGCGCTGCGCGCGGCGCTCGCCGCCGGGGGGCTCGCGGAAGTGGTCCCCACCCGGCCGCGCGATTGCGCCGCCGCGGCGGGCTTCGCCTTCGCGCTCGCTTCGCCGGCGGCGCGGCGGGGGCTCGTCTGGATCGTCGAGGACATGGCGGCGCGCGAGATCGGCCTGCCCTATGGGCGCGGGCTCGCGGCGGCGGGGCTCGATCCGCGCCGCCTCGCGCTGGTGCGCACCCGCCGCGGCCGCGAAACGCTGTGGGCGATGGAGGAGGCGCTGAAGGCGGGCGCCGGCGCCGTCCTCGCCGAAAGCTGGATCACGCCCGCGGCTTACGATCTCACCGCCTCGCGCCGGCTGCTGCTGGCGGCGCGGCGTGGCGGCGGGCTCGGCCTGCTGCTGCCGCTGCGCGCGGCCGGCGAGGCGGCGCGGCTCGCAAGCGCCGCCGACGCGCGTTTCGAGGCAGGCGCCCTGCCGCACCCCGCGCCCCCTGCCCGCAATACGCTGGCTTTGCCGACGCCGGGGCCGCTCGCCTGGCGTCTCCGCCTCGTCAAGGCGCGGGCGCGGCTGCTCGCCGGCCGCGATTCCTTCGGCTGGCGCGACCTTCTGTTCGATCCCGAGACCTGCGTGTTTGCCGATGCGTTTCCTCAGCGTGTTCCTGCCCCGTCTGCCGACCGACCGGATCTTGCGCCGCGGCGCGAGAGCGCCTGACGCGCCTTTCGCCGCAACGCTGAAAATCAAGGGCGCGGAACGGCTCGCCGGCGTCAATGCGGCGGCGGAGGCGCGCGGGCTCGTCCCCGGCATGGCGGCGGCCGACGCGCGCGCCATGTGCCCGGCGCTGACGCTCGCCGAAGCCGACCCGCACGCCGAGCAGGCGCTGCTCGAAGCCATCGCCGATTGGCATCGCCGCTTCACGCCGCTCGCCGCCGTTGATCCGCCGGACGGGGTGATGCTGGACGTGACCGGCGCCGCGCATCTCTTCGGCGGCGAGGCGGCGCTGCTCGACGAGATCGCGCGGCGGCTCGCGGCGCAGGGTTTTGAAGCCCGCGCCGCGCTGGCGCCGGGGCCGGCGCTCGCTCGCGCGCTCGCCCGCTTCTCCACGCTGCGGCATGTCGCGCCGGAGGCGACGCCAGAACACATAGAGAAGATCGCCGCGCGCCTGCCGATTGCGGCGCTCGGCCTCCCGGCGCCGGCGCAGGCGGCGATGCAGCGGGCGGGCTTGCGCACAATCGGCGATCTGCTGGCGCGGCCGCGCGCGCCGCTCGCCGCCCGTTTCGGCGCGGCCGCGCTGGCGCGGCTCGACGCGCTCGCCTGCCGCATCCGCGATCCCATCGTCCCCCGCTTCGAGGCCCCGGAGTTTCTCGCCGAGCGCCGCTTTCCGCATGGCCTCACCCGCGCCGAGGACATAGAGGCGACGCTGCGCGGCCTCGCCCGCGAGCTGTGCGCGCTTCTCGGGCGCCACGGCGTCGGCGCGCGGCGTCTTGCGGCCGCCTTTTACCGGGTGGATGGGGCGGTCAAGCATCTCGAAGCCGGGACCAGCCGGCCGCTGCGCGACCCCGCGACGATGACCGCGCTGCTGCGCGAGCGGCTTGCGGCGCTGGAAGAGGAGGGGCTCGACACCGGCTATGGTTTCGACGTGATGCAGCTCTCGGCGCAAGAAGTGCAGCGCGACGGGCCGGCGGCGGGCGACGGGCTCTTTGCGCAGGAGGAGGGCGACCTCGCCGATCTCATCGACCGGCTGGGCGCAAGGCTCGGGCTGCGGCGGGTGCTGCGGCTCCATGCGCAAGAGGCGCATCTGCCGGAATTCGCCGTCGCCGCCATGCCGGCCGCCTATGGCGAAGCGCCTGCGCCATCGGCCGCGCCGCCGCCCGCGCTGTCGCGGCCGCTGCGGCTGCTGGAGCATCCGGAGCCCATCGACGCCATTGCGCTGATGCCGGACGGCCCGCCGCTGCGCTTCCGCTGGCGCCGCGCGCTGTATGAAACCGCCGCCTTCGAGGGCCCGGAGCGCATCGCCCCGCCCTGGTGGAAAGGCGCCGGCCTCACCCGCGATTACTTCCACATAGAAGACCAGGAAGGCCGCCGCTTCTGGCTCTTCCGCGAGGGACTTTATGCGGAAACCTTACAGCCGCGCTGGTGGGTGCATGGGTTGTTTTGAGGGGCAAACTCATTGAAATCTATGCGAGAACGCATTTGAAAAACCTGCTGAGTTCGTGGTTGAATGCCGTTAATGGCAATCACCCTCCCATCCCTTTTTCGAGCCCCAAAATCGTTTCCTTCTCAACCAGATTGGAAGCTAAGAGACAGAGACAACTTGGTCCTAATCTCTCCCCTCGATATCGATGGCGTGACCATCGCCGGTCTTCGGTTTCGCGCCGTAACGCTAAAATCGCGGCCGGACGAGAATCTTACCTTACAGCTTGAATATTTTCCTCCACGAGGAATCCCAAAAGGTGGACCGCTGGCTCGGATTGAATGGCGTCCCTTTCGAGGCCACAACAACAAGATGATCGGTCCACCCGAGCTTCAGAACGTCCTCCAGAAGGGTTCTCACCACCACAGCTTCGAAATGAATTGGAGGTTCTGTAAGGAGTTGATGGAGAGGGGCGAACTGCCCCTATCTGAGCCGGTTGACGACGATCTTGACTATCCTGGAGTGATTGCGTTCGCTGGGAAAGCGTTTAGAATTTCCAACATCATGTCTGTCACCGCGCCTCCTTGGGAAGCGAGTCTGTTTTGAGGTTCCTAACGATCAACTCCTCTGAGAATCCTCTCTCGTCCGCGGTCGAAACCGCAATGGACGAGCTGGTGTATGCAACGCATCGCCCAGAAGGTTCATACATCACCCTACCGCTTTTGTATCCGAGCGGAGCCAGTATCGTCGTGCGCGTATCCGGAGGTCCACATAAGTTTATGGTGAGTGATTTCGGCGCTGGCTACACAGAAGCCGAGTTTATGGGAGCGGATCGTCTTTATACACGCCAAGCGAGCAGCGTGAGCCAACGGACGGGGACGCCTTTCGATCATCACGCCTTCTTCGCCATCGACGTTCCTCGCGACCGAATCGCGGGAGCAATAACGACAGTTGCGAATTGCTCTTTGGAAGCGGTTACCCTAGCCGCCTTCAAACTCGCCGAAAAAGCGAGGACTGATGCTTCTGATCGTCTTATTCAGCGACTTGAAACCGTATTTGGTCAACAGAGGGTTGTCCGGGATAAGAAGATTGTCGGAGCATCAAATCATGAGTGGCAATTCGCAGCCTCAGTTAATTACCAAGGACAGGAAAATATTTTCGAATACGCCACAAGAAATCCGACTTCTATTGCAAGCGTCACGATGAAAATGGGTGATGTTGCCTTGCTTGAAAACGCTCCGCGACGGATCGTTGTGGTTCACAGCAAGGAAGAGCTGGGAACCTACCTGAACGTCCTATCGAGGACCGCCCACGTGATCGACGAAAATCTCGAAGTTGATCAAATCCGAAAGATAGCGCGAGCGGCGTAAACAGCCGCCCTTTTGTTTGTCAGGCCGGATGGGCGGCCAGATTCTTCCGCGCATCGCGTCACAGCAATGTCACTTTGGCTTCACTGACTCCCAAAAGCTGTTCGATGGTTGGCTGCAGAGCCTCTCGCCGCCCCGCCGGCAATCGCCTTTGGTGGTTGAGGGCAAATGCCATCCGCCCCGATTTCGGCTAGAACCGGGCGTCCCTTCACCTGGAAAAACTCCGTGACGTCCGAAACCCAGTCTCTCACAACGCGCGACCTAAGCGCGCGAAATCTGTCGCGCGGCGAGATGAAGACGCTTGCGC
>JAWOLK010000013.1:0-3845 GCA_033853615.1 Beijerinckiaceae bacterium | reverse complement strand
CCTGTTTTGTTCAGCGCACCCAGAATGGTTTCGTCGAGACTGCGCTCGAGGTCAGGTGTCGCGAGATCAAGCCCCGCGCCGCGGCGATGTAGGCGCACATGAAACGTATGTCCCGCCAATTTCGGCGCCCACTCCAGGACAATCGCAGCGGCTTGCTTTGTGAATTCCTCGGCTGAATGGAAATCGAAACTGCGCAGCGCCGGCGCGATTCGCGATATCGCATCATAAAAGGCAGCGTTCTCGGCGGCCTTTTTTTCGATAGCGTCCAGCAGCATGACCGGATCATCGGCCGAGACGGTGATGAGATTGTGAAACGGGCTGGATCCAGCGAATCCGAGGTTCCGCAGCGCGCGGCGCGTGAATCGATAGCCGTCCTGATAAATGCTGATGATGACGTTCCAATCCTGCATCGTCGATCATGCAAACCTGAACTTAGAACCCGATCGGATGCGGTGGCGCTCGCCAGCGCCCTCAAGGAGCTCCTTGCTCGTTGCATCCTTCTGGAGCATAGGCCTGCGGGTAATTTGCAAGAAGATCGCTCACTTCCGCAATACGCGCTTGCTTACTCGCATTCACACGAACATGGACGTGTGTCGCGCCCTTTTCCAATATGCATTCAATTTTTTTTGGGTCGAAAACGCCGACCTCGGTCAGGTCGCCTTGCCCGACGAAAATGGGAACCCATGCGCGCTGCGAGTCCATTCGCGCACAAATAAAGGTTCCGGCTTCGCTCACGCCAAGCTCCGGCTTGCCGGGACCCGGGAAAAAGCACACTTCAAAAATGTATTTCCTGCCGGATGCTCCGGTCCAGGCGCATGAGGCATGATCGGGCACGTTCGCATTCCTGTGTTGTTCAAATTCAAACGCCAAACTCATTGCAGCCAAGCGTCTGACCAATAGCCCCTTGGCGGTCTTTCGCTGTAAACGAGTCCCTGCCGTCGGGGTTCCACGAAACCGCCGCCTATGTTCGAGAGGGAAAGACGCGCTCTTGAATCTCAATCGACGAACGCGCCGCCGGCGTTAGATCCACTTCCGTGAGCCGGCCCGAGGGCCGCGCGTGGGAGGCCTTCCGCCATGCTGACTTTCGTGATGTTGACGCGTCTCAGCCCAGACGCCGCGCGCTCGCCGCAAGCCCTGGAGCAGCTTGAACACAAGGCGATGGAGCGCGTGCGCAAGGAATGTCCGGACGTCGAATGGGTCGCAAGTTACGCCATTCTCGGGCCTTGCGACTATCTCGATATTTTCCGTGCGAAAGACGTCGAGGCGGCGAGCCGCGTCTCCGCATTGATCCGCACGCTGGGCCATGCGAGGACGGAAGTCTGGACCGCCACGGAGTGGAAGAGATTCAAGGACATCGTCCGCAATCTCTAGGCCTTGGTCAGCTCGGCCACAGATGCCGCAGCTCCTTCGACGTCACGGCGCGCAGATCTTTTCGCCCTCCTGTCGCTGCCCGCCGCCAATCACGCGTCGGCGCGTCCGAGCGCCTTCTGTAGATAGGCGACCGCGCTCTTCAGCGTGAACAGCTTGTTATAATCGGTTTCCGGTATGTCGACTTTCGTCCGTTTGTGAAGCCCGACGACGAGGTTGGCGAAATCCATGGAATCGAGGTCGAAGATCTCACGCAGGTCGTCTTCGTCCCGCGCCAGCGTCGGATCGGCTTCCGGCGCAATGTCGCCGATCAGTTCAAGAATGAGTGCCCTCAGCTCCGCATCGGTCATAACTTCTCAGGCTCCTGTAAGCGGCGCGCGACTGCCGCGAGATAGAGACCGCCGATGTGGCCATCTGTGACGCGGTGATCCGCCGCGAGACTGACGCTGACGACCGGCCGGCTTTCGAGCCGCCCCTCGAGCGCCCACGGCCGCGTGACGAGCCTCCCAAAACCAACGATGGCGACCTGCGGCGGATAGATGATTCCCGTCACGGTTTCTGCGCCGCGGTCGCCGACGCTCGTGACGGTGATCGTCGGCGAGGTGATCTCCGAGCTGCGCAGGCCGCCGCGGCGCGCGCGTTCGACGAGATCGCGCATCGCGGCCATCAGCTCGGCCAGCGATCTTTTGTCGGCGTCGCGGATGGCCGGCGCGACGAGACCGCCGCCGCGCAAGGCAATCGCCCAGCCGACGTGAATGTCGGAGGATGGATGAAAGGCGCCATCCTCATATGTTCCGTTGAGCTGGGGACAATCGTGCAGCGCCAGCGCCGCCGCCTTGAGAAACAGCACCGCCGGCAAGAGGCGCTCGGTCGGCTCGCGCTCGGCGTTGAAGCGTTCGAGCCAAAGCGAGGCTGCGCGAAAGTCGACCGTCTCGCTGAGATAGTAATGCGGAATCTCGCGCTTCGACCGGCTCATCGCGGCGGCGATCGCCTTGCGCATCTCGGCGAGATCGAGACCGCGCTTGACAGCGGGCGCCCTGGCTGCCGCATGGGCGGCCGCGGCCTTTTCAAGATCGGCGCGCGTGATCGCGCCCTCGACGCCGGTTCCCATCAGGCGCGAGAGATCGACGCCAAGCGTTGCATTGAGGCGCCGAGCCGCCGGCGTAATCTTGACGCGCGCCCCTTCGCCCCGCGGCTTTGGCGGCGCAACCGCCGGCGCAAAGCTTGGGGCGAGGGGCGCAGATGGAGGCGGCGCCGCCTCTTTGACAGCCAGCGGCGCGGGCTCTGCCCCGGTTCCGATATGCGCGAGCACCGTCCCGACCGGGACGCGCTGTCCTTCCGGAACAACGAGCGCCGAGACGACGCCTTCTTGAAAAATTTCGACCTCGATCGCGCCTTTCTGCGTCTCGACGACGGCGACGATATCGCCAGACTTTACACGGTCGCCGGGTTTTACCAGCCATTCGACCAGCGTTCCGGCTTCCATGTCCGCGCCGAGCGCCGGCATGCGATACTCGCTCATGAGGGCCGGACGAGCTCGCGCGCCGCCGCCGCGATCGACTGTGGCTGCGGCAGACAGGCGTCTTCGAGATGCGGGGCGTAAGGCATTGGAACCTCGCGGCCGCAGACGCGGCGCAGTGGCGCGTCGAGCTCGAAGAAAATATCCTCCGCAATGCGCATGCCGATTTCCGCCGAGATCGAGCCGCTGCGCCAGGCTTCGTCGACGATGACGCAGCGGCGCGTCTTCGCGACCGACTGGAAGATCGTCTTCGTATCCAGCGGCCGCAACACCCGCAAATCAACGACTTCCGCCTCGATCCCTTCCCCTGCGAGCAGATCGGCCGCTTGCAGCGTCTTGAACAGGCTGCCGCCATAAGTGACGAGGCTGACGTCGCGTCCTGGCCGCCGTATCTTTGCGAAGTCAATGTCGACGCCGGCGACGTCGGGCGAAAGGTCGTCCTCGATATTATAAAGCATGACGTGCTCGAAGATCAGCACCGGGTTTGGATCGCGCAACGCGGCGATCAGCATGAAGCGGGCGTCTTCGATCGTCGCGGGCGTGAGGATGCGCAGGCCCGGAATATGCGCATACCACCCTTCGAGACTGTGCGAGTGCTGCGCGGCGACGCGACGGCCGCCGCCGGTGGCCATGCGGACGACGAGCGGAATCGCAAATTGACCCCCCGACATATGCGGGATCGTCGCGGCGTTGTTGACGAGCTGATCGAGCGCCAGCAGACTGAAGTTCACAGTCATGATTTCGACGATGGGCCGCATCCCCGCCATGGCCGCGCCAATTCCTGCGCCGACGAAAGCGCTCTCCGACAGCGGCGTGTCGCGGATGCGCTCTTCGCCAAACTCTTCGAGCAACCCTTTCGTCACCGCATAACAGCCGCCATAACGGCCGATATCTTCGCCCATCATAAATACGCGCGGGTCGTCGCGTAGAGCCTGGCGCAGCGCCTGTTTGCAGGCTT
>JAWOLK010000012.1:0-9789 GCA_033853615.1 Beijerinckiaceae bacterium | reverse complement strand
CTTCCTTCGGCTGGATCGGCTTGCGGTTCGTGGTCATGGGGATGGGATGCCGTCCGGCCCCTTACGACAGTGCGACGTTGACGGCGCTCTCGGGCAGCTCCTGCCCGAAGCAGCGCTGGTAGAACTCCGCCACCAGCGGGCGCTCCAGCTCGTCGCACTTGTTGAGGAAGGTGATGCGGAAGGCGAAGCCGATGTCCGTGAAGATGTCGGCGTTCTCGGCCCAGGTGATGACCGTGCGTGGGCTCATCACCGTCGAGAGATCACCCGCGATGAAGGCGTTGCGGGTGAGGTCGGCGACGCGCACCATCTTGTTGACGATGTCGCGGCCTTCCTTGCCCGTGTAGTGCTTAGCCTTGGCCAGGATGATGTCGACCTCCTTGTCGTGCGGGAGGTAGTTCAGCGTCGTCACGATCGACCAGCGGTCCATCTGGCCCTGGTTGATCTGCTGCGTGCCGTGATAGAGGCCCGACGTGTCGCCGAGGCCCACCGTGTTGGCGGTGGCGAACAGGCGGAACGCCCCGTGCGGGCGGATGACGCGCTTCTGGTCGAGCAGCGTCAGCTTGCCGGACTGCTCCAGCACGCGCTGGATCACGAACATCACGTCGGGGCGGCCCGCGTCATATTCGTCGAACACGAGCGCAACGTTGTGCTGCAACGCCCAGGGCAGGATGCCGTCGCGGAATTCCGTGACCTGCTTGCCGTCGCGCAGCACGATGGCGTCCTTGCCGACGAGATCGATGCGCGAGACATGGCTGTCGAGATTTACGCGCACGCAAGGCCAATTGAGCCGCGCCGCCACCTGCTCGATATGCGTCGATTTGCCGGTGCCGTGATAGCCGGTGACCATCACGCGGCGATTGCGCGCGAAGCCGGCGAGAATGGCGAGCGTCGTGTCGCGGTCGAAGAGGTAATCGGAGTCCTTGTCCGGCACATGCTCGGTCGGCGTCGAATAGGCCGGAACCTCCATGTCGGAATCGATGCCGAAGAGCTTGCGCACCGAGACTTTGATGTCCGGCAAAGGCGCGGTTGTGTCGGCGGGTTTTTCGGCTACGGCCTGCAACGTGTCCTCCGTTTCGCGGCGACGAGCGATATTTTACCGCCCGTTCGACAGCGCGAAACCATCAGACGAGCCGGGCGGCCCTCAGCGTCTTATAGGCATGGATGATTTCCCGCAATTTTTCCTCGCGGGAGCGATCCCCGCCATTGGCGTCGGGGTGGTGGCGTTTGACCAGCTCTTTATAGCGGGTTTTGATCATTTCCGCATTCGCCGTGTCGTCGAGGCCGAGCGCCTCGAGCGCCCGCATCGTCACCGGTGAATAGCGCGGCTCGCGGGTTTCGGCGCGCGGCGCGGCGCCGCGGCGGCGGTGGAAACCGTGCGGGTCGACGAAATCGCTGCGGGCGAAGCCCTCGCCGCGGAACCCTTGCTCGCCGCGCTTGACCCCCATCGTCCAGGTCGGCCGGTGGCCGACCGTCGCGTCCTTCATGTAGCGGGCGACCGCCTCGTCGCTCATGCCGTTGAAATAATTGTAGGAGTTGTTGTATTCGCGGACGTGGTCGAGGCAGAAGCAGAAATATTGTCCCTCGCGCAGTCGGCCCATGGGGGCGCGGTAGTCGCCGGCGGCCTCGCAGCCGGGCGCGTCGCAGCGAATCCCTGAGTCGCGCCGTTGCTCACGGGTTTCGCGCTTGATCCGGATGCGGTCGAAGAGGGGCGAATTGAGGTTCATCGGGGTTTATTATGATCGAGAGGGGGCCGCCCGCAAGCGCATGCGGCGGATAAATTCTGGCGGAATTCGTTTATTTTCCGCTTGCCCCGCCGCCCGTCTTGTGCCCTCCCGCAGGAAGGAGAACGAAGCATGACGCAAGAGGTCGAAGGTCCGGTCCAGGCGCGAATCCGCGCCAAACTAAACGCCGCGCTCGCGCCGGTCCGGCTGGCGGTGATCGACGAATCGCACCACCACAAGGGCCACGCCGGCCATCACCCGGAGGGCGAAAGCCACTTCCGCGTAGAAGTGGTGAGCGACGCTTTCGCAGGCAAGAGCCGCGTCGAGCGCCATCGCCTCGTCAACGGCCTGCTCGCCGAGGAGCTGTCGCAGCGGGTTCATGCGCTGGCGATCAGCGCCCGCACGCCGGAGGAGGCGGATTAAAACCGGGCGTTCTCACGCATTCCGGCGCAGCGGCGTTAACCGCGGGCGCAAGCGCAGGCTGGACCAAAGCCGCTTCCGGCGTTAGCAATTGGGTAACTTTTCGCCGAAGGGGCCAAGGATAGCGCCAAGGGAGCGTCTCGACCATGACCAAGTCTCGCGCGTCGCTCATCCGCCTGCCGCTCCTTGTCGCCGGGCTGGCGCTCACGGGATGCGTCGACGCCACTGTCGACGCGAGCGCTCGCCAGGCGGCGGCGCGTTCCCGTCCGGCGCCGCGTCCCGGCGTCAGCCCACATGGCGTGAGCGTCGCGCTCGCGAGCCTCGAGGGCGCGCCCGAGCCGATCGCCGAGCGCTTCAAGCGGGCGCTGTCCAGCGCCGCAGACGGGCGCGAGATCGCCTTCGCCGAGCCGGAGGCGGCGCAATATCGCATCCGCGGCTATCTCACCGCCGCGCCCGCGCAGGAGGGCACGCGCTATTCCTGCGTCTGGGACGTGTTCGACCGCCAGGGGCGGCGCGCCCAGCGCCTCACCGACGAGGTGATCGCCAAGAATCCAGGCAAGAGCGACGGCGGCTGGGAGGCGCTCGACGACAAGACGCTGTTCGAGGCGGCCCGCCACGGCGCCGAGGATCTGGCGGCCTTCCTCACCAATACGCCGGAGGCCATCGCCGCCGCGGCCGAGTCCGGAACGACGGCGGTCGCCGTCGAGCGACCGACGCCGCCGGCCGCTCCGCAGGGCGTTGCGCAAGCGCAATAGGGGCGCCACGTTCGCGCCTCTTCCGCGCCTCTTGCCTTAGTCAGGATAAAGTCTTATCCGACATCCTGTTTGTAATCTATGGCGCGAAGCGGCGAAGCTTTCGTCCCGCCGGCGCCTCTGCGGCGGGATCGATGGCTTGGCGGCGCGTCGTTCATTTTTATCCAAAGCCCGTGCGGACGCCGCAGCAGGCCAGCCGGGCGGCTCCCCAATGAAGCTCGTGAGGGACCTCCTGAACCGGGCGTCGCATCTTCAGCTCGACAATGTCATGCTGAGCCTTGCGGCCATCAAGGCCCGCCCCTGGTGGGTGCGGATGCAGGTCGGCGTCACCGCGGTGCTGATCGGCGCGGTGCTGCGCAGCGCGCTGTCCGACAGGCTGGCCGACCATCTGGCCTATGTCACTTTCTTCCCCGCGGTGAGCATTGCGGCGCTGCTCGGCGGCACGGTCGCCGGCATGTCGGCTACGCTGATGTGCGCCATACTGGTGGTGTTCGCGCTGGCGCCGGTCATCGACGAGGGGGAGGTCATCGGGCTCGAGGTCTTTCTGACGAGCTCCGCGCTCATCACCGCGATCAGCGAGGCGCTGCACCGGATGTTCGTGCGCATGACAGCCGCCGAGGAGGCGCTGCGCAGCGAGGAGCGCATGCGCGCGATCATCGACGGCGCCCGCGACGCCATCGTCACGACCGACGAGGCGGGGCTCATTCGTTCGGTGAGCGCGGTCGCGGTGCAGACCTTCGGCTATTCCGACGAGGAGCTGATCGGCCAGAGCTTCGGCGTTTTATTGTCGCAGCCCTATCGCGCCAATTACGAGAATCGTCTCCGGGCCGAGAAAAACCCCGGCAAGACCCCGATCAGCGGCGTCGGGCGCGAGGTCGAGGGCCGGCGCAAGGACGGCGCGGTGTTCCCGATGGAGCTTGCGGTGATCGAGGTGCATTACGACGACGAGCGCCGCTTCGTCGGCTTCATCCGCGACCTCACCGAGCGGGTGGCCGCCGAGCAGCGGCTCGAGCGGCTGCGCTCCGAGCGGCTCAACGCGATGGGCGGCATGGCCGCCGCCATGGCCCATGAGCTGAACCAGCCGCTCGCCGCGACGGCGCTCTATCTGCGCTCGGCGCAGCGGCTCCTCGCCATGCCGCCGGAGAAGCGGCCCGCCCGCGTCGAGGACGCGCTCGACAGCGCCTCGTCTCAGGTAATTCGCGCCGGCCGCATCATCAACCACATCCGCGCCTTCGTCGCCCGCGGCGAGCCGGAGAAACGCTTCCACAAGCTGCACCATCTCATCGACGAAGTCGTCCAGATGACGCGCGCCGTCGCGCAGGAGGCGCGGGTCGAGCTGACGATGCAGCTCGAGGCGACCCAGGACGAGGTGCTCGCGGACGAGGTGCAGGTCAAGCAAGTGCTGGTCAATCTCGTCAAAAACGCGATCGAGGCGCTAAGCGATTGCGAGCGGCGCGATCTGCGGGTCGTGACTGAGGATTGCGAGGACGGCATGATTCGCGTCGGCGTCATCGACAGCGGCCCCGGCCTCTCGGAAAAAATCGAGGCGCAGCTCTTCGAGCCCTTCACGACGACGAAGGCCGGCGGCATGGGCGTCGGCCTGTCGGTCTGCCGCTCGATCATTCAGGCGCACGACGGAAAACTATGGGCCGAGCGGAACGAAAGCGGCGGGGCGATCTTCCGCTTCACGCTGCCGCTCGCGCATCATGAGGCGGCGCTCTAGGTCGGCGCTTGCGCGAAAACTCCCGCGCCCCATAATAAGCAGCAGCGACCGCCCGATATTCAAAGCCTTGGGCGCCGCCCGCCGAGCTCCGCGTCGCCGGCGGTTTTTACGCGGGGATCAGCATGAACGAAGACATCGCCACATTTTTCGCCCCGTTCACGCTGCTGCTCGGAGGCGGACTTGTCGCGCTGGGCCTGCTCTCCTTCATCGGCGTCGAATATTTCAAAACCAAGCTGCGCGCCCGCATCGCGCTGGCGATCGGATTGACCTTCATCCTCGCCACCGAGGCGCTGTTCCTCACCAGCAGTTCGAGCGGCCGTTATTTCCCCGGCCAGAAGATGGACGTGACCGATTGCGAATTCGCCGCCGAGCGCGACTATCCGCTGGAGCGCAGCAAGCACGGCAGCCATGTCATTCACGACCAGATCGTCGCCTGCATGGGCAGGCTCGGCTATGAATGGGTCGTCGAGCACGACCATTGCCGCGAGGCGCCGATCGCCACCAACGCCTTCTGCTATCTGCCGAAGGCGGCGCTGCAACGCTCGCTGGTCGCGTTGCAGATGCGCTTCGAATAGGCTCTTGACCTCGTCGCCGCCGCAAGGATGACTGTCGCCCCCGCTGCGACGATCAGGACGACAGGTGACGCGCCTTTTTTTCCAGAAACTGCCCATCGATTCCGTTCTGCCGCAGATCGAAGCGGCGCTTGAAACCTGCGCAAATCTCGTGGTCGTCGCGCCGCCCGGCGCCGGCAAGACGACGCGCGTCCCGCTCGCTCTGCTCGACGCCCCCTGGGCGCAGGACCGCAAGCTCATCCTGCTGGAGCCGCGCCGTCTCGCCGCGCGCGCCGCCGCCCAGCGCATGGCCGCGACGCTGGGCGAATCGGTGGGCGAGACCATCGGCCTGCGCATGCGGCTGGAATCGAGGGTGTCGGCCAGGACCCGCGTCGAGGTCGTCACCGAGGGCGTCTTCGCCCGGATGATTCTCGACGATCCAGCGCTCGATGGCGTCGCCGGCGTCCTGTTCGACGAATTTCACGAGCGCTCGCTCGACGCCGATCTCGGCCTTGCGCTGGCGCTCGACGCCCAGGGCGGCCTGCGCGACGATCTGCGGCTCATCGTCATGTCGGCGACGCTCGACGGAGCGCGGGTCGCGGGGCTGATGGGCGGCGCGCAAGCCATCGAGAGCGCGGGCCGGGCCTTTCCGGTCGAAACGCGCCATCTGCCGCGCGCGCCGCATGACCGGCTGGAGGACGCGGTGACGCGCGCCATTCTCCGGGCGCTCGGCGAGGAAAGCGGCTCGATGCTGGTTTTCCTGCCGGGCCAGGGCGAGATCGCTCGCGTCGCCGAGCGGCTCGCGCAGGCGCGGCTCCCCGCCACTGTCGACGTCGCGCCGCTCTATGGGGCGCTGGAGCGCGGCGACCAGGACCGCGCCATCGCCCCGGCGGCGGCCGGGCGGCGCAAGATCGTGCTCGCGACCTCGATCGCCGAAACCTCTCTCACCATAGAGGGCGTGCGCATCGTCATCGATTCGGGCCTGTCTCGCGTGCAGCTTTACGAGCCCGACCTCGGCCTGTCGCGGCTCGAGACCGTGCGGGCCTCGCGCGCCAGCGTCGATCAGCGGCGCGGACGCGCCGGCCGCACCGAGCCCGGCGTCTGCTACCGGCTGTGGGAGGAGGCGGCGACCGTGGCGCTGCCGGCCTTCGCCGCGCCGGAGATTCTCGCCGCCGATCTCTCGGGCCTTGCGCTTGATCTCGCCCATTGGGGCGTGTCCGATCCCGAAAAACTCGCCTGGCTCGATCCGCCGCCGCGCCCGGCCTGGAAGGAGGCCGTCGCATTGATGCGCGAGCTCGGCGCGCTCGACGCGGGCGGCCGTTTGACGGCGACCGGCGCGGCGATGCGCGCGTTGCCGCTCCCGCCGCGCCTCGCGCGCATGATTCTGGAGGCGGCGCGCCACGACGAGGCCGGCCGCGCCGCCGAGCTCGCCATTCTGCTGTCCGAGCGTGGCCTCGGCGGCAATGACGTCGATCTTTCGGCGCGGCTCGATCGGCTGCAGGCGGACAATGGCAAGCGCGCCCGCGACGCGCGGCGGCTGGCGGCGGCCTGGGCGCGTCAGGCCGCGCAGACGGCGCGCGAACCGACGCCGCTCTCCGACGGGGCGCTGATTGCGCTCGCCTATCCCGACCGCATCGCCAAGGGCCGCGGCGCCGGCGGCGATTTTCTGATGGCGAACGGCCGCGCCGCCGCGGTCCCGCCGGAAAGCCCGCTCGCCCGCGCGCCCTTCCTCGCCATCGCCGAGCTGACCGGACGGGCGGCGCAGGCGCGGGTTCTCGCCGCCTGCGCGCTCACCGCCGAGGAGGTCGAGGCGCTCGCCGGCGAGCGTATCGAGACGCGCGACGAAACGGTTTTCGACGCGACCTCGGGAAGCCTGCGCCGCCGCCGCTTCCGGCGTCTCGGGGCCATTCGCCTCGCCGAGCAGAATCTCGCCATCGAGCCGACGCTGGAAAGCGCCGAAATTCTGGCGCGCGGCGCGGCGGCGCTCGGAATCGAGCGCCTGCCCTGGAGCAAGGGGCAGCAGCAAAAGCGCGACCGCGTCGCCTTTTTGCGCCGGGCCGAGGGCGACGAGTGGCCGGACCTTTCCGACGCGGCGCTCGCCGAAACCGCCGCAGCGTGGCTTGCGCCCTATATTCTCGGCCGCGCCGGCGTGGCGGCGATCACGCCGGAGGATCTCGACCAGGCGCTCGCGGGCCTCCTGCCCTATGAGCTGTCGCGCCGGCTCGACGCCGAGGCGCCGCCCTTTTTCGAGACGCCGGCCGGCTCGCGCATCGCGCTCGATTACGCGGCGCCGAATGGGCCGCTGCTGTCGGTGCGGGTGCAGGAGCTTTACGGTCTCGCCGCCCATCCGACGCTGGCGCGCGGCCGCGTCCCGGTCACGCTGGAGCTGCTCTCGCCGGCGCACCGCCCGATCCAGACGACGCAGGATCTGCCACGCTTCTGGGCCGGCTCCTGGGCCGAGGTGAAGAAGGAGATGAAGGGCCGCTATCCGCGCCATGTCTGGCCGGACGATCCTGCGAAGGCGCAGCCGACGACGCGCGCGAAACCGAGAGTTTAGAGCCTTTTCCGGTCCCGATTACATAGGACCAGGGGCTCTGACTCTTTGTTTTGGGCGTTTTCTTTTCGCCGCGCCCCAAGAGCATCCGTCCCGCGTCGAACGCTTCTCTCGAGCCCGAAACAGTTTTCTTCGCGATCCCCGCGCTAGTTTTCCTCTCGTGAACCGGGGAGAAGCGCAAATGACCGCTCGGCCCGAGCATCGCCTGGAACTGGTGTTCATGGCCAACCGCGCGTCTCCGCTCCGTCTTTGGGCGCAGGCGAATTCAAACTGGTCGGCGGTTGTCGAATATGGCGAGAAGACGAGCTTGCGCGCAGGCGCCGCAGCGATCCTGACGCTTCTGTTTTTGGTTCTGCTCTTGCCCGAAGTCGCGCTGATGCTTTTCCTGATAGGAACAATGGCGCTTTTCCCGCTCTATCTGGTCGGCGCGATCGGGTGTTCCCGCAGCGCTTGGTGAGACCCGTCACCTCGGCTGGTCATGCGCCTGGCTGGTCGTCTGTTCCCCCGGGAGAGTCGTCGGTTCTCCGAGCGAGTCGCGGACATAGAGCTTGGTGATCAGGACATAAAGCACCACAGTGAGGGGAGCGGCAAAGACAACGCCGCCGAGCCCGAAGAGAGAACTCAAAAAGACGATGCTTGAAAGCATCACCGCCGGAGGGATGAAGACCATCCGCTGCTGAATCACCGGCATTATCAAATTTCCCTCGAGGAGATGGATCAGTTCGAAGGCGACAATGGTCCATAAGAGGGTAACCGGTTTGAGCGTCACCGCGACGAGCGCCGCCGGAATGATCGCGATGATTGGCCCAAGGTAGGGGACGAATTCGGCCACCCCGGCGATGACGCCGAGCGCAAGCGCCGGCGGAAGCCCGATGATCCAGGCGGAAAAGCCGAACAGCACGCCGATCATCACCATTTCGATGATCTGACCGAGCAGCCAGAGCCGAAGGGCGGCCGCCAGCAGGTCGACCGTATCATTCGCAGTAGCGCGCAACTGGAACGGAAATAATTTGATCAGGCCGTCTCGGTAGACCGCCGGTTGGGCCGCGATATAGACCCCAATGAATATCGTCACGACCACGGCCCCCGCAAAGCCGAGGCTTTTGCTCAAAATCTCGCCCGCGATCTGTTCAACGGGCACGTTTTTCGCCTGGATTCCAGATAAAAACTGCGCGCCGAACGGCGACGCGCGCAATGCTGAAGAGATGCTTTTCCCGACCTCGCTCAAGCGGCCGATCACCTCTTGCATCTCTGACATTATTCCGGCGCCGAACAAATAGCCGGCGCCGAGGAAAATGCTGGCGATGACCACGGCCGACGCGACCAGGGCGAGACTGCGCGGAAAGCGCAACCAGTTGAACGGCTCTGCTACGATCTCGAGCAGCGCGGCGATCAAAAGCGCGCCGATGACGATGAGAACGACGTTGAACAGATACCAGACCAGCAGCGGAGCGAGCGCAAGCATTACAGCTACCGCCGCCCTTCTTGCGAACTCCTCCCTGGTCATCAAACGGTCCCGTTATTGGACGAGCGCCTGCTTTTGGTTCATGGGCCCGGGGCGGCTGCAACCGGGCGGTTTTCGGCGCCGCCGGGCGCCACCGAACGCCCGAGCGGCGAAGGGCTCGACCGATCCGCCGTTCAGCTCCGCAAGGCGCGCCAATCGCCGCGCCCCACGCGGACGGCATGCGGTCAACGCAGACAGCATGTGGCCGTTCCTCCACAGCCAACGAGACGTTCGGGTCACGCCGCACGCGTGCGATCGGTTGCGGATGCGGCGGCTGGGGCGGCATGCTGAAGCCTGGCGCAGGCTAATGGCGGCGCGGACCGGCGGAAGAACGGAATCTGCCGTCGTCGCGCATTCTGATCTTGCGCATGCCGCTCCCTCGCCGAAACATATCCGGCGCGTCTGGGCGGGTCGCTCGTGAGCCGACGGTCTGATTGGATTGGCGCTCCCTAGGGGAATCGAACCCCTGTTTTCGCCGTGAGAGGGCGACGTCCTAGGCCGCTAGACGAAGGGAGCGTTGCGGGTTCTATAACTCGCTGAGCGCGGCGGGGCAAGGGGGCTCAA
>JAWOLK010000011.1:0-14592 GCA_033853615.1 Beijerinckiaceae bacterium | reverse complement strand
GCGCCGGTCGAGACCCCGGACGCCGCGAGGCACAGGAGAAGACCCACCACGCGTGTGATTCTCGTCATGCGAAACCCTTTCCTGCGTTCCCGCCCGCGGGCGACCGCCGTTCCGAAAGGAGCGGCTCTTTCTTTGGAACGACAAGGTGCAGGCTAGGCGCGAAAGCCCGGGCTCACCATAGACAAACGCGTGTAATTTCAATTGCGCGCACAACCGCCGCGGCGGTTCACGCGCCTCCCGGCCCGCCCCACAGCCAGGCGGCGCCGCGCACGCCGCCCGCGTCGCCATGGACATTGGGCAAGATCCGCGTGTCGAGCGCATCGGTGAAGGCGTAAGATTCGACGCGCCGCTCGAGCCCCTCGTAGATCTGCGCGATATTGGACACGCCGCCGCCGAGCACGATCACATCCGGGTCGAGCATGTTCACGACATGCGCCAGCGCGCGGGCGAGCCGGTCGCGATAGGCGTCGAGACTGTCGCGCGCATGGGCGTCGCCGGCCGCAGCGCGCGCGGCGATTTCCGCGCCCCCCGCCGTCTCGCCGCTGCGCTCGAAGAAATCATGCGCCAGCGCGCCGCCGGACAGAAAAGTCTCGATGCAGCCGTCATGGCCGCAATAGCAGCGCCGGCCGGGATATTCCTCCGCCGTCATCCAGGGCAAGGGATTATGCCCCCATTCGCCGGCGAGCCGGTTGCGCCCGGAGATCGGCCGCCCGTCGACGACGATCCCGCCGCCGACCCCCGTGCCGATAATGACGCCGAAGACGACGCTCGCCCCTTTGCCGGCGCCGTCGACCGCCTCGGACAATGCGAAGCAATTGGCGTCGTTCTCGATCCGCACGGGCCGGCCGAGCGTGAGCGCGAGATCCTTGTCGAGCGGCTTGCCGTTCAGCCCGGTGTTGTTCGAGTTCTTGATGAGGCCGCTGCGCGGCGAGATCGCCCCCGGCGTGCCGACGCCGACGCTTCCGCGCGCCCCGACCTCGGTTTCGATCGCCTCCACGACCGTCGCGATCGCCGCGAGCGTCGCCTCATAATCATTCGCCGGCGTCGGCACGCGCTTCCTTGCGACGACGCCGCCGCGCGAGAGTCCCACGGCCTCGATCTTGGTGCCGCCGAGGTCGATTCCTATGCGCAGCTCTTGCGTCATTGGCGTTGCGCGCGGTCGAGATTTTGCGCGTCCCTCAAAAGGTCGAAGGCGGCGGCGTCGATGCGGGCCGAATCGAGGTCGAGCCCCTGCGTCCTGGCCCCCGTGAACAGCGCCCCGGCGAAATCCGCGCCGGAGGCGTCGGCGCCCTCCAGCGACGCGCCCGAAAAATCCGCGCCCGCCGCATGGATGAAGCGCAGATCGGCGCGCGCCAGATTGGCGCCCACGAAACGCGCCCCTTCGAGCTGCGCCATCGGCAGCGCGGCGCGCATCAGCCCCATCGATTGGTTCTTCATGTCGGCGGAAAGATCGGCGCCGTCGAAGACTGCGCCGCGCAGCGAGGCGCCGGTGAGATCGCCGGCGACGCGGGCGCGCGAGAAATCGGCGCGGTCGGCGCGGGCGCGCTGCATTTGCGCGGCGAAGACATGGGCGCCTTTGAGCGAAGCGCCGGTGAGATCGGCCTCGAGCAGCCAGGCCTGATCGAGAATGGCGCCGTCGAGCTTCGCCCCGGCGAGCCGCGTCTTCACGAGCCGGGCGGCGCGCAGATTGACGCCGGTGAGATCGAGACCCGACAGATCGAGCCCGTTGAGGCTGCGCCCCGAGAGGTCGAGCTTCTCTTTCTGAGTGGCGCGCGCGGCCGCGATCTCGGCGCGGGTCGTGTCGGCGCGCGTATAGGCCGGCTGGTTGAGATCGACGCCGCGCAGCATGTCCTGCCCCAGGGCGGCGCCGGACAGGGCGGCGAGCGCGACGGCGGCAAGAAAGATGCGGCGGCTCTGCGGCAGCGAAAACGTCTCCACCACGGGCGCTCCTTACTCACTCTCCGGCATAGTCCGCCGCATGCCGCCCGGAAGCCAGCGTTTTTTCGCGAGCGCGCGAACGAAAGGGGCGCGGCTTCGACCGCGCCCAGTGTGAGAAGAGAAGAGTCGGATGAAAATCGACTTAGGCGGGCGCCAAGCAGGGGCAAGATCGGGGAAGCCCGCGAGAGCTTACGCGCCCCTGGTCGATCTCCTGAGAAAAGGCGCCATGCCGGCGCGGGCCAGCGCGTCGGCGCGCTCGTTCATCTCGTCGCCGGCGTGGCCGCGCACCCAGTGCCATGCGATGTCGTGCGGCTCGGTCGCCTCTTCCAGCCTTTGCCACAGTTCGACATTCTTCACCGGCTGGCGGTCGGCGGTTTTCCAGCCGCGCGCCTTCCAGCCGCGCAGCCAGGAGGTGATGCCGCCGCGCAAATATTGCGAATCCGTATAGAGATCGACCGCGCAGGGCCGGGTCAGCGCCTCCAGCGCCGCTATGGCGCCCATCAGCTCCATGCGGTTGTTGGTCGTCGCCGGCTCGCCGCCGGAAAGCTCCTTTTCGCGGTCGCCGAAACGCAGAATGGCGCCCCAGCCGCCGGGCCCCGGATTTCCCGAACAGGCGCCGTCGGTCCAGATTTGCACGCGTTTGCTCATGACGCGAGACCATACTCCCGCGCCGAGCCGACGCTGCGGTGAAACTGAAGCTTGCGCAGATATTCGCGCGGGTCTTTCGGCTTCACCAGCGCGCCGGGCGGCACATTCAGCGCATCGACGAAACGGGTGAGCAGGAAGCGCATCGCCGCGCCGCGCGCGAGCAGCGGAAATTGCGCAATCTCGGCTTCGGTCAGCGGGCGCGCGCGGCGATATGCGTCGAGCAGCGCCCGGCCTTTGGCGGCGTCATAGCGGCCGTCGACCTCGAAGCACCAGGCGTTGAGGCAGATGGCGAGGTCGTAGGCGAGGAAATCGACGCAGGCGAAATAGAAGTCGATCAGCCCCGACACCCGCTCGCCGAGGAAGAACACATTGTCGGGAAAAAGATCGGCATGGATCACGCCTGCCGGCAAATCGCGCGGCCAATGGCTCTCCAGATGGTCGAGCTCGGCCGCAATCAGCGCCCCAAGGCCCGGCGCGACCTCGTCGGCGCGCGCCGCCTGCGGCGTAAACAGCGGCCGCCATCCGGCGACGGAGAGCGCATTGGCGCGGCGCAGCGCAAAGCCCGCGCCGGCGAGATGCAGCCTGGCGAGCGCCTCGCCCAGGGCCGCGCAATGGGCGACCTCGGGGTGATGCACCGAATAGCCGTCGAGAAAGGTGACGATCGCCGCAGGGCGGCCGGCGAGACGCCCGAGCGCTTCGCCGGCGCGGTTGCGCACCGGCTGCGGACAGGTGAGCCCGCGCGCCGCAAGATGCTCCATCAGGCCGAGGAAAAAGGGCAGATCGCCCGCGTCGACACGCTTCTCATAGAGCGTGAGAATGAAATTTCCGGCTGTCGTGTGCAGGAAAAAGTTCGAGTTCTCGACGCCCTCCGCAATGCCCTTGCAGGAGAGGAGCGCGCCCAGCTCATAATTGGCGAGGAAAGCGATCAGCTCCTCGTCGTCGACTTCCGTATAAACGGCCATGCCTTGCCTGTTCCGCCGGTTTGGTCGCCCGGCGAGGCTCCGCCGGCGCTGGTCTCACGCGATCGCGCGCAGTTCCCGCGGCAGCGGGAAGGACACGCTCTCGTCGGCGGTCGACACCGTCTCCACGGAGATATCGTAACGCTCGGCGAAGGCGTCCATGATCTCCTCGACCAGCACTTCCGGCGCCGAGGCGCCGGCGGTGATGCCGAGCGAGCGAATGTCGCCGAACCGGCTCCAGTCGATCTCGCCGCGGCTCTGCACCAGCTGCGCCGGCGCGCCGGAGCGCTCCGCCACTTCGCGCAGGCGCTGGGAGTTGGAGGAATTCGGCGAGCCGACGACGATCACCGCGTCGACCCGCGGCGCCACTTCCTTCACCGCCGCCTGGCGGTTGGTGGTGGCGTAGCAGATGTCCTCCCTATGCGGCCCGACGATAGACGGAAAGCGCTTCGTCAGAGCCTCGATGATCTCGCGCGAATCATCGAGCGACAGCGTCGTCTGCGTCACATAGGCGAGATTCTCCTCGTCCTCGAAGGAGATTTTATCGATGTCCTCGACCGATTCGACGAGCACCACCGCGCCGTCCGGCAATTGCCCCATGGTGCCGACGACTTCCGGATGGCCGGAATGGCCGACGAGCAGGATGCGGCGCCCGCGCCGCCAATGAATCTCCGCCTCGCGATGCACTTTGGTGACGAGCGGGCAGGTCGCGTCGATGGCGAGGAGATTGCGCTCGGCCGCCTCGGCCGACACGGACTTCGCGACGCCATGGGCGGAAAAGATCACCGGCGCCTCGGTCTGCGGGATTTCGGCGAGCTCCTCGACGAAGATCGCGCCCTTCGCCTTCAGCGATTCGACGACATAGCGGTTGTGCACGATCTCATGGCGCACATAGACCGGCGGGCCGAATTTGGCGAGCGCCCGCTCGACCGCGTCGATCGCGCGCACCACGCCGGCGCAGAAGCCGCGCGGCGAGCACAAGAGAATTTTCAACGGCGGCTTGTTTGCGGACGGCTGGGCGCGGCTTTGGTCGATGGTCATTCTCGGCCTTTTTGCACGGAGCCGGCGGGCTCTAAACGAAAACGAACGCCGCGCTCGATAAAACCGCGATCCCTCCAGGGGATCGCCGATGCGCCTTGCATGCGCGCCGGAGCGAGCGGGGCGGGCGCGGCGACTCGCCGTTGAATGTGGCGCCCCGCACAGACTGTCAAGCCGCAAGCCGGGGCGCAGCCGTGACCCCGAAATCGTCTCGCGATTCGCCCGGCCTTGCGCTAGCATCGGTCCGCGAGGAAAAAACGGGCGGGAGCCGCTTCGCAGGGCGCGTCCCGCGGGGGAGGAACGCCGATGTCGAGCATTGCAGACATTCTTTTGAACGCGCAGGACGGCCGGCTGGTGGACAACGCCGCCGCGCGTCTCGGGCTTTCCTCCGAGCAGACGGCGGCCGCCGTCGACGCGCTCAAGCCCGCGCTCGCAGCCGGGCTGCGCCGCGCCGCCGACGATCCCGGCGCGCTGGAGAAAATCATCGCCGCCGTGGCGGAAGAGACGCCCCAGCACGCGGCTTTCCTCGACGCCGAGACCGCCCACGCCCCGGACACGGTGGAACAGGGCCGCGAGATTCTCACGCAATTGTTCGGCTCGGCCGACGCCCCCGGCAAGGTCGCGCAGATCGCCGCGCGCGCGAGCGGCCTGCGTCCCGACGTCGTATCCCAGCTCCTGCCCGTGCTCGCCGCGGTGGTCCTCGGCGGCCTGTTCAAATCGCTGAACGCCCAGGGGCTTGCGCCGATTCTCGCCCAGATCGTCAAGAGCGGCGGGCTCGCCGAGATTCTCGGCGGGCGCGGCAAGGCCGGCGGTCTCGGCGACATTCTCGACGAGCTTCAAGCGCCCGCGCCGGCCCCACGCAGCGGCGGCGGCGGCGGCGGAGGGCTGCTCGGGCGCCTGCTCGGCGCGCTTTTCGGCGGCCGCCCACAGGCGCCGACGCCCGCCCCGGCGCCCGCGCCTCTGCCGGGCGGGCTCGATCCGGCCGCGCTGCGGGACGCTTTGACGAGATTGAAAAACGCGCTGCAACCGGCTGCGGCGCAAGGCGGCGTCAGCGGTCACGACACGGAGCTCGACGACGCGCTGGGAGAAATCTTCGGCCCCCGGCGGCTCTGATCAGGGCAGATTGCCGGCGACGGGGCCATAATAGCTTGCGGAAAGCTTGGTCCCGATCGCCGTCGCGCCGGCGACGATGAGGATCGAGATCAGAAAGGCGATCAACGCATATTCGATCGAGACCGACCCTTCGCGGCGGGGCAGGAAACGGGCTGAGATCTTACGCATGCGTCTCTTTCTGGCGCGAGCGGATGGGCCTTTCGGAACTTAGCCTAGGCCTTAACCGCTGTCGCCGGAAAAAAACCGGTCGCGGGCCCGGCCGGCGAAGCGCCTTCCCGCTGCAAAGCACGGGTCTCGCAGGCGCGCCTTTCTACATAAGAGTTTTAGAGCGGCGCGGGCGCCCGGGGCTTGCGCAGAGGGGTCGTTTCGGGGCAATCAGCCTCGGCCAAGCTCGCTGTTTGAGCTCCCCCTCTTCGGCCCGCCGGCTCCGGCGCCGCCTCGCACAGGAATGAAAGCTGATCCATGGCCCGCGACGTGAATGACTCCACGCCGATCTCGTCGCGCGACGAACTCGTCGCCTCGCTCGAGGCCGGGGTGAAACGAGACGCCGCGGCGTTGCGCGTCGGGACCGAGCACGAGAAGATACCCTTCTTCGCGGCCAACCACCGGCCGGTTCCCTATGCGGAGGCCGACGGCCGCGGCGGCGTGCGGGGCCTTTTGGAGGGATTGCGCGATGGTCTGGGCTGGGAGTCCATCTGCGACCGCGACGCGCTGATCGGCCTTTACGACGCCGCGGCCGGCGCAGCGATCTCGCTGGAACCCGGCGGACAGTTCGAACTGTCCGGCGCGCCGCTGCTCACCGTGCATGAGACGCGGGCGGAGCTCGACCAGCATTTTGCGGCGCTCGCCCCCGTGGCCGGGCGGCTCGGCGTCGCCTTTCTCGATCTCGGCGCCAGCCCGGTGTGGTCGCGGGCGGAGACGCCGGTGATGCCCAAGCAGCGCTACGGCATCATGTCCGCCTATATGCCGAAGGTCGGCGGCCTCGGGCTCGACATGATGTTCCGCACCGCGACGATCCAGGTCAATCTCGACTTTGTCAGCGAGGCGGACATGGCGCGCAAGGTGCGTGTCGGGCTCGCGCTTCAGCCGGCGGTCACGGCGATGTTCGCCAATTCGCCGTTCCTCGACGGCAAGCCGACCGGCTTTCTCTCGCAGCGCTCGCATATCTGGCGGGACACCGATCCGGCGCGCACCGGCATGCTGCCCTTCGCCTTCGAGGAGGGCTTCGGCTTCGAGCGCTATGTCGATTACGCGCTCGACGTGCCGATGTATTTCGTGAAGCGCGGCGATGTCTATCACGACGTCGCCGGCGCGAGCTTCCGCGACCTGCTCGCCGGGCGCCTGCCGCAAGTGCCGGGCGAACGGGCGACCATGTCCGACTGGGCCAATCACCTGTCGACGATCTTCCCGGAGGTGCGTCTCAAGACCTATCTCGAAATGCGCGGCGCCGATGCGGGCCCCCGCAGCCACATCACCGCCCTGCCCGCTTTGTTCGCCGGCCTCTTCTATGATTCGGCGGCGCTCGACGGGGCCTATGAGCTGATTCGCGGCTGGACCGCCGAGCAGCGGGAGCAGTTGCGCGCCGATGTTCCGCGCCTTGCGCTGAAGGCGACCATCGCCGGACGCAGCTTGCGCGATATCGCCGCCGATATGCTGGCCTTGGCGCGCGGCGGCCTGACGCGGCGGGCGAAACGTGATGCGACCGGCGCCGACGAGACGATCTACCTCGCGCCGCTCGAAGAGATTGTTGCGGAAGGGCGCACCCTGGCCGAGCGGCGGCTCGCGCTCTACCGCGGCGCCTGGCGCGGCGACTTGAATCGCGCCTTTACCGACTGCGTGCTTTAAGGAGCATGGGCGTCATTGCGAGGAGCGCAGCGACGATGCAATCCAGAGCCGCGCGCCGCCCCCTGGATCGCTTCGCTGCGCTCGCGTTGACGGGGCGCGGACCTTCGCCCTGGCCGCCGCTTTATGTTGGCTCAGGCCCGCTTCGGCACCAGAATCGCCCGGAAATCATTGACATTGGTCCGCGTCGGGCCGGTGACGACCAGACCGCCGAGGGCCTCGAAGGCCGTGAAGGCGTCATTATTGGCGAAGAGCGCCTTCAAATCGAGACCCTGGGCGCGGGCCCGCGCAAAACTGTCCGGCAGCATGATTGCGCCGGCGTTGGTCTCGACCCCGTCTATGCCGTCCGTGTCGCAGGCGATGGCCGAGATCCCGCCAAAGCCTTCCAGCGCCAGCATCAGCCCGAGCAGGAATTCGGCGTCGCGGCCGCCCTTGCCCTTGCCGCGCACGGTGACCGTCGTTTCGCCGCCAGAGATGATGGCGACCGGCGGCTCGAAGGGCTGGCCGTGCAGCGCGATCTGCTTTGCTATGCCGGCGTGGACCAGCGCCACGTCCCGCGATTCGCCTTCGAGATCGCCGAGGATGCAGGGCGTGAAGCCGGCCTTGCGGGCGACCGCCGCGGCCGCATCGAGCGAGCCCTGCGGCGTGGCGATCAGGATATTCTGCACATTCTCGAAGATCGGGTCGCCGGGCTTCGGCGTCTCGCAAGCGGGGCTGTTGAGATGCGCGAGCACGGAAGCGGGCGCGTCGATCTTATATTTCTCGATGACGGCGAGCGCATCCTGGCGCGTGGTGGCGTCGGGCACGGTCGGCCCGGAGGCGATGACCGAGAGATCGTCGCCGGGCACGTCGGAGATCATCAGCGCCACGACGCGGGCCGGCGCGGCGGCGCGGGCGAGGCGGCCGCCCTTGATCGCCGAGAGATGCTTGCGCACGCAATTCATCTCGGAAATATTCGCGCCGCTCTTCAACAGCGCCTTGTTGACGGCCTGTTTCTCTTCGAGCGTGACGCCCTCGGCCGGCAGCGCCATCAGCGCCGAGCCGCCGCCGGAGATCAGCGCCAGCACCAGATCGTCGCTGGTGAGGCCCTGCACCCTCTCGAGAATGCGGCCCGCGGCCGCGCGGCCGGCGGCGTCCGGCACCGGATGCGCCGCCTCGATCACCTCGATCTGCTTCGTCGGCGCGCCATGCTCGTAGCGTGTGACGACGAGACCTTCCAGCGGCCCCTGCCAATGCGCCTCGACCGCGGCGGCCATGGCGGCGGCGGCCTTGCCGGCGCCCACGACGATGGTGCGCCCCTTGGGCGGCGCGATCTTGGCGAGATGCGGCGGCACGCAGAGCGCGGGATGCGCGGCGCCGACGGCGGCGTCGAACATGTCGCGGAGAAGCTGGCGGGTGTCGTCAGACATGGGTGAATCCGTACATGGCAATGGGCGGCGCCAAGACTCCTCTCCCCGCTTGCGGGGAGAGGCTGGGAGAGGGGCCTAACCCTCCCCCTGCAAGCGCAGGAAGATGAAGAAGCTTACGAACCGCTGATCGCGTTGGCCTTCTCGATCAGCGCCTCGGCCATGCGGATCGAGGCGATGTCGATGAGGCGGCCGTCGAGCGACACGGCGCCCTTGCCCTGCTTGGCGGCCTCTTCCATCGCCGCAAGGATGCGGCGGGCCTTGGTCACTTCCGCTTCCGAGGGGGTGTAGACCTCGTTGGCGAGTTCGATCTGCGAGGGGTGGATCGCCCACTTGCCCTCATAGCCGAGCACCGCGGCGCGCTTGGCGGCGGCCTTATAGCCTTCCGGATCGTTGAAGTCGCCGAAGGGGCCGTCGATCGGACGCAGGCCATAGGCGCGGCAGGCGACCATCATGCGCGTCTGCGCGGCGTGCCACTGGTCCATCCAGTAATAATCGCGCTCGCCCTTCTCGTTCTTGTCGGTGAGGACGCCGTAATCCGGGTTCACGCCGCCGATGACGGTCGTGCGCGCACGGGTCGAAGCGGCGTAGTCGGCGACGCCGAAGGACATGGCCTCGAGACGCTTCGAGGACTGGGCGATCGCCTCGACATTGGCCATGCCGAGCGCGGTCTCGATCAGCACTTCGATGCCGATCTTCTTGGTGCGCTTCTTATACTGCTCGATCTGCGTGATCAGCATGTCGATGGCGTAGACGTCCTGCGGCACGCCCACCTTGGGGATCAGCACCACGTCGAGGCGCGGGCAGTTTTCGAGAACGTCGACGACGTCGCGATAGCAGTAATGCGTGTCGAGACCATTGATGCGCAGCGTCATGGTCTTCTTGCCCCAATCGATGTCGTTGAGGCCCTGGATGATGTTCTTGCGCGCCTGCTCCTTGTCGTCCGGCGCAACCGCGTCTTCGAGATCGAGGAACACGACGTCGGCCTTCGACTGCGCGGCCTTCTCGAACATGCCCGGCGCGGAGCCCGGAACGGCGAGTTCGGAGCGGTGCAGACGCGGCGTCGCCTGCTCGATCAGCGTAAAGCTCATAATCTATTCCTTTCTCTTTCTGGGTCTCCCGCGCGGACGCGCGGGAATTCAAAGGTTTATCCGGTGGCGCCGAGGCCGGCGGCGATGCAGCTGATCGACAGCAGCAGCGGCGCCTTGACGGCCTCTTTGGTTTCTTCGTCCTGGGCGTCGCGGAAGCGGCGCAGCAATTCGACCTGCTCGCGATTGACCTCGTTGACGGTCGGCAGACGATCCGCGAGCCGCTGGCGATAGGCGGGGAAGCGGTCGGCCACTTCCTTGCCGCCGGTGACGCGCAGCACGCTGTCGCGCGTCAGCGCATGTTCCGCCTCGATCGCCGCGAAGACCTTGTCGCGCGCCGCCGTATCCGCGACCAGCGAGGCGTATTGGCGGGCGATCGACAGATCGACCATGGCGAGCGTCTTCTCGGCCTCGTCCAGGATCAGCCGGAAGGCGCGCGAATCGGCGAACATGTGCCGCAGCAGCTCGAGACCGGCCGCGCCATGCGAATCGAGGAAATGCGCGAGGCCGGAGCCGACGCCGAACCAGCCGGTGATCGCATGGCGGTTCTGCGACCAGGCGAAGACCCACGGAATTGCGCGCAGATCGGCGAGGCTCTTCGCGCCGAAACGTCGCGCTGGGCGCGAGCCGATGTTGAGCAGCGAAATCTCTTCGAGAGGGCTCGCAGCCTGGAAGTAAGCGACGAGATCGGGATCGCCGACGAATTTCTGATAGGCGGCGAGCGAGGCGGTCGAGATCGCCTCGAAGGCCTCGTCGAATTCGGCCCGCGGGACGAGCGCCTCTTCGCGCTCCGACTTCAGCGCATGGGCGAAGACGCTCGAGGCGAGCAGCTCCATCTGATAGGCCGCCGTGCCGCGATTGGCGTATTTGAAGGAGACGACCTCGCCCTGCTCGGTGACGCGGAAGCGGCCGCGGATCGAGCCCGCCGGCTGGGCGGCGATGGCGTGGCCGGTCGGGGCGCCGCCGCGGCTCACCGAACCGCCGCGGCCGTGGAAGAAGGCGATGGCGACGCCCTCCTCTATGCCGACCTTGGTGAGGCGCGCCTGCGCCTTGTACAGCTCCCAGTTCGACGGCAGGAAGCCGCCGTCCTTGTTGGAGTCGGAATAACCGATCATCACCTCTTGCAGATCGCCCTGCGCATGGGTGCTGCGCCGCACGATCGGCTGATGCAGCAATTCGCGCATGATGTCGGGCCCGTCGCGCAGATCGGTGATGGTCTCGAACAGCGGCACGATCGGCAGCGGGCAGACGGGGCCGCCCTCGCCCTCGACGAAAAGGCCCGCCTCGCGCGCCAGCACATAGGCGCCGAGCACGTCGTCGACGGAACCGGTCATCGACAGAATGAAACTGCCGAAGGCCTCGCGGTCGAGACGCGTGCGCATGTCCGTCACGACCTCGAACATTTCGATCGTGTCGCGGGTCTCGCCGGCGAGCTTGGCGCGATCGGCGCGCACATCGAGCGGCTGCGCCAATTCCTTGTCGAGCCAGGCGCGCCATTCCGGGGTCAGCAGCGCCGGCGGCTTGTCGCCGCCCGTCTTGACGCGCCACAGATCGTGCAGCGCCTTGGTGGTCCGCGTCGTGTTCTCGCGCAGATCGAGACGCACCGTGCTGAAGCGGAAAATCTGCACTGCCCGGCGCAGCGGCCGCACGAGATCCACCGAGAGCGCGCGGCTGCTGGCTTCCGTCAGCGCCGCTTCGACGATCAGCAGCTCGTCGATCAGCTCGTCGGCGTTGGCGTAGCGCACGCCTTCCACCGGCTTGTCCTCCGCCGCGCGGATGGTCTGATCCAGCTTGTGCAGGATCATATTCATGAACTGGCGGTAGGGCTCGTTCGGGTTGCGGGCGCGGATCGCCTCGCCGTCCGGCAGCATGGCGAGCTTGCGCTGAAGCTCCTCGAGGAAGGAGTCCGGAATCCTTCCGGCGCGGAAGCTGATCGACAGCATGCGCGTCAGCTCGAGCGCCCGATGGCGGTAATAATGCAGGCTCGCCAGCGCATTGTCGCGCATCGTCTGGCGGGTCACGGCGTTGGTGACGAAGGGATTGCCGTCGCGGTCGCCGCCGATCCAGGAGCCGAACTGGAAGAAGGGCGGCACTTCGAATTTTTCCGACGGATAGTGCTTCGCCAGCGCGCGCTCGAAGGAGAGCAGCAGATCCGGCGCGAGATCGAAAATCGACTCCTGGAAGAAATGCTGACCCCAGGCCACCTCATGCGCGACGGTCGGCTTTTCGAGATGCAACTCGCCGGTGAGCCACAGGAGTTCGATCTGGTCGCGCAGCGCCGAGCCCAGCGTCTCGCGCTCGCGGTCGGTCCAGCGCGTCGATTCGAGGTCGCGCAGCAGCAGATAGATGCGGCGGTTCTTCTCCAGGATCGAGACGCGCTTCGCCTCGGTCGGATGCGCGGTGATGACCGGGCGGATGCGCAGGGTTTCGAGCTGCCCATGAATTTCCTGCGCCGGAACGCCGGCGCGGGCGGCGCTTTCCAGCACCTGATCGAAGGTGCCGAGCAGGCGGTCGTGCCCCTTCTCGCGCTCGATGTGGCGGCGCCGCCGCATGGCGTAGGCCTGCTCGGCGATCGACAGCAGCTGGAACAAAATGCCCTGCGCCTGCAGAACCCGCGCCATCTGCTGATCGGTCAGCGCGGCGCTCGACGCCTCGCCGCGCAGGACCGGCTCGATCTCCGGCATGTGCCTGTGCACCACCCAGAGCAATTGGTCGAAGAGAAACTGCGACGCTTCCTTCACCGATCGCGTTGCGAAGGCGGACGGCGCGAGGGGCGGCTGCGCTCTGGTCTCGTCTCTGGCGTCGGCGGTCATGCGCTCTCCTGCTGCGGGCGCGGGGGAAAAATGAGTAAGGGCGCGGCGCGCGCTGGGCGCGCCGTGCAAAAGATCAGGCGCGCTTCAGCACCTTGGCGACGGTCGTGCCGAATTCGGCCGGGTTCGGCGCGACGGTCAGACCGTAGGACTTCATGATCTCGGTCTTCTCGGCGGCGCTGTCGCCGGTCGAGGAGATGATCGCGCCCGCGTGGCCCATGCGGCGGCCTTTCGGGGCCGTCAGGCCGGCGACGAAGCCGATGACCGGCTTCGAGAAATTTTCCTTGATCCAGGCCGCGGCCTCGGCCTCCTGCGGGCCGCCGATCTCGCCGATGATCAACACGGCTTCGGTGTCGGGGTCCTTGTCGAACAGCACGAGGTGATCGAGGAAGGAGGAGCCGTTGATCGGGTCGCCGCCGATGCCGACGGATGTAGAAATTCCGAGGCCCAGCGCCTTGAGCTGCGACGCCGCCTCATAGCCGAGCGTGCCGGAGCGCGAGATCAGCCCGACGTTGCCCTTGCTGTAGATATGGCCCGGCATGATGCCGAGCATGGCCTTGCCGGGGCTGATGATGCCGGCGCAGTTCGGACCGACCATCATCGGGCGGCGATCCTTCGGATAGCGCAGGAAATAGCGCTTCACGCGCATCATGTCCTGAGCCGGAATGCCGTCGGTGATCGAGCAAATGAGGCGGATGCCGGCGTCGGCGGCCTCCATGATGGCGTCTGCGGCGAAAGGCGGCGCGACAAAGGTGATGCTCGTCGTCGCCCCGGTCGCCTTGACCGCTTCCTTCACCGTGTTGAACACCGGCACGCCATGGACGCTCTTGCCGCCCTTGCCGGGCGTGACGCCGGCGACGACATTCGATCCGTAGTCGATCATCTCCTTGGTGTGGAAGCTGCCCTTGTCGCCGGTGATGCCCTGCACGAGGATCGGCGTCTTTTCGTCGATGAGAATGCTCATGATGTCCTCCCGGCCGCGCCTGGCGCTATTGGCCGACTGATTCCTTGCGTCGGTTCAGAGAGCCTCGTCACAGCGCCTTGGCGGCCGCCACGGCCTTCTGCGCGGCGTCGGCCAGCGTGTCGGCCGTCTGCAGCTTTATGCCGCTCTCCTCGAGGATCTTGCGGCCGGCCTCGACATTCGTCCCGGCGAGACGCACGACCAGCGGCACGTCGACCTTCTCGGCGCGAACCGCGTCGACGACGCCCTGCGCGACCCAGTCGCAGCGGTTGATGCCGGCGAAGATATTCACGAGCACCACTTTCACCCGGCGATCGGACAGCACGAGACGGAAGGCGGTCGCGACGCGCTCCGGCGAGGCGCCGCCGCCGACGTCGAGGAAGTTGGCCGGGCTGCCGCCGGCGTGTTTGATCATGTCCATCGTCGCCATCGCGAGGCCGGCGCCATTGACGATGCAGCCGATCTCGCCGTCGAGCCCGATGTAATTGAGATTGTGCTCGGCCGCCTGCGCCTCGCGCGGATCGGACTGCGACGGGTCGTTCATGTCGACGATGTTGCGGCGACGGAACAGCGCATTGTCGTCGAAGGACATTTTGGCGTCGAGCGCCAGCACCTTGTCGTCCTTGGTGACGACGAGCGGATTGATCTCCAGCATCGTCGCGTCATTGTCGCGGAAGGCGCGATAGGCGCCCATGATGGTTTGCACCGCGCGCGAGACCTGCTTGAGATTGAGGCCGAGCTGGAAGGCGAGCTCGCGCGCCTGGAACGGCTGGAGGCCGACGGCCGGCT
>JAWOLK010000010.1:0-3797 GCA_033853615.1 Beijerinckiaceae bacterium | reverse complement strand
CGCGCTTCGTGCATCAGGGCATGACCAGTTCCGACGTGCTCGACACCTGCCTCGCCGTGCAGCTCGCGCGCGCCGCCGATCTCCTCATCGCCGATGTCGACGCGCTGCTGGCGGCGCTGAAAAAACGGGCTTTCGAGCACAAATATACGCCGACCATCGGCCGCTCGCACGGCATCCACGCCGAGCCGACGACCTTCGGCGTGAAGCTCGCTCAGGCTTACGCGGAATTCGCGCGCAACCGCGAGCGGCTCGTAACGGCGCGGCGGGAGATCGCCACCTGCGCCATTTCCGGCGCCGTCGGAACTTTCGCGAACATCGACCCGCGGGTCGAGGACTATGTCGCGGAAAAGCTCGGCTTGCATCCGGAGCCGGTCTCGACGCAGGTGATTCCGCGCGACCGTCACGCCGCCTTTTTCGCCGCGCTCGGCGTCGTCGCCTCGTCGATCGAGCGGCTCGCCATAGAGATTCGCCATTTGCAGCGCACCGAGGTGCTGGAGGCGGAGGAATATTTCTCGGCCGGGCAGAAGGGCTCCTCGGCGATGCCGCATAAGCGCAATCCGGTGCTGACCGAAAATCTTACCGGCCTCGCCCGCCTGGTGCGCGGCATGGTGACGCCGGCGATGGAGAATGTGGCGCTGTGGCACGAGCGCGACATCTCCCATTCCTCGGTCGAGCGGATGATCTGCCCGGACGCGACGGTGACGCTCGATTTCGCGCTGGCGCGGCTCACCGGCGTCATCGAGAATCTCGTGATCTACCCCGAGAACATGCAGAAGAATCTCGATAAGCTCGGCGGCCTCGTCCATTCGCAGCGGGTGCTGCTGGCGCTGACGCAAAAGGGCGTCTCGCGCGAGGACGCCTATGCGATGGTGCAGCGCAACGCCATGCCGGTCTGGCGCGGCGAGGGCGACTTCCGCACGCTGCTCGGCGCCGACAAGGACGTTTCCGCCAAGCTTTCGCCGGCCGAGCTCGACGAGCTGTTCGACCTCTCCTATCACTTCAAGCACGTGGATACGATCTTCCGCCGCGTCTTCGGCGAGGGGTGAGGCCGGCCTGGCGCGGCCGGCCTGAACGGCGCGGCCTATGCGAGATTGTCCGGCGCATAATCGCCGGCCGCCAGCCGGTCTTCCGCGCAGCGCGACAATCGGCCGTGATAGACCTCGGCGATAGGGCGGTGAAAATCGCCCTTCGCGTCGACGAAATCCATCAGCCGCACGTCCTCGTCCGAGATGAACAGCTCGCGGAGCCGGCGCGGCAGGCGCTTCACCAGATCGCGCATGCGATAAACGAAGAGTTTCGTCGGCAGGCGATAGTAAGGCCGCTGCGAATCATGCATCGGCGCCAGCGGATCGGGCTTGATCGGCCAGCCGCCGCCGCTCGAGTCGACCGAAAGCCCATGCGCCTGCGCCTTGTCGATCATCCAGGCCAGCGCGCAATCGGAAAGGCCGGTGGTTTCATAGCCGCCGCCGACGTCGGAATGGACGCCGGGAAACCAGCGCTGCTCATAGGGCGGCGGCGCGTTCCGCGCCAAAAACGCGGCGATTCTCTGCTGATGCGTCGGATGCCAGGCCCACAGCGTCGGGCGAAACGGCCAGCGCCGCTCGTCGATGGCCATGGCGTGATAGGCGCTCTCGACGATCGGGCTCAGCGTCACGTCGTGGAATTTGGTCTTGAACAGAAGATCGGTGAGAAAGCCCAGCACGAGGCCGAAGGGCGCGCCGAGCGCGCCGACCGTGTCCCACACGCCGAGAAAGGCGATCTTCGGGTCGGGATGGCTGTTTTGGGCGCGAAAATCGATCGACTTGCCGCCGCGCGGGCGCCATTCCTCGGCCCGGTCGCGATAATGGTCGTAAGCCGCATTGACGAGATGCAGCTTTTCCCGCCGCAAGATCCCAACGTTGTTTATGAGCCCCGCAATGCTGCGCGCCGTAAAGGCGCCGCGGCTGAAGCCGATCAGGAAGAGCCTGTCGCCGGGGTCGTAATTACTGACGATGAAGCGGTAGGCGTCCTTGATATTGTCGGAAATACCGAAGCCGAAGCCGCCGCCCAGGAGCCGTTCCCAGCGGCGCGTGCCGAGGCCCTCGATGTAATGTACGATCTGTATGTCCCCGTCCTCGCCGGCGCTCTTCGTCGCCTCCAACATGCGCAGGACATTGGTGGGGCAGGGGACGCCGTCCCGCGTCTTCTGGTCCTCGCTGTTCCAGGTGCCGTCACAAAAAACGACAATTTTCTTCGGCATGAAATTCTCTCCGCCCGCCGGGCCCAAATAACGCCGCAGTATCGGGCGGCGCGCGGCCGCCGGCAAGCGGGTTCGGCGCGCAGTCGCGGCGCCGGACGCCATGCCGGATTTTGCGCGCGCCGCGGACGATTTGCCGTCTTCCCGAGAAGTCCGCCGGGAAACGCCAAAATTTCCGCAATTGTGACGGAATCCGCGCTTGACGCGGCGCGGCGCCGCGATTAGTTTCCGCCCACTTTCGACAGGCAGTAGTTTCACGCCGTCGCAAACGCCTCGTTCGCGACCCTCCGAGACTAGACGCTGTCGCCTTACCTGTGACCGCCAAGTCTGATTGGTAATCATACCGGCGCTCACGCGCTGGACAGGAAGGCACGATCCTGGTTGACCCCGGGGTCCTCTGCGCATAGAGCGCCTCGACCGTGAGGGTCGAGGGCGCTTGGCTCGTTTGCGTCATAGCTGACGCAGGCGGGTTATCACGAATTCACCATTCGCTCGAAGCGAAGGACTTGTTTGAATGCCGACGATCAGCCAATTGATCCGCAAGCCGCGGCGCCCGAAGACCTATCGCGAGAAGGCTCGCCATCTCGGCGCCTGTCCGCAGAAGCGCGGCGTGTGCACGCGCGTCTATACGACGACCCCGAAGAAGCCGAACTCGGCTCTCCGTAAGGTCGCCAAGGTGCGCCTCACCAACGGCTTCGAGGTCATCGGCTATATTCCGGGCGAGGGCCACAATCTTCAGGAGCACTCGGTGGTGATGATCCGCGGCGGCCGCGTCAAGGATCTTCCGGGCGTTCGCTATCACATTCTGCGCGGCGTGCTCGACACGCAGGGCGTCAAGGACCGTAAGCAGCGCCGCTCCAAATATGGCGCCAAGCGTCCGAAGTGACCCAAGCGTAGCGAGGGTCATCCCCGGACGAGCGTAGCGAGAGCCGGGGATCTCAAAAAACACAATCAGCGGATGGTTCGGGCGAGCCCGGCCATGACGATGAATAAAGAGAGCTCAGGTCATGTCGCGACGTCACAGGGCGGAAAAGCGGGAAGTCATCGAGGACGCCAAGTATGGCGACGTGGTTCTCGCGAAATTCATGAACTCGATCATGTACGACGGCAAGAAGTCGGTCGCCGAGGCGATCGTCTATGGCGCGCTCGATCAGGTCGAGACCAAAGCGAAGAGCGATCCGTTGGCGATCTTCAAGCAGGCGCTGGACAATGTCGCGCCGGCGATCGAGGTCCGCTCGCGGCGCGTCGGCGGCGCCACCTATCAGGTGCCGGTCGAAGTCCGCAACGAGCGTCGTCAGGCTCTCGCCATTCGCTGGATCATTACTGCGGCGCGCGCCCGCAACGACAAGACGATGGTCGATCGTCTGTCGGCGGAGCTGCTCGACGCCTCCAACAACCGCGGCGCGGCCGTGAAGAAGCGCGAAGACACGCATCGCATGGCGGAAGCCAACCGCGCCTTCTCGCATTATCGCTGGTAATCGGCTCCGTCCAAGAGGATTTAGGCAATGCCACGTTCC
Source organism: Beijerinckiaceae bacterium (assembly GCA_033853615.1). Taxonomy (GTDB): domain Bacteria; phylum Pseudomonadota; class Alphaproteobacteria; order Rhizobiales; family Beijerinckiaceae; genus Methylosinus. The sequence goes on along the minus strand of JAWOLK010000010.1, from coordinate 44 downwards.
CATCCGATCGAGGACTACCGTAACTTCGGCATCATGGCCCACAT
>JAWOLK010000009.1:0-4904 GCA_033853615.1 Beijerinckiaceae bacterium | reverse complement strand
TCAACCCGCAGCGGCGTGGCGTTCGTTTGAACCATCCAGTCGGTGGCCTTCAGTTTGATGTCGCCCGCCGGCAGCACCACGCTCTGACGGCCGAGCGCATTATGCACGTCGGTCGCCGTCAAATGTCGGGCGAGGAGCTTCTGCTGATCGAGAGAAACGAGTAGCTGCTTATCTTGGCCGCCATAGGGATGCGGTAGGATTGCGCCTGGAATCGTCACCAGGAAAGGCCGGATTTTGTTTTTCGCCAGATTGTAGAGATCCGCCGGCGTCATGCCTTTTTCCGCCGTGACCTTCAGCATCGCCACCGGCACGGATGACGCCTCAAGCCGCATCACCATCGGCGGAGAAATATCCGGCGGCAGCGCTTTCGTCACGGTCTGGGAGATCGAGTCGATATCCGCTTCGGCAGCCGCGAGATCAACGCCCGGCTGGAGAAAAATCTTGATGATGCTGCTGCCGTAATAAGAGTGGCTTTCGATGTGCTCTATCCCTTCGACGTTGGACGTCAGTTGCCGTTCGTAGATATAGGTGATGCGCCCGGAGACTTCCGTCGGCAGCAGGCCCGCATAGGACCACACCACGGCGATGACGGGGATTTTGATGTTCGGGAAGACATCGGTCGGCAATTTGAAGATCGCCATGACCCCGAAGATCACGATGCAGATTGAGAAAACGACGAAGGTGTATGGCCTGCGCAAAGCGAGGACGACGATTGCATTCATTACACTTCTCATCGCGCAAATGCGCCGAGATGATGCGCCGGCCGCAAAAGGCGGCTCAGCGACAAAGCATCTACGAAAGCGTCATGTGAAAAAGGCGGGCGATTCCTCGCCGGCGGCCAGCGGCTTTCACCGCGCGTGTGAGGCTATGTTGTCAGAGTTGGTCTCGCCATGTTTCTGATACTCTGCGCGTTTTTAGGCATTCGGCACGGGGCAGCCACCGCTGAGGAAGAGCGACGTCATGCCCAGCTCATGCACGTGTAATATTCACGTAATCCGGGGACGTCAAGCATCGCTGTAACAGTCGGGCGCATTTTTGGTTAAGGGAGAAGCAGGCTGATGTTTCTAGTCTTACGCGAAACAGTCTGATTGTATGAGCGGCTGATCGCGCCGGTGCGCTATGGAGGCTGGTCTCTGCGCGCCTGTCTCCGCGCGGAGCCATCCCTTTTCTCTCTCGACCTGCTGTGGTGCGAACGGCGTCCTACAGCGCCTTCAGAAAAGCGACGAGCGCTGCTTTTTCCTCCACGGTGAGGCCGAGCGGCTTGATCTTTGGATCGAGGGCGGGATTTTGCCCGCCGCCGCGGTCGTAGAAATCGACGACTTCTTCGAGCGTTCGCATGCCGCCGTCGTGCATATAAGGCCAAGTATCTTTCACGCCGCGCAGCATCGGCGTCACATAGGCCCAGCGGTCTGCCGGCTCCTTCGTGATCTCGAAGCGCCCGAGGTCGACGGGCGCAGCGCTATTGTTAAGTCCGATCGCCGAAAGCTCGACCATCGTGACGACGCCCGGCGCAAGCTCGACGCGGACCTTGCCGCCCGTTGCGTCGCGCCGGCTGAAGGCGACGCCGGTGTTGTGCCAGGATTGGTCGGTGAACAAAGCGGCGTCGGGCCCGATGCTGTGACAGGCGGCGCAGCCTTTCGAGACGAAAAGCGTAAAACCCCGCCATTCCTGCGCGGTGAGCGCGCTTTTGTCGCCGCCGAACAATGCGCGGTCGAAGCGGCTGTCGCCCTTCACGAGCGTCGCCTCGTAAGCGGCGATGGCGCGGCCGAGTGTCATCATCGTCACGCCTTCGCCGGGAAAAGCCGCGGCGAAGGCCGGGCCGTAGATGGGGTCGTTACGCAGACGCGCGAGCAGCGGGCCGATCGCCGGATTGCCCATTTCGTCGGGCGTGAGCAGGGGCCCCCAGACTTGCGCCGCAAGGTCGATCTCGCGCCCGTCGTGAAACAGATATTTTTTATAGGCGACATTGTAGAGCGAGGGCGCGTTGCGACGCAGCGTCCGCCCCTCCATGCCGATCGACAGCGCGCTCTGGTTGGATGCAAAGCCCTGCGCGGGAATGTGGCACATGGCGCACGAGAGCGTGCCATTCGCCGATAGGCTGCGGTCGAAAAACAGCCTTTCGCCAAGCGCGCGCATCGCCGGCGTCCCCGCCACGGCCGCGGGAACGGGCGGCAGGCCGAGCGGCGGCGTCTCGGCCCGCGTGGCGCCAAGGGACGCGAGCAAGGCGGCGACGATTATTCCCCGACGCATCGTCAGCGGGCCTCCATGCTGTTGCGGGCGTTCGGAAATTCGAGCGCCAGAGTGCGCGCGTCGTTCAACAGGCTCTGCGGCGTGAGAAAGGCGGTGGTGTAAATTTCGCGCACCAGGCCGTCCGGGTCGATCAGAAAGACTTTCAGCATATGGTTGATCGCGCCGCCTCTTCTCCCCGCTGCGTCTCTCTCGAAAGCGATGTCCTGCCCCAGCGCGCGCAGCAGAGGCGCAAGCTCCGCGTCGGAACGGCTGGTGAGAAAGCGCCAGGGGATCGCGGCGGCGCCGTTCTTCGCCTTTTGCAGCAAACGCATGACCGCCGGCCCATCATGCGTCGGATCGAGACTGACGAAGGCGAGCCGTAGTTTGTTTTGCAACGCCGGGTCGACGCTCGCTTCTTGTTGCACTGTTTCGAAGGTCGACCAGGCGACCGGGCAGCCGGTCGGGTCGACGCAATGCGCATAGAAGAAAGCAAGCGCCGTCACCGCGCCTCTCGTGACCAAAGAGAGCGCCGCCGGCTTCCCCTCGGCGTCGAGAAGAAGCGCATCGGGCGTGCGCTGGATGCGCTGGAGCGCATAGCTTCCCGGCGCCGGCAGAAGCGGCGCCTCGCCGGCGCAGCTCGCCTCCGCGGCGAGCAGCGCGGCCAGAACGGCCGCGCTCGTTTTTGCTGCGCGCCGCGCCATCACAGCGCCTTCGGCGTCCGCGCCGTGAATTTCATGTGATGGGCGCGGCCCAATCCCTCCTTGTGGAAATCGACGGCGAATTGCTCGGTGAGCTCCTTGCCGTCCCAGGCATAGGCTTTCAGGAACTGCTCATTATCGGCGCCCTTCTTGTCCCAATTGGCGAGCAGCGAGGTGGTGAAATAGACGCGCTTTCCGTCCCAGCTTTGGGAAACCATATTGACCTGCGCGCCGATCTTTTTGGTGTAAACTTGCCTCGGCGCCTCTGGGTCGCTGAGATCGAAGAGCCGCGTCGAACCATCCATGAAAGTATTGACCCACAGCGACTTCGCATCGGCCGAAATTGAAATATCAACCGGCAGTGGAAGTTTCGAGGGGTCCCCGATATCCGCAACGGCTTTCGCGCGCCATTGGCGGTTTTCATCCTGCTTAACGAGATAAAGCTTGGAGGTGAGCGCCGTGGCGGTGATCGCCCAATCGACGCCGGGCTTCAACGCCCAACGTATCTCCAACGGCGCGCCGGGCACGGAAAACACCTCCTGCGGCTTCATCGCCTTGAGATCCCACAGGACCATGGTGTTGCCGAAGTTCTTCATTGCGGCGCTGTCCTGGACGAGCTGCCCCATGTCCATCATGTAATTCGTCCAGCCGGTGAAGCTCGACGTCAGTAAGCGGTTCTGCGCGGGATTGATGGCGATGTCGTAGCCATAGCCATCGCCGCCATTTTCACGCGGCATCGGCGTCGTCGCGACGAGATCGCCGGCGTTGTTGTAAGTGACGAGGCCCGTCGCGCCGCCGTGATCCGTCTTGTTCGACAGCGCCTGAACGAGCATCCGGCCCGGCAGGGCATAGAAAGTATGCGGCCCGACAAAGCCTGTGCTTTCGGCGAAATTATCGATGGTCTTGACGAGCTTCGGCGCCGCCGGATCGGAGCCGACATCGAAGACGAAGATCTTGCTGTCGTCGAGACGCCCGGCCCACAGATATTTGCGGTCGTCGGTGAAGCCCATGTGATGCGCCTCGCCGCGCCCGCCGACGGAGATCGTATGGATCACCTTGCCATAGGTCGGCGAGCCGGGGATCACGTCGATCGTCACCAGCTTGTCGGATTCGTCGCCGACGCCCTTTTCGCCGAGCGTCCAGACATGGAGAAATTGCTCCTGGCCCTTGATCAGCCCGGCCATGAACGGCGAATTGCAGGTCTCATCGGCGCCGGCCGGCGGCGCGGCGAGCGCGCCGAGAAGCAGGCAAAGGCCGGCGAGGGTTTTTCTTCTCGTGTTGTGGTTCATGCGTTCCTCCCCTTGCGTATCAGATGACCAGTCGTCTCAGAAACGGGCAAATAATTACGCCTTGAACAGTCCATTCAGCAGCATGTCGCAGAACTGTTTCAGCGGGCTGGCGGAGCGCTCGATCTTCATGCGCAACAGGGCGCCCTGCCAGACATTTACGAGGAAATCGGCCATGTCCTTGGCCGGCATGTCGCCGCGGAAGCTTCCTTCCTGCTGAGCGCGCGCGATCCCCTCGCGCAGCTTGTCGCGATAGCGATGCACGGCTTCGCGCAACGAGGTTTGGCAGAGATCGCTGGTGTCGCCGATCTCGCCGATCAGATTGCCGAGCAGACAGCCGCCTTTGAAGTCGCGCCGCTCCGTCTCCTCGATCAGCTCGTCGAAATAGGCTTTAAGCGCGGTTTCGGCGCCGATGTCCCTGCGCCCGAGATGTCTGTCCAATTGCTTGATGAAGGGGTCGATGTAATGTTTGACGACCTCGGCGCTGAACGCCTCCTTACTTTCGAAATAATTGTAAAAAGAGCCCTTTGGCACCCCGACTTTTTGCACCAGCTCCTGCAATCCGGTGCCGTGATAGCCTTGCTCCATCAGCAGGGCGACCCCCTGATCCAACAGTTTCTCGCGGATTTCCTTGACGTCCCGTTTGCTCATGACGCAATCATATGACCGGTCGTCTCGATCTGCAAGCCGG
>JAWOLK010000008.1:0-9323 GCA_033853615.1 Beijerinckiaceae bacterium | reverse complement strand
TGTTCTCCGGGGCGAGACGAAGCAGTTTCATGAGCCAGAGCCCCTTTTAGATCGGCAGGCGCGTCGGGCGCGCATAATGATACCAGACCGCGATCATCATTCGCGTCATCGTCACCGCGGTGACGATGGTCGTCAGAATGCCGAGGGCGAGCGAGACGGCGAAGCCCCGCACCGGCCCCGAACCGAGGAAATAGAGGATCGCCGCCGCCACGAACATGGTGACGTTGGAGTCGACGATCGTTGCGAAGGCGCGGTTGAAGCCGGCGTCGAGCGAGGCGAGGATCGACCGGCCGGCGTGCTGCTCCTCGCGGATGCGCTCATAGATCAGCACGTTGGAGTCGACCGCCATGCCGATGGTGAGCACAATGCCGGCGATGCCGGGCAGCGTCAGCGTCGAGCCGAGCAGCACAAGGCCGGCGAAGATGAAGGCGATGTGCACGAACAGCGCGAGATTGGCGAAGACGCCGAAGACGCCGTAGGTGATCAGCATATAGACGACGACGAGGCCGGCGCCGACATAGGCCGCGCGCTTGCCGGCGTCGATCGAGTCCTGTCCGAGGCCGGGGCCGACGGTGCGCTCCTCGACGATGTTGAGCTTTGCGGGCAGCGCGCCGGCCCGCAGAAGGATCGACAGATTATTCGCCTGCTCGACGGTGAAGTGGCCGGAAATTTGGCCCGAGCCGCCGGTGATCGGGGTGAGGATGCGCGGCGCCGAGATGACCTTGTTGTCGAGCACGATGGCGAAGAGGCGGCCGACGTTCTTCGACGTGACCTCGCCGAATTTCTGCGCGCCGCGGATGTTGAAGCGGAAGTTCACAACAGGCTCGCCGCTGCGCTGCTGATCGAAGCCGGGCTGCGCGTCGGTGAGGTCTTCGCCCTGCACCATCACCTGTTTCTCGACCGGGATCTTGCCGGGCTGGTCGGTCTGGTCCAGCTCCTCGACCTCCGCCGGGTTCTGGCCGGGCTCGGCGACAAGGCGGAACTCCAGTTTCGCGGTCTGGCCGAGGATGGTCTTCAGCTGCTCGGGATCTTGCAGGCCGGGCACCTGCACCATCACGCGGTCGTCGCCCTGGCGCTGGATGCTCGGCTCGCGCGTGCCGAGCGCGTCGATGCGGCGGCGGATCACTTCGATCGATTGCTCGACCGCGCGGCGCACCTTGTCGGTCACGCCGGCCTCGGTGACGCTGACCCGCAGGACGCCGTCGCCGGCGTCCTCCACCTCGATCGGCGCCGCGCCGCCGGGCCGCACGCCGAAGGATTGCGACAGCTGGCGGAACTTCGGCGCCACTTTGGCGCGGTCGGCCGCATCGGCGATGCGCAGTTGCACGCCGCGGTTGGTCGTCCCGATGCCGCCGGTGATCGCCACCTTCTCCTCGCGCAGGATGCGGCGCACGTCGTCGCGCATGTTCATGACCTGGGTGTGCAGCACCGAAGGCCGGTCGACTTCCAGCATCACATAGGAGCCGCCCTGCAGGTCGAGGCCGAGCACGATGGTCGGCGGCGTCATCCAGGCGGGAAGGCGCGTCGCGAGCGCCTGATAGGCGGCCGGCGATATCATGCTCGGCACGACAGTGAGCACCGCGGCCAGCGTGAGCGCCAGGATCGCGATAATTTTCCAAGTGGCGAAACGCAGCATTGCTTCTCTATCGTGTTGGTTTCGAGCAGGCGGCCGAACGCGGCCTCGATCGGAGTCTTTTGCCGGGTCTTTGGCGAAAGCGGCGCCGCCCGCGCCTGAGCGCCGGGCGGCGGGGCGGTCAGCCTTTCGACGACGCGGTCTTCTGCGCGGGCGTGTCCTTCACCGGCTCGCCCTTGGCGCGGACCTCGACGATGGCGCTGCGCAGCATCCGCACCTTCACATTCGGCGCGATCTCGAGCTCGATCTCATTATCGTCGATCGACTTCGAGACGCGGCCGATGAGACCGCTCGACGTCACCAGCGTATCGCCGCGGCGCACATTGCGCAGCTGCTTTTCCTGCTCGGCTTTTTTGCGGTTCTGCGGGCGGATCACGATGATCCAGACGATCGCCATGATGACGAGGATCGGCACGACCTGCGCGAAGAGATCGGGCAGCGACGCGGGGGCCGCCTCGGCCGGCTGCGTCGGCGTTCCGGTCTGGGTGGTGGTGGGCGGCGTCTGAGCAGCCGGCGCTTGCGGGGCGGGCGCTTGGGGGGCGGGCGCCTGTTCGGCTTGCGCCTGTGCTTGCGAAATCAGGTTCATCTTGCGATCTCTTCTCGTAGCGCGACGGGAGCGGCGCGACCGGCGGGGGCCGTGAATGGCCCCTTGGATGGCCGCGGACTATAGCCGCTCACCTCACGAAAGCAATGGCGACGGAGCCGATCTCGGCGGCTCGTTTCGTTCTCGCGCGGGAACCGGCGAAAAGGCGAGGATCGCGGGTCCCCCGCGCTTGCGTCAGAATGCCGCAAAAGCCTTGTCCTCGGCCGTGTTGGCCTAAGTATTAATCGCCATGCGCGGCGCAGCTGCGCCGCCGCTCAAGCAAGCGGAGGACAAGATGAAGTCTTTTCTGCCGAATATTTTCACGGACACGGGTTTGCCGCAGGAAATCGCCTCCTTGCGCCGCCAGTTCGACGATCTCGCCCGCAGTTTCGGGCGGGCGGGCTGGCCCGCGGCGACCGAGGTCGGGGCCGGAAGCCCCGCGATCAATGTCGCCGAGAGCGACCGCGCGATCGAAATCTCCGCCGAACTGCCGGGCGTCGACGAGAAGGATGTGAAGCTCGAAGTCGACGGCGACCGCGTCGTGATTTCCGGCGAGAAAAAACGCGAGCGCGAAGAGAAGCAGAAGGACTGGCACGTCGTCGAGCGCAGCTACGGCTCGTTCCGCCGTGTCTTGACGCTGCCCTTCGAGCCCACGCCGTCGGGCGTCGAGGCGCATTTCGACAAGGGCGTGCTGCATGTGACGGTGCAAAAGCCCGCCGGCGCCAAGCCGGCCGCAAAGAGCATAGAGATCAAGGCGGCGCCTCCGGGCGGCGCGGCGAAGGGCTGACGCCGACGGTCGCCGGGGAGGGGGAGCCTATGCTCAAGAAGACAGTCTGCGCCGCGGCGGTCGTTGCGGCTTTGATCGCGCCGGGCTCGGCTGCCGCGCGCGGCGGCCATGGCGGCTGGGGCGGCCACGGGGCCTGGAGTGGCGGCCATGGCGCGTGGCATGGCGGCGGCTGGCATGGCGGCGGTTGGCATGGCCCCGGCTGGTATGGTCCAGCTTGGCATGGCGGCTATTACCGACGCGGCTGGGGAGGCTATTACGGCGGCTGGCCGGGCGCCTATTATGGATGGGGCGCGCCCGGCTATTACGGCGGCGGCTGCTGGCGCTGGTGGTATGGCCAATGGGTGTGGACCTGCTGACGCGAGACCGACCGGGATCGGGAGGCGCCCGAAGCTTTCAGGCTCACCCACCCCGCGGTTGCGGCGCGCCCCCGCAAAGGGGGCGGCCCTCGTCAGGCCGATAATTCCCGCGCCAGCGCCTGCATGAACTCCACGCAAGCGGCGAGCTGGCCGATCTCGATGAACTCGTCAGGCTGGTGCGCCTCGTCGATCCGGCCCGGGCCGCAGACCACCGTCGGCACGCCGGCCTTCTGGAACTGGCCGGCCTCGGTGGCGTAGGGCACCGCGATGGTGTGATTGGCGCGCGCGAGGCGCAGCGCGAGCCGCTCGGCCGCCGAACCCGGCTCCGGCGCGAGGCCCGGCACTTCCACCTCGGTGATCGTCTCGATCCCCGCCTCGGGAAAGGCCGCCAGCATCTCGCGCGCGAGCCCTTCCGCGTAAGCGGCGAGCCGCTCGCGGGCAAGCCCGGAGGCGGCGCCCGGCAGGCCGCGGAACTCCCAGTGGAATTCGCAGTGACGGGCGACGATGTTGCGCGCTGTTCCGCCGGCGATGGTCCCGACATGCACCGTGGAAAAGGGCGGATCGAACCGCCCCGAGGGGTCGCCGGCGGCTCGCAGCTCCTCGCCGATGCGCAGCAATTCCCCAACCAGCAGGCAGGCGACATGCACGGCGCTGGCGCCCCGGTGCAGATTGGCCGAATGAATCTCGCGGCCGGTCACGCGGGTGATATGGGTCGCGACGCTCTTATGGGCGTCGGCCACCTGCATCGAGGTGGGCTCGCCGACGATGACGGCCGCCGGCCGCGGCAGGTCGCGGCCGAAGCGGGCGATGACGTCGAGCGGGCCGAGACAGGTGGTCTCTTCGTCGTAGCTCAGCAAAATGTGGATCGGCCGCGTCAGCGCAGCCGCCTTGAAGAAAGGGACCATCGCCAGGCAAACGGCGCCGAAACCCTTCATGTCGACGGTTCCGCGGCCCAGCAGGCGCGTTCCCTGCCGGCGCATCGCAAAGGGGTCGCCGGTCCAGTCCTGCCCGGCGACCGGCACCACGTCGGTATGGCCGGAGAGGACCACGCCGCCGGGGACGTTCGGGCCGATCGTCGCGAAAATCGCCGCCTTGTCGCCGGTCTTGTTGAGCGCCCGCACATAAGGCGCGCCCAGGCCGCTGAGATAGCCCTCGACAAAGTCGATCAGCTGCAGATTGGACTTCGAGCTTTCCGTGTCGAAAGCCACGAGCCGGTCCAACAGCGCAATCGCGTCCTCGAGCGCCTGCATCTTCGCCTCAATTCAGCGTCGGGCGCGACAGCGGACTGTCGAGCGAGAAGGCGGGGATCTCGACGTCGAAGCCTTCGCCGTCGTCGGTCACCATGTGATAGGTGCCCTGCATCAGGCCCGAGGGCGTCGTGAGCGGGCAGCCCGAGGCGTAGCGGAAGGTCTCGCCGGGCTCCAGCACCGGTTGTTCGCCGACGACGCCCGGACCGCGCACTTCCTCGCGCCGGCCGTTGGCGTCGATGATGATCCAGTGGCGCGAGATGAGCTGCACGCGGGCGACGCCGCGGTTGGCGATCTCGATCGTATAGGACCAGAAATACCGCCCCTCTTCGGGATCGGAGCGGTCGGGGAGGAAGTCCGGCATCGCCGTGACCTGAATGTCTCTGGTGGTCGCTGTATACATGACTTGCACGACGACTGGTTCTTTGGCGGCGCGGGAGGCCGCCGCCTGGGCACACTATCCCAGTTGCGCGGCGATGTCTCGCGCCTCCCGTCGGAAATGGCTGCGCTTTCGGCTGGTCTCGGGGGCCTCGCGGCTGCGGTGCAGGCTGGATCCCGAGAGGGGCGCGACGTTCAAGCTGTAATCGCATGAGGTGGCGTGGATCTTGCATTTCTTTCTGAGACCGGCTTGCCGGCGCGCTGCGCCTTTGCGATGATGCCGGCACGCTCGGATCAACCCGGCGTCCGGCACTTGGCGAGGCGCGATGCGGCGCAGCTGGTTCAGCCTCTTGCTCTTCCTCGTCGCGATGGCGCTCCAGGCCGTCGCGCCTATGGCTGCGAGCTCGGCCCGGGCGCAGAACCGCCCGAGCGACCTGTGCGTCTCCGCCGGCGCCGCCGCAACGATCGACCGGCAAAAGCCGGCCAATGAACGCCGCGACCATCAGCTCTGCACCTTCTGCCTCGCCTGTTGCGGGGCGGCGCCCCCCTGCGCCGCGTCGAGCGCGCTGCGCCCGCTCGACGTCGCGTCCTGGGTCGCCAGCCCCGCCTACAGCGAGGTTCTGCGCCCGTCGCGGCGCGACCCCGCCCGCCAGCCGCGCGCGCCCCCGCGTCACGTTTGAAGCAAGCTCGACGCCGCCGCAGGTCGTTTCCGCCGCGCCGGCAAGCTCGCCAAAAAGACGCAGGGAGGAGGATATGGGCCAACGCTATAAGAAGGACGGAAACAATTCCGCCGCAGACCGGGCCGCGCCGCCGCCGATGGAGTTGACGCCGAATACTGCCGAAAAGCTGCGCCGCCTCGCAGCTCATGTCGCAGCGTCGCCGCGGCCGGCGATGCGCCGCTTGATCGATCTGGAGCGCCGGGCGCGCTTCGCCCGCTGCGGTTTCGACGCGCCGCCATAGCGGCCAGCCCGCGGAACCCCGTAACCCACAAAAGGAAGAGTGAGAGCCTCCGGCCCGATAGGAGACCGGAGGCCTCTTTAATGGCGGCCGCCGTCAGCGCCCGGCGGCGCGCAGTCCGCAGTCGAGATCGTAGATCAGATCCTCGGCGTCCTCGAGACCGACGGACAGGCGCAGCATCCCCTCGCCGATCCCCATGCGCGCGCGGGCCTCGGGCGTCAGACGCTGATGTGTCGTCGTCGCCGGATGGGTGATGAGGCTTTTCGCGTCGCCGAGATTATTGGAGATCGTCACGATCTTCAGCGCATTGGCGAGGCGGAAGGCCGCCTCCTTGCCGCCCGCAACGTCGAATGTGACGAGCGTGCCGCCGCCGGACATTTGTTTGCGCGCCAGCGCCGCCTGCGGGTGGTCGTCGCGGAAGGGGTAGAGCACGCGGGCGACCCCCTTCTGCTCGGCGAGGAAATCGGCGATTTTTCGCGCGCTCGCCGTCTGTTGCGCCACCCGCAACGGCAGGGTCTCCAGCCCCTTGAGCATCACCCAGGCGTTGAAGGGCGATAGAGCCGGCCCGGTTTGACGCAGGAAATTATGCAGATTCTCGTCGATGAGCTGTTGCGACCCGAGGATCACGCCGCCGAGACACCGACCCTGGCCGTCAATGTGCTTGGTCGCCGAATAGACGACGAGATCGGCGCCGAAATCGAAGGGGCGCTGCAACATCGGCGTCGCGAAGACATTGTCGACGACGAGTTTTGCGCCCGCTTCATGGGCGATGTCGCCGATCGCCTGGAGATCATAGACTTCGAGACCGGGATTGGTCGGGCTTTCGAGAAAAAAGACCTTGGTCTCCTTGCGGACGGCCGCCTTCCATTGCGAAAGATCGGCGCCGTCGACGAGCGTCGAGGCGACGCCGAAACGCGGCAGCAGCTCCTCGACGACATAAAGACAGGAGCCGAACAGGGCGCGCGCCGCGACCACATGGTCGCCGGCCTTCACCATGGCGAGCAGCGCGGCGGTGACGGCGGCCATGCCGCTCGCCGTGGCGCGGGCCGCCTCGGCGCCCTCCAGCAGGCGCATGCGCTGCTCGAACATCGCGACGGTCGGATTGGAGAAGCGCGAATAGATGAAGCCCGGGTCCTCGCCCTTGAAGCGGGCTTCCGCCGCCTCCATCGTCGGATAGGCGAAGCTCTGCGTGAGAAACAAAGCCTCCGACACTTCGCCTATGGGGGACCGCAGCGTTCCGCCATGCACGAGCTGGGTGGCGGGCTTCAGGCGGCGCTGGTCTGTCATGCTTCCTCCGAGACGACGTAATTGCCAAAGCGGCGGCGAAAAAGCGGGTTCTCTCGGAGACCCGGCCTTTTAGCGCCTTGTTTAACGTGGCGGCAAGCCGGCCGGCTCAAATAACCACGGAACTCTATAAAGGCTAGCCCGGGCGACGCTGTCAATGGCGGGCGGGGCGCTTTGCCGGCCCTTGCTCGGGCGCATCGTTTCGAATATTCTCGATATATGGATACTACCCAGGCCATCGCCGCGCTGGCCGCCCTGGCGCAGCCCACGCGGATCGAATGCTTCCGGCTTCTCGTCCAGCGCGAGCCGGAAGGCGTCGCGGCCGGCGAGCTGGCGCGGCTCCTCGCCGTGCCGCAAAACACCATGTCGGCGCATCTCGCCATTTTGACCCGCGCGGGCCTCGCGCAAAGCGCAAGGCGCGGCCGCTCCATCGTCTATCGCGCGCGCCTCGACGCCTTGCGTAAACTCACCCTGTTTCTGCTCACCGATTGCTGCGGCGGCCGTTCCGAAATCTGCGCGCCGCTCGTCGCCGATCTTTCCCCCTGCTGCGCCAAGGAGGCGCCGATGCCGGAACCCGTCTACAATGTCTTGTTCCTTTGCACGGGCAACACCGCCCGCTCGATCCTCGCGGAAAGCATTCTGCGCAAAGAAGGCGCCGGGCGCTTCAATGTCTTTTCCGCCGGGAGCCAGCCCAAGGGCGAGGTGAACCCGATCGCGCTCAAGACATTGGCGGCGCTCGGCTATCCGACCGACGGCCTGCGCTCGAAAAGCTGGGACGCGTTCGCCGCCCCAGGCGCGCCGCAGATCGACTTCATTTTCACCGTCTGCGACAATGCGGCGGGCGAAGCCTGTCCCGTCTGGCCGGGGAAGCCGGTCACCGCGCATTGGGGAATCGAAGACCCGGCCGCCGTCGAGGGGACCGATCTCGACAAGGAACGCGCCTTCGCGCAGGCCTTCCGCTATTTGCGCAACCGCATTGTTCAGTTTACCGCGCTGCCGATCGCGGGGCTCGATCGGCTGTCTTTGAAAGAGCGCCTTCAAGAAATCGGCGCGACCGCGGACAAAGAGCTTGCAGCACAGGAGCACGGCCAATGACCAGCGACGCAACGCATTCCACGGCTTCGCTGCCGGCGGCGCCGGCTCTGGGAATGTTCGAGCGTTACCTTACGCTATGGGTGGCGCTCTGCATCGTCGTCGGCGTGCTGCTCGGACAGGCGGCGCCGGCGATTTTCCGCGCGATTGGTTCGGCGACGGTCGCCGAGGTCAATCTGCCGGTCGCGGCGCTGGTTTGGCTGATGATCGTGCCGATGTTGCTGAAGATCGACCTCGGCGCCCTCGCCGAGGTGCGCGAACATTGGCGCGGGATCGCCGTGACGGTTGGCGTGAACTGGCTCGTGAAGCCTTTCTCGATGGCGCTGCTGGCCTGGATCTTCATCCAATATCTGCTCCGCCCCTTCCTGCCGGCGGATCAAATCGACGCTTATGTCGCGGGGCTCATTCTGCTGGCGGCGGCGCCCTGCACCGCGATGGTGTTCGTCTGGTCGAATCTCGTCGATGGCGAGCCGCATTTCACGCTCTCGCAAGTGGCGCTCAACGACACGATCATGGTCTTCGCCTTTGCGCCGCTGGTTGCGCTGCTGCTCGGCCTGTCCTCGATCACCGTGCCCTGGGAGACGCTGCTGCTGTCGGTCGGCCTCTATATTGTCGCGCCGGTGATCGCCGCGCAAATCTGGCGCCGCGCGCTGATCTTGAGGGGAGGCCGCGCTTTGCAGAACACTTTGCGCGCGCTCGGGCCGCTCTCGCTGATGGCGCTGCTTGCGACGCTGGTGATTCTGTTCGGGCTGCAAGGCGAGGCCATTGTAAAGCAGCCGCTGATCATCGCCTTGCGCGCGAGTCCGATTCTGATCCAGGTCTATTTCAACGCGGCGCTGGCCTATCTGCTGAACCGCGAGCTTGGCGTGGCCTGGCGCGTCGCCGGCCCTTCCGCCCTGATCGGCGCGAGCAATTTCTTCGAGCTGGCGGTCGCCGCTGCAATCAGCCTTTTCGGCTTCCAGTCCGGCGCGGCGCTGGCGACCGTCGCCGGCGTGCTGATCGAAGT
>JAWOLK010000007.1:0-9778 GCA_033853615.1 Beijerinckiaceae bacterium | reverse complement strand
GGAACTGCGGCGGTCGGGCCGATGAGCCTCACGGCTTTCTCTGCGGTCCGGCTGGACCCCGCAATCCTGCTCCTCCGCCTGGCCTTGGGGCGTGATCGGCGCGTGGGACCCCACCCCCGTGGGCCGGCACGGTTGCGGTGGAAGGACGCGGCGCGCCGCCGGCGGCTGGTCTTTGCATGGCCGGCGCGAAGGCCCTATGGCTTTCTCGTTGGGCGGCTGGCGGCGCAAATCCGTAAGCGGGCCTTTCTGCGGGGGAGGCTCCCCGCCCGGCGCCTTGGCGCGCGACGCCGCGCCGATCCGCCGGGGCGCCGCGCGCAGGCGAGGGCTGGCCGGCGCCCGGCCTCGCCGCCATCGTCCGGTCCTCCCGCCTGCCTGAGAAGGGCCTGGCGCCGCGCGGCGCCGCATAGGCTTGTCCATGGCCTTGTTCTCGGCGCGCGGCCGCCTGCTCGGGGGGGCGGTTCTGCCGAGGCTGTGACCGCCCTGCGGCGGCGGCCTCGCCATTCCGCGCGCGGAGCTTCGTCGCGGTGGGATGCGCGCTCAGCGCATGCTCGGGCGGCCCTGCGACGCCCGCCCCGCGCGCGCTGCGCCCCTCCGGCATGCGGGCGTGGGCTGCGGGCGCCGGGCGAAGACGCTCAGGCGCCGCTTGGGGCGCATGCGGCGCCTGCGCAGCGCGTTGCGGGGGTGCAGCCTGTTGGTGCGGCCGCCGGCTTTCCGGGGTCGCCTTGTTGGTCTGCGGCGCGCGGGCCTGTTCAGGCGCCGCCGGGGGCGCCGCTGGATGCGCCTCGCGCCCTTTGGTCGGACGGAGTTCCTGATTCTTTGTCGCGCGCTCCGGCCCGGCTTGGGCCTTTGGCTGCGTCCCGGCGCCGGGCGCGGCTTGCGGCTCATGCGGCGGCGGGGCGGTCGCTACCGCCGGAGCGCCTGGACCCTGCGGCGCCCCGGCGTTCTTCTCGGGCTGCGCATGTTCGGGCCTCTCGGGGGCCGCTTTGGCGGGCGCCTGCGGCGCGCCGGGAAGCGCGCTCCGGCCTTCCTCCGAGAGCGTCGGCTTGGCGGGCCGCGCTTCCTCGATTTTCTTGGCGACTGAGGGCGGCAGGGACGGCGACAGCGCCGCTGCGCCTGGCCTTGGGGGCATTGCGCCCGGAGCCGGCTGCTCGGGCGAGACGACCTCCCCGCGCGCATTCCTGATGACGACGCGGCCCGTGTCCTTGTCGAGGGCGACCTCATGATGGAGGTTGGCGTAGATGACATTCGTCTGCGGCGGCGGCGCCACATGCTTCGGCGGCTCGACCCACTGCGGCAAGGGGACGTAATTCGGGACAGGCAACGCATGCGGCTCTGCGATGATCACCGGCGGCGGCAGGTCTTCGAAAGCCGGGGGCGGCGGCGGGGCGAGGTAATCGGGAACGGGCGGCGGCGGCGGCAGGTCCGACTCGTCGAAAATGACCACCGGCCGGTCGACGTAAACCCACTCGTCCCGCGGCGGAGGCGGGACGTCATACTCCACCTCGGCGAAGGATCGCGGCGGTTCGAGAGCGGCGTCCAGGGCCTGGAGGCGGCGCCGCGCATCGCGCACATGCGGGCCGTGCGCATACTCCCTCAGATAAGTCCAGTAAGCCTCGGGCGTATCCTTGTGGCGTGTTTCGCTCCAAATCAACGCCTCGCGCCTGGCCGCCATGATCGCCCGGACCCGCTTCGCCATCGGATCGTCGGGATAGGTTTTTTCGAATTCCTCATAGGCTGGAAGCGTGTCGCGCGCCAATGCCGCGAGGTAGGCCTCCTTCGGGCCCAGGCTGCGGATCGGCTTGTCCAGGATCGCCGCGCTCTGTTCGGCCGCCGCCGCCGCCGTCGGAGCCTCGGGCGATTTCTGGAAGAACACGAAGGAAGCGTCGACCTTTGTATTCCAGGGAATTTGTGCGCCCCTGGTCAGGTCGCTGACGCGCAGCCGCGCGCGCTCGAAAACTTCATTGATCGCCGCTCCGCCCTCCCGCATGGCTGCGGCGAGCGTCTTGGCGTACACGCCGTAAGCGCCCTTCTCCTCCGGGGCGACGGTCCCGGGCGCGGCGTTGTAGGCGAGCAAGATCTTCTGTCCCGGATCGACGAGCGCGAGGCCGCTCGCTGGCGGTTGGCCGGAAATAACGAACGGCCCGGAGCGGGCGGCGTCCAGCACGACGACGCCGAGCTTGGGCTGAAGCCCGTTCAACTGCCGCAGGAAATCAGAGACGCGCACGGATCGCGAGGGCGCGTCTTCATCTCGACCAAGGTCGACCGGGGTCAGGAAGTCGTCTCCCTCGAACTGAAGGCCATAGCCGTTGAAATAGACCAACGCGACCGTGTCGGGCCCCGACTCACGCAATTTTTCGAGAAAGTCCCGAAAAGCATGGCGCAGCGAGTCTTCGTCGAGGTTGCGCGCGCCGGTCACGTCGAAACCGGCGGCTTGCAGAGTCTGCGCGATAAGGCTCGCGTCCGCCGCCGCCGTGGCGAGCGGCGCCGCCGCATAATCGCTTTCGCCTATCACCAGCGCGACGCGCTTTTCGAGCTGCTCGGCCCGCGCAGGAAACTCTGCCGCGAACAACGCTAACGCAGCGAGCGTTACAACGGCCAGGATCGATTTGACCATGACGTGCGCCCTTAAGAAAGACCATCAGGCGCACAACTTAGGGCGGCGCGCGTCATCGGCATGTCGAAAATGCGCAATGCGCGTAATGCCGGTGAACACACGCCCCTTGTCGGAACCATTCAGCCAGCCGCCCGTTAGGCCGACTCGTCAGGCGCGGCGCATGGCTCGAGGGCCTGCGCGAGCATTCTGGATCGACCCTTGTGAGCGCCCCGAAACGCATCGCCGACTTCACCTGCGCAAACAAACTCGGATGCAAAGGCGCTGGAAAGCGTCAGCGCTTGCGCTTGGCGCGTGACCATCCGCCGGCTCATCGATTTAGGTGAGAGCGTCTTGGCGCCGAAGCGACAGGACGCCGAATAAATTGCGCTTAATGGAGAGGCTCATGCCGCGCAGACTCGATATCGACCATCGTCGCGGCCATGATCGTTCTGACCGCCTCGTCGTCGAAACCGCGCCCTCGGGCCGCATCGCCGCCGAATATGAAGCAACGTCGGCTGCGCTGCGCAAGCAACTCGAAGCGGAGCTTTCGCGCGCAATCTCGGGGGAAGTGCGTTTCGATGCGGGAAGCCGCGCGCTTTATGCGACCGATTCCTCCAATTACCGGCAGGTTCCGCTCGGCGTGGTGATTCCGCGCAGCGTTGACGACGTGCTCGCAGCCGTCGCCATTGCGCATCGACTCGAGGCGCCGCTGGTTTTCCGCGGCTGCGGCACGAGTCTCGCGGGGCAAGCCTGCAATGTCGCGCTGCTCATCGATTTCTCGAAATATCTCAACCGCATTCTGTGGCTCGATCCGCAGCGCCGGCTGGCCCAGGTCGAGCCCGGCTGCATTCTCGACACGCTGCGCAGCGCCGCGGAAACGCATCGACTGACCTTCGGCCCCGATCCGGCGACGCATGACCACGCGACGCTCGGCGGCATGATCGGCAATAATTCCTGCGGCGTGCATTCCGTCATGGCGGGACGAACCTCCGATAACGTGCGCGAACTCGACATACTGACTTACGACGGCCTGCGCATGACGGTCGGCCCGACCAGCGACGACGCTTTTCGCGAAATCATCGCGCAGGGCGGGCGGCGCGCGGAAATTTACATGGGGCTCGACGCGCTGCGCCAAAAATACGGCGCGCTGATCAGAAATAATTTTCCCAGAATCCCCCGCCGCGTGTCGGGGTATGAAAATCTCGACGAGCTTCTTGTGGAGAAAGGCTTCAATGTCGCACGCGCCCTCGTCGGCACGGAAGCGACCTGCGTCACCGTGCTCGCCGCGACGCTCGACCTTGTGCCGAGCCGGCCGCAGCGCGTGCTCGTGATCCTTGGCTTTGAAGATATCTTCAAAGCCGCAGACGCCGTTCCCGAAGTGCTGGGCTTCGGCCCGATTGGCCTCGAGGGCATGGATGATTTGCTTGTCGATTATATCCGCAAGGAAGGCCGTCAGACCGATGATTTGAAACTCTTGCCGCAGGGCGACGGCTGGCTGATCGTCGAATTCGGCGCCGACGCGCTGTCGGAGGCGGAGAGCGCCGGCAGACGTCTCGCCGACGCCTTCGGGCGCAAGGGAAATCCCAGCCATTTCGTCACGCGCGTGGAGACGCAACAGAAAATCTGGCGGCTGCGCGAGGCGGCGCTCGGCGTCACCGCCCATGTTCCCGGCGAGCGCGAGACCTGGGAAGGCTGGGAGGACAGCGCCGTGCCACGCGAAAAGCTCGGCGATTATCTGCGCGATCTGAAGGCGCTGTTCCACAAGCACGGTTACGAGGCGGCGGTCTATGGGCATTTCGGCGACGGTCTCGTCCATTGCCGCGTGCCTTTCGAACTGCGCACCGAAGCGGGTCTGCGCAATTGGCAATCCTTTCTCGATCAGGCCGCCGAACTCGTCGCGCATTACGGCGGCTCGCTTTCCGGCGAACATGGTGACGGACAGGCGCGCGGCGCCTTGCTGCAAAAGATGTACGGGCCGGAACTCATGGAGGCTTTCCACGCGTTCAAACGGATCTGGGATCCGCGCGGGCAGATGAATCCCGGCAAGCTGATCGATCCATTCCCCGTCACGTCCAATCTGCGCGTCGGCCCCGACTATCAGCCGCCGGAAGTTGCGCATCAGTTTGCTTATCTCGAAGATAAGGGAAGTTTCACGCGCGCGACGCGGCGCTGCGTCGGCGTTGGGACCTGCCGCCGCATCGGCAGTGAGAACGGCGTGATGTGCCCGAGCTATATGGCGACGCGTGAAGAAAAACATTCGACGCGCGGCCGCGCGCGCCTGCTGTTTGAAATGCTGCACGGCGGTCCGCTTAAGAACGGCTGGCGCAGCGCGGAAGTGGAAGAGGCGCTCGATCTCTGCCTCGCCTGCAAAGGCTGCAAGAAAGATTGCCCCGTCCATGTCGACATGGCGACCTACAAGGCGGAGTTTCGCGCGCATTACTACGCCGGGCGTCTGCGGCCGCGCGCCGCTTATTCGATGGGCCTCATCCATCGCTGGTCGCGCTTGGCGAGCTTTGCGCCGGGCCTCGTCAACTTTCTACTTACGTCCCCCGTCTCCGCGCCTTTGTTGAAAGGCGTCGCCGGCATTGCGCAAGAGCGACGAATGCCGCTCTACGCACGCGAGAGTTTCACTTCCTGGCGGCGGCGAAATCCCGGGCGCAAGGGCCGGAAGGGACGCGTGCTGCTGTGGCCCGACACGTTCAATAATTACTTCCGGGCGGACACGGCGCGCGCGGCGACGCGCGTCTTGGAGACGCTCGGCTATGAGGTCGCCATCCCGCCCGCGCCGGTCTGCTGCGGCCGTCCGCTCTATGACTGGGGGATGCTGGACAGCGCGAAAAAACTCTGGCGGCGCAATATGGCCCTACTCACGCCCGAGATCGAAGCGGGGACGCCCATCGTCGGGCTTGAGCCCGCCTGCGTCAGCGCCTTTCGCGACGAGCTGCCGAGCCTGTTTCACGGCGACGAACAAGCGATGCGCCTCTGCGACCAGACTTTGTTCTTTTCGGAGTTTCTCGCCAAGACGCCGCAGGCGCTCGCCGACACGCGCATCGACGCCGCGGCGCTCGTGCATCTTCATTGCCACCACCACGCCGTCCTGGAAACGGACGCGGAAAGCCGGCTTTTGCAAAGCCTCGGCGTCAAAGCGCAGATGACGCAGGCGGGCTGTTGCGGCATGGCCGGCTCCTTCGGCTTTGAAGCGCAAAAATACGAGGTGTCGCTCGCCGCCGCAGAACGCGCGCTGTTTCCGAAACTGCGGGAGGCGGAGGAGGAGACGCTGATCCTCGCCAACGGCTTTAGCTGCCGCGAGCAAATCGAGCAGGGCGCAGGCCGCGCGACGCTGCATATCGCCGAGCTTGTCGCCCGCGCGCTTGCGACCGCGCAGCCGCCCGCCTGATCTCCGTTGGCGAAAAGCCGAGGCCCAATGGGAGCATTTCGTGGCGTTGTTTCGTCGCTTGGCTTATTGGTTGGACGACATCCGGCGCGCTGCGCTGTGTCTCGGCGTGGGCGGCGCAGCCTTTGCCGCCGGTTGGCGGCAAGACTGGGGATTGGGCGTCTCGATTCTCTGCGCATGGAATATCGGCGTCACGGCCTATCTCGCCTTTCTTGGCGTGGTTGTTTTCACGGCCGACGCCCCAGCGACGCGTGAGCGGATTTCCAGGGTCGACCCCACCCGATGGTCGTTGCTGATCGTGCTGGTGCTGACGGCGCTTCTCGGCGTTAGCGGCGTAGGCGCGATCCTCACGACGGTCGGACGCAGGACTTCCTATGACACGCTGCTGATGGGTCTCAGCGCGGCGGCCGTCGTGCTGTCCTGGTTGCTGCTCCACAGCGCGTTCGGCCAACATTATGCGCGGCTCTATTATCAGGAAGCGGATAAGCGCGCCCGTCCTTTCCCGGGGGGCATGCGGGGAGGCTTCGCATTTCCCGGCACTCCCAATCCCGCTTATGAAGACTTCCTTTATGTGTCCTTTGCGATCGGTCTCACTTATGCGATGAGCGACGTCAGCGTAACCAACCAGATCCAGCGCCGCACGGTCTTGATGCACAGTATAATTTCATTCTTCTTCTACTCGACCATCCTCGGCGCGGCGCTGAACGCGCTCTCCTCCTGATGCTCGAGCGCGGCCGGCTTATTATAAAAAGCAAGACGCGCCGTCGATCCTCGCCCGTCGCGTGAGGGCCCGAGATCAAACGATCCGCCGTGAATCTCGGCGATGCGACGCACGATTTGCAGGCCGAGCCCGGCGCCTTCGGGACGGGCCGCAGGAAACGCCGTCCGATCGCCGTCCGCCGCGTCCTCGTCCCGCACATAAAAAACCGCGCCGGGACCCGCCTCCACGGTGATCATGACGCCCGGCCGCGTGTGACGGACGGCGTTCTCCACGAGGTTGCGGAGAGCATTCTCGACAAGCGCCGCATGGCCGCGGAAGGGCGTCGCCGCTTTGTCGATCAGCTCGATGCGGCGGCCAGACTCGTAGACGACAGGCGCCAGAGAGGAAACGACTCTCTCTGCGATGTCCAGGGGTTCGAGCATCCGCGCCGTTTCAATATCCGCGCCTTCGAGCCTCGCGAGCGTTGTGAGCTGTTCGACCAGCCGATTGAGCGCTTCGAGATCGCGCTCGACATTGCGCGCCCGCGGGTCGGCGATTTTCTCGAGCTCCAGCCGGGCGACGGCGAGAGGCGTGCGCACCTCGTGCGAAATGGCGGAGGTGAAGATTTTTTGCGCCTGCACAAGCTCGCTGATCTTGTCGAAGCTCGCGTTCACGGCCTTGGTGAAACGGGCGATTTCCTTCGGCATGCGGGCGGTCGGGAGGCGCGACTGAGGCCCGAGCGTGTCCAATTGCGATGCAAGCTCGGCCGCATCGCTGACAGGCTTCAGCGCCTTGCTGATCGAGAGCGTCGTGGCTCCGAGCACGACGATCAGCATCAAGCCCATGGGCAAGAGCATGTGGTCGATAACCTCATGCGCAAGAACCGCGGCGAGCACGCCCTGCGTATCTTTCAGTATGGCGACGTCGATCACGATCGGCTCCGGGCCGAAGGAGCGGCCGCCGGTGACGCGCAACGGCCCCTCCGGCTCGATGCGGTTTATCCAGAATTGCGGAGCCGCCTGGTCGAAACCTAGAAAACTCCGGTCGCATTCATCGTCGCAATTCGAAAACAGCACGGCGCCGTCTTGCCGGCGCACCCGCGCGAGATAGCCGGAATGGGCGCGACCGTATCGTTCCTTCAGCTCTGCGGGCAGCGCAAACTCGAATTGTCCCGCCTGCTCCCGCACGCCAGCGTAAAGCGCGCCTGCTTCCCTTTGGATGGCGTGGCGTCCGAGCTGCTGCCAATCGGAACGATATTCGACGACGACGCCGATCAATTGCGCGAACATCGCCAGCGCCGAAAACAACATGATGCGCCGCACGACGATCGAGACGAGCGAGGGGGCGGCGTCCTTCACTTCGCAGTCTCGCGCAGGAGATAGCCGACGCCACGGATCGTTTCGAGCGAGACGCCCGTGTCGAGACCTTCGAGCTTTCTGCGCAAGCGGGAGACCGCCGTCTCCACCGCGTTGGTCGATCGTTCGTCGCCGAATTCGGAGAGGGCGTATTCAAGCTTTCGCTTGTTCGTCACGCGCCCGGCGTCGCGCATCAAGATTTCCAGAACCGCGCGCTCCCTCGGCGCCAAAGCGAGCTGCGCCTCTCCGCAGGCGACGGAGCCGGCGGCCGTGTCATAAGTGAGGCGGCCCGAGACCAGGGCCGGCATGGCGCTGTTCGGCGCGCGCCGCAGCAAGGCGCGGCAGCGGGCCAAAAGCTCGCCGTGATTGAAGGGTTTCACGAGATAATCATCCGCGCCGGCGTCGAGCCCGGCGATGCGTTCCTCGATCGCCCCACGCGCGGTGAGGATGAGAATCGGCGTTTCCTTCCGCGCCCGGCGGATGCTTCGGATCAGGTCGAGACCATCGCCGTCCGGCAGGCCGAGATCGACGAGCAGGAGGTCGTAAGGGACCGACGCCACAGCCTCCTGCGCGTCGCTCAAGGCGCCGACGGCGTCGATCCGCCAGCCGACGGCGTGAATCGCCTCGGCCAGAAGATCGCGCAGCCGCGCCGTGTCCTCGACGAGCAGCAGTCTCATATGCGTTTGTAGCCCGTGATCATGGACAGGATCAGATTCTCCTTGTGCCGCCAGCTCTCGAACAGCGCCGCCGCGGCGTGCGCGCCGGCGAGGATCAGGATCGAATTCGCCAGGGCCTCGTGCGCATCCTCGAGCAGCTCGCTGCCGAAGTAGGCGTCGAGCGTCAGCATCCAGCCGGTCGTCGAGACGCCGGCCAGCAAAGCCATGAGCAGCAGCATCATGACCGCGCCCGCCGGATTATGACCGAGACGCCTCGGCTCTTTTCCCCTGACCAGCGCCGAGACATAGGCGGCGAGCGCGGCGGGACGGGGCGTGAAATCTGAAAAACGCGCATATCCCGGGCCGACGAAGCCCCAGACGACGCGGAAAAGGAGCGCTGCTGCGACGGCATAACCGATATAGCGATGCCAAGTCTCGCCGTCATCAAGCACGAAGAGATCGAGGAAGCAGCCGGCGACCACCGCCCAATGGAACAGCCGCACCACGGGGTCCCAAACCAGGATCTTCTGCGACCGGGAGGCGGAGACCGCCTCCCTCTCCATGCCGGAGCGCGTCATCTTAAGCCTCCGATATTGGCTTTGACCACGTCGCCCGTCACCGGATTGAAATAGACTTCCGCCTTTTTTCCTTCCTTGGTGTAGCCATAGATCTCATAGCAAGCGCCGGAGACCTTGAAGGTCTTGACGCGCTCATAGCCGAGCTGGGCGACCTTGGCCTTCATCGCCTGTTCCGGCATCCACTTTTCCTTGGGCTCGGATGTGCAATCGGGGGCCGCCTGGGCGATTACAGGGGCAACGAGCGCTATCGTCACGGCGAAGGGCAGGATCATCTTACGCATCGGGGTTCCTCCGGTTCGCCGGCGCTACTCGGCGGCCGGCACAGTCACCTTCCGCCGATGAGGCTGTCGGTTTCCTGTCCGATGGGCGCGATTCCGAGAAACCTGCCTGCATTTTGTTGATTGCTATCAAACGCAACAGCCAAGCATGACAGCCCAGGCGGAACCCTATGTCAGCCAGCGAGGGTCGAGTTCACCGCTCGTAAGTATCCGAGAGTTTTTTT
>JAWOLK010000006.1:0-2551 GCA_033853615.1 Beijerinckiaceae bacterium | reverse complement strand
AGATGAGGGTGCCGCTGTTGGGATTGGCCGGATCGTCGAAGGAGGAGCGCACATAGGTCGGCACCTTGTGCACCATGGCGACCTCGACGGAGCGCACCTGGAGAACCTTGGCGCCGAGCGACGCCATTTCGAGCATTTCCTCGAAGGCGATGCGCTCCATCCGACGCGCCCGCGGCACGATGCGCGGATCGGTCGTATAGACGCCATCGACGTCGGTATAGATGTCGCAGCGCTCGGCGTGGATCGCCGCGGCGAGCGCCACGGCGCTCGTGTCCGACCCGCCGCGTCCCAATGTGGTGATCCGCCCCGTCTCCTCGTGAATTCCCTGGAAACCGGCGACCACCGCCACTTCGCCGCGCGCAAAACCGGCGTCGAGCCCTTCGCCGTCGATCGCGGCGATGCGGGCCGAGCCATGCGTGGCATTGGTCTTGATCGGCACTTGCCAGCCCTGCCAGGAGCGGGCGGATACGCCGATTTCCTGCAGCGCCATCGCCAGCAGGCCGGCCGTGACCTGCTCGCCCGAGGCGACGACCGCGTCATATTCGCGCTGGTCGAACAGCGGCGCCGCCTCCTTGCACCAGCCGACCAGCTCATTGGTCTTGCCGGCCATGGCGGAGACGACGACGGCGACCTGGAAGCCCGCGTCGACCTCCCGCTTCACATGGCGCGCGACATTCTTGATGCGCTCGACATTGGCGACCGACGTGCCGCCGAATTTCATGACAAGACGAGACATACCGACCGAAGTTTTGCGCCGCGGGAGGGGTGACGGGCCGCGGGGACGAAGCTTTGCAATGCCAGTCGCCATCCGCCGCGGGCCGGCGTATATGTGACTGCGCCGCCGCCGGTGTCAACGGCGGGCCAGCCCAAGAAGAGGTTTTACGTGTCAGACCAGAGCCCCCGCCCCTCTTCCGCCAGCGTGAACCCTGCGGATGTCGAACGCTTCAACCGTCTTGGCGATCTGTGGTGGGACAAGAAAGGCAAGATGGGCATCTTGCACGACATCAATCCGATCCGCGTCGACTATGTCCGCGATCATCTCTGCCGCTTTCTGCCGCTCTCCGACGGATCGCCGCGCGACAAGCATGATTTTCAGCCGCTTCAGGGGCT
The DNA here is from genome assembly GCA_033853615.1 of Beijerinckiaceae bacterium. GTDB lineage: Bacteria > Pseudomonadota > Alphaproteobacteria > Rhizobiales > Beijerinckiaceae > Methylosinus. The sequence goes on along the minus strand of JAWOLK010000006.1, from coordinate 1,441 downwards.
CGCCATCGCCGACATCGGCTGCGGCGGCGGCATTTTGACCGAGTCGCTCGCCGAACTCGGCGCAAGCGTCACCGGAATCGACCCCGCCCCGAACAATATCGAGGTGGCGCGCCGCCATGCCGCCCGCTCGGGGCTCGAGATCGACTATCGCAACATGACCGCCGAGGCGCTCGCCGACTCCGGCGCGCAATTCGACGCGGTGACGGCGCTCGAAGTGATCGAGCATGTCGATGGGCCGAAGGAGTTCGTCGCAACGCTCTCCAAACTGGTGAAGCCCGGCGGGCTGCTGTTCCTCGCCACGATCAACCGCACGTTGAAGAGCTATGCGCTCGCCATCGTCGGGGCCGAATATATTCTGCGCTGGGTGCCGAAGGGCACGCATCAGCACGAGAAATTCGTGCGCCCGGACGAGCTGGCCGGCTGGCTGCGTTATGCAGACATGCGCGAAGTGGACCGCGCCGGCATGACCTTTCAGCCGCTGACCCGGAGCTGGCGCAAGAGCCGCGACACGGACGTCAATTATCTGATGGCCGCCAAAAAGGCCGGCTAAACGGAATCCGGCGCCCTTGTTCGGCGCCGGCCGCAACGGTAAACTTCGCCTATGCGCTCAGACCTTATGAATTTCCGCAAGGCCTTCGCCGTTTCGGCGCGAATCGCCCTGTTGTCGCTCGCCGGCGCGGCCCTGATCGGCGCCGGAGCGCCGGCCCTCGCCAAAGGCAAGGCCAAGGAAGCGCCGGCAAAGTCCGAGGAAAGCGACCCAAAGCACGGCAAAGACGCGCACGCCAAAGACGCCCACGGCAAGGACGCGCATGGAAAAGACGCGCATGGCCAGAGCGGGCATGGCGCGGACGCCCATGGGAAAGACGCGCATGGCAAGGATGCGCATGGCAAGGACCAGCACGGCAAGGAGGCCCACGGCGACGGCAAGACGAAGCCCGAAGAACTCGGCGCCTTCAACGAATGGGGCGCCTTTGCCACCCATGGCGGCAGCAGAACCTGCTATGCGGTCTCCCAGGCGAAGGAGCGGGCGTCCAAAGCCGGTCTGAAAAACGGCAGGGCCTTCGTCTATATCTCGACCCGGCCGGCCGAGAATGTAAAGAACGAAGTGGCGATCAATCTCGGCTATGCGACGAAGGACAACGCTCCGGCGGCCGCCGACATCGACGGCGACAGTTTCGAACTCGTGTTGAAGGGAACCAACGCCTGGATCAAAAATCCGGCCGAAGAGCCGAAATTCGTCAGGGCTCTGAAAGAGGGAACGAAGCTGATCGTCAAGGCGAGCGACGCCAGGGGAACGGCGACGACGGACAGTTTTTCGCTCGAGGGCGTCTCGAAGGCGCTCGACCGCGTGCAGCAGGAGTGCAAATAACGGGCGGTTGGACCGCGCGCCTTCAGGCGCGCTACTGAGCGCCACTCGGCGGGGTGCGCGCCTGAAGGCGCG
>JAWOLK010000005.1:0-4117 GCA_033853615.1 Beijerinckiaceae bacterium | reverse complement strand
TGAGGGGGCGTAATCGACCGCCTGCCGCGGAATGAGAGGCGTCATTGCGAGCGCAGCGAAGCAATCCAGGGGCCGCCCCACGGCTCTGGATCGCTTCACTTTGTTCGCGATGACGGAGGCCGGTGGGCCAGCTGGGGCTCTTCCGCAGCCCCGCCGCGTGGATGCCCGCGACAGGCGCGGGCATGACGGGGAACCGGCTGCGGCGGAAAGAGAGGCGTCATTGCGAGCGCGGCGAAGCAATCCAGGGGCGCCCCACGGCTCTGGATCGCTTCACTTCGTTCGCGATGACGTAGCCCTGAAGCCCGGAGGTCGCCGCACCCCTCACCCCGCCTCGACAAAACTCTCCAGCACCATCTTCCGCCCCGCCTTGTCGAAATCGACGGTCAGCTTGTTGCCGTCCACCGCCGCCACCGAGCCGGGGCCGAACTTCATGTGCATCACCCGCGCGCCGACCGCAAAGCGCGCGCTCGACGTCGAGCTTGCGACGAGCTGACCCTCGATGACGAGCGGCTTCGCCCGTTTCGGCGCGGCGCGCGGCGGCTCGGCGCGGGCGGCTTGCGCGCGCTTCCAGCCGGGCGTCGCGTAATTGGAGCCGTAAGAATCCATATTGGCGAAGCGCGACACGCCATAGGCGCCATATTGCGAGGCGCCCGCCGCCTCCACCACCTCCACATCGCTCGCCGGCAGATTGTCGATGAAGCGCGAGGGGATCGTCGATTGCCACATGCCGTGGATGCGGCGATTGGTGGCGAAGAAAATCTTCGCCCGCCGCTTGGCGCGGGTGATGCCGACATAGGCGAGGCGGCGCTCCTCTTCGAGTCCGGCGCGGCCGTTCTCGTCCAGCGAGCGCTGGTGCGGAAACAGCCCTTCCTCCCAGCCCGGCAGATAGACGGTCTCGAATTCGAGCCCCTTCGCCGCATGCAGCGTCATGATCGACACGCGCGGCAGATTGGCCGCCTCGTCGGTCTCCATCACCAGCGAGACATGCTCCAAAAATCCGGCCATGTCGGGAAATTCCTCCATGGCGCGCACGAGTTCCTTCAGGTTTTCGAGACGCCCCGCCGCCTCCGGCGTGCGGTCCTGCCGCCACATGTCGGTGTAGCCGGACTCATCGAGCACCATTTCCGCCAGCTCATGATGCGGCTTCGTCTCGATGAGCCCGCGCCAGCGGTCGAAATCGGCGATGAGATTGCGCAGCGCCCCGCGCGGCTTCGGCTTCAGCTCCTCGGTTTCGGTGAGGAAGCGCGCCGCCGCCATCAGCGGAATGGTCTCGCGCCGCGCATAGGCATGCAGCATTTGCAGCGTGGCGTCGCCCAAGCCGCGCTTCGGCGTATTGACGATGCGCTCGAAGGCGAGATCGTCGGCCGGCTGCGCCACGCAGCGCAGATAGGCGAGCGCGTCGCGAATCTCGGCGCGCTCATAAAAGCGCGGGCCGCCGATCACGCGATAGGGCAGGCCGAGCGTGATGAAGCGCTCTTCGAATTCGCGCATCTGGAACGAGGCGCGCACGAGAATGGCGATCTCGTCGAGCGCATGGCCCTTGCGCTGCAATTGCTCGATGTCCTCGCCGATGGCGCGGGCTTCCTCCTCGCTGTCCCAGACGCCGGTGACGCTGGGCTTGTCGCCCATCTGCCCATCGGTGAACAGGGTTTTGCCGAGCCGGCCTTCATTGTGCGAAATCAGTTTCGAGGCGGCGGCGAGAATATGCCCGGTCGAGCGATAGTTGCGCTCCAACCGGATGATTTTCGCGCCGGGAAAATCCTGTTCGAAGCGCAGAATGTTCTCGACCTCGGCGCCGCGCCAGCCATAGACGCTCTGGTCGTCGTCGCCGACGCAGCAGACATTGCGCCGCCCCTGCGACATCAGCCGCAGCCACAAATATTGCGCTGTGTTGGTGTCCTGATATTCATCGACCAGAATATATTTGAAACGCCGCTGATAGTCGGCGAGCACGTCTTCGTTTTCGCGAAAGAGCCGCAGCGATTCGAGCAGCAGATCGCCGAAATCGACCGCGTTGAGAACCTTCAGCCGCTCCTGATACAGCGCGTAGAGCGCCGCGCCCTTGCCGTCGGCGAAGCTCGCCGCGTCTCCCGCGGGCACTTGCTTGGGCGTGAGGCCGCGATTCTTCCAGCCGTCGATGCGCTGCGCGAGCGCCCGCGCCGGCCAGCGCTTGTCGTCGACATTTTCGGCCTGCAACACTTGTTTCAGCAGGCGGATCTGGTCGTCGACGTCGAGAATGGTGAAATTCGGCTTCAAGCCGACGAGCTCGGCGTGGCGGCGCAGGATTTTCGCGGAAATCGCGTGGAAGGTGCCGAGCCATTGCATCGCCTCGGCGCCCTGGCCGACCAGCGTCTCGACGCGCTCACGCATTTCGCGCGCCGCCTTATTGGTGAAGGTGACGGCGAGAATTTCATAAGCGCGGGCGCGGCCCGTCGCGAGAATATGGGCGATGCGGGTCGTCAGCACCCGCGTCTTGCCGGTGCCGGCGCCGGCGAGAACCAGCACCGGGCCGTCCAGCGTCTCGACCGCCTCGCGTTGCTCGGGGTTCAGCGCCGTAAGATAGCGCGCGCCCTGCGCCACCGCCGCGGCGCGCGCCGCGAGCCCCTCTGGCGCGGGCGAGAAATCAGGCTTTTCGAGCGACAAGGGCCAAGGCTCCCGATCTGTATGTTTCAGCCGCACAAGGCGAGTTCCGTTCACCATACAGGAGAACGGAAGGAGAAACACCCCGGACCGCGCGCCGCCGGGCGCGCCCCTCTGGATGATAAGAATGAGCGCCTGAAGGCGCGCGGTCCGCTAGGCGCGTCTAATGTCGCACATGGCGCAGCACGAAAACCCGCAGCGCCGAGGAGAGATTGGCGGAGCCGCGCTCGGCGTCCACCCGCGCGGCCAAGGTCGCGAGCGACACCCCCTCGCGGGCGGCGATCTCCTTCAGCGCCTCCCAAAAGGCTTCCTCCAGCGAGACGCTGGTGCGATGGCCGGCGATGACGAGAGAGCGTTTTTTCACCCCCGATTCGTCGCCGCCGCTCATGGCGCGGCTGTCCGGGATTGGTGGAGGCGCGATCGGGCGAAAACAGGCGCGGGGCCTTGGGGCGCGCAACTCCCTCCCCCTTGCGGGGAGGCCGGCCCCGCGAAAGGGTTGCGCCCAGCGGCGGCGCTCACGGCCGTCCGTCTTGCGGCTCCGGCTCGAGCCTGTGCGCTTCGAGCCTTTCGCGCTCGAGCTTTTGCGTCGCCTCGGTCAGCGCGCGTTCGGATTTCTTGCGGCCATGGGCGGCGCGATTGGCTTGGGCCGTCTCCTCGCGCAGGCGTCTGTCTCGATCCTTGCGGGCGCGGCGCAGATTGACGATCTCGCCCATCGGCTCAGGTCTTTTTGCGGAAAGCGTCGATCGAGACGATCTTGTCCGCGTCGGAGGGCGTTTCGCTCGCCTTTTCGCCCCCAACGGCCGGCTTGTCGGCGGCCGGCTGCTCGAGCTTATCCGGCGCCGCTTTGGCGGCCGGCTGCGGAAAAGCCTCGACCCCGGCGTCCTCGCGCACGAGCTGCGGTCCCGGCCTCGGCTTGTCCTCCTCGGCTTCCTCTTCGGCGAGCTCGAATTTCAGGCCGAATTCGACGGAAGGGTCGGAAAAGACCGACACGGCCTCGAAGGGGATGTAGAGCTGTTCGGGGATGAAGCGGAAGGAGAGCGTGACGCCGAAACCCGTCTCGTCGACGATGAGATTGGAGAACTGGTGCTGCAGGATGATCGTCATTTCATGCGGCCACTGCTCCGCGAGCCGGCGCGAGATTTTTACGCCCGGAGCCTTGGTGCGGAACGTGATGGTGAAATGATGATCGCCGGGGAGGCCGCCGCTCTCGGCCACATCGGCGAGAACCTTGCGCATCACCCCGCGCAGAGCGTCCTGAACGAGAAGGTCATATCGAATAAGATCGCTGGCCATTTCTTCGCCGTTCGTGCCGTGCTTTTTGGGTCGCGCCGGCGCCTGCAGAAAGAAAGTGGAGGCTTCTGTTGCCAGGCGCCTCCGAGCCCCGCCTAGAGGAGCTAACCCCTAGGGCTTTGATCCCAGTGCGGGCGCTGCATTACGCAGCGACAGCCACCGGAGCATAGTTGTCGTTGGCAACTAT
>JAWOLK010000004.1:0-8702 GCA_033853615.1 Beijerinckiaceae bacterium | reverse complement strand
CACGCGCTTGTGGCCGTCTGTCGGCCCGTCGATGCGACAAGGGCGCGGCAAAGTTAAGGCTAGGAATGTGACATTAATGGTGGGCGCGACAGGGATTGAACCTGTGACCCCTACGATGTCAACGTAGTGCTCTCCCGCTGAGCTACGCGCCCCCGAGCCGGCCGTCGTTACGCCGGCTCAAGTGAGCTGGGGTATAATGGCTCGGAGCCGGATGCGCAAGCGTCTTCTTTGCGGCGTCTGCGACAATTTTCCTCAGCCGCCGGCTCCGCCTTCCAGACGCCGGCAAGAGCTTGAGTTGGCGGAGCATCGCCGCAGAAAAATCCGCCGGCCGCCACTTATCAGCCCCTTGCGAGACAAATTGGATGTGTCACACTCGTGTCGTGGTTCAGTCACCGAACCGCGACAGGAAAGGGGGACTCGCATGTCCTTTCAGGGCCATATCGTCGAACTCCAACGCCAGCATCAAGCGCTCGAAAAGGAGATCGAGCGCGAGCGCAATCACAAGATTGCCAATGAGGCGAAGATCCACGAGCTCAAGCGCAAGAAACTGCTGATAAAAGACCAGCTTGCGAAGCTCATGGAGAGCGAGTCCCGGCACTGATCGGCCTGCATAGCGGACGCGCCGCGGCGCGCGAAACAGGCGGAGAGATATCTCCGCCTTGTTCTCGCGCCATCTCCGCCTTGCGCCCGGCCCCGTCTGCACGACATGTGCCGGGACCACTCAGCAGACGGAAACCGATGCCAGTTACGCAAGCCTATCGCCCCGAGACGCTCCACGCGACGCTCGGAGACGCTTTTTTCGACGCCGTGGAGCCGGCGCGGTTCCCGAAACACATATTGCGTTACCGCAATCAGCGCTGGGCGGCGCGGGTCGGCCTCGACGCCCTCACCGATACGGAATGGGTCCGCCATTTCGCCGCCTTCGACCCGCTGCCCGACAATCTGACCGAGCCGCTGGCGCTGCGCTATCACGGCCACCAGTTCCGCGCCTATAATCCGGATCTCGGCGACGGCCGCGGCTTTCTCTTCGCCCAGCTCCGCGACGCCGTAGACGGCCGGCTGCTCGATCTCGGCACCAAGGGCAGCGGCCAAACTCCCTGGTCGCGTCAGGGCGACGGCCGACTGACGCTGAAAGGCGGCGTCCGCGAGATTCTCGCCACAGAGATGCTGGAGGCGCTCGGCGTCGACACATCCAAAACCTTCAGCCTGATCGAAACCGGCGAGGCGTTGATCCGCGGCGACGAGCCCTCCCCCACCCGCTCCAGCGTGCTGGTGCGGCTGTCGCATTCCCATATCCGCATTGGCACATTTCAGCGCCTCGCCTTTCTCGAGGACAAGGCGGCGACCGAAAAACTGCTCGACTACACCATCGCCCATTATTTCCCGGCGCTCGATCAGGAGCCGCCGCAGCGGCGCGCCCGCGCCTTTCTCGATGCCGTGATCGCCCGCGTCGCCCGGCTCGCCGCCCGCTACATGGCCTGCGGTTTCGTGCACGGCGTGCTGAACTCCGACAACATCAATGTCACCGGCGAGAGCTTCGATTACGGGCCTTGGCGATTCGCGCCGGTCTATGATCCGGAATTCACCGCCGCCTATTTCGACCAGACCGGGCTTTACGCCTTCGGCCGCCAGCCGGGCGCTTTGGGCTGGAATCTCGCGCGGCTCGCCGAGTGCCTGCTGCCCTTCACCGGTCTTGCCGAGGCGCAGGCGGCGCTCGACGCCTATCATGGCCGCGCCCGGGCGGAGTTCCACGCCGCGCTGCTGGAGCGGCTCGCGGTGACGTCGCTCGGCGCGGAGAAGGACGCGGAACTGGCCAAGGCCGTCGTGGATTTTCTGATTTCGACCCGCGCGCCCTTCGAGCGATTCTTTTTCGATTGGCGCGGCGGGCTTGCGAGCGCGCAACGGGCCGAGCGCAGCGCCTCCGCCGCCTTGTATCAAGCCCCGGCTTTCGCGCCCGTTCGCGCCGCTCTGCAAGAGCGGGAGACGACGCCCCGCGCCCGTCTCGACCATCGTTATTTCCAGCGGCCGGAGCCTTGCACCATGCTCATCGACGAGGTCGAATCCATCTGGAGCGGCGTCGCCGAGCGCGACGATTGGAGCGCGCTCCACGCCAAGCTCGCCGAGATCGGCGAGATGCGCGAGGCCTATGCGCCGTGAGGGCGCCGTGATTCGCGCTTGCTGGCGCGGGCGTCGCGGGGCAATACTCTTGCAGTTCAACAAAGACGCGGTCCGATGACAGACGATTCGAGCAACGCCGAACAAGCCGCCATTCGCGCCGAGGTCGAACGGCTGCGGCTCGAGCATCACGATCTCGAGGCGGCGATTGACGCGCTGCTGACCGTCGGCGCCGTCGACCAACTGCAAATCCAGCGGCTCAAGAAACGCAAGCTGCTTCTGCGCGATCGGCTGGCTTATCTCGAGGACCAACTCACGCCGGACATCATCGCCTGATCCTTGTGTGGCGGCGACGCTTGCCTAAGCGGGCCGCTTCGTCTATGCCGCATGGCTTCCCTCATTCTGCGGAAGCGTCGTGACGAAGCCTGAGACTCGCGCCAAAACTCCCGTCGCCATCATCATGGGGTCGCAATCCGATTGGGCGACGATGCGGCATGCCGCGCAAACGCTGAACGAACTCGGCGTCGGCTACGCGGCGCGCATCGTCTCGGCGCATCGCACGCCGGATCGGCTGGTCGCCTTTGCAAAAGGCGCCGAGGCGGAAGGTTTCGATGTGATCATCGCCGGAGCCGGCGGCGCCGCGCATCTCCCCGGCATGACCGCCGCCATGACGGCGCTGCCGGTGCTCGGCGTGCCGGTCGAATCGGCGGCGCTCTCGGGCATGGATTCGCTGCTCTCCATCGTGCAAATGCCCGGCGGCGTGCCGGTCGGGACGCTGGCCATCGGCAAGGCCGGCGCCATCAATGCGGCGCTTTTCGCCGCTGCAATCCTCGCCCGCTCGGACGCGTCGCTGCGCGCGCGGCTTATTGAGTTTCGCGCGCGTCAGACCGCGAGCGTGGCGGAAACCCCGAAAGACGAAGGCTGAAGATGTTGGAGCCGGGCGCGACCATCGGCATTCTGGGCGGCGGCCAATTGGCGCGCATGTTGGCGCTCGCCGGCGCGCGGCTCGGGCTGAAATCGCATATTTTCGCGCCGGGCGCCGATGAGCCGGCCTTCGATGTCTGCGCCGCCCGCACCGTGGCGGATTACGGCGACGAGGCGGCGCTTGCGGCTTTCGCCGAGGCGGTGGACGTCGTCACCTATGAATTCGAGAATGTGCCGGCGGCGACGGCCGCCTTTCTCGCCGCGCGCAAGCCGGTGCGGCCGAATCCCCGCGTCCTGGCGCTGACGCAGGACCGCCTGCTGGAAAAGGACTTCGTGCAGGGCCTCGGCATAGAGACCGCCGGCTTCGCCGATGTGGCGGACGCCGGGGCGCTCGCCCGGGCGGTGGCGCGGCTTGGCCGTCCCTCGATCCTGAAGACCCGACGCTTCGGCTATGATGGCAAGGGGCAGATACAGTTGCGCGACGGCGCCGACCTTGCGGCGACCTTCCGGGCGCTCGGCGGCGCGCCCTGCATTTTGGAGAGCTTCGTGCATTTTGCGCGCGAGGTTTCGGTGGTGGCGGCGCGCGGCGTCGACGGCGCCTTTCGCGCCTATGACGTCTGCGAAAACATCCACGAGCACCATATTCTCGCCACCACGACGACGCCCGCGGCCATAAGGCCGGAGACGGCGGCGCAGGCGATCGACATCGCCCGCCGTATCGCCGCCGCGTCCGATTATGTCGGCGTGATTGCGGTCGAAATGTTCGTCATCGAGCACGCCTACGGGCCGGTGTGGGAAAAACTCGTCGTCAACGAGATTGCGCCGCGCGTGCATAATTCCGGACACTGGACCCTCGACGGCGCGGTCACGTCCCAATTCGAGCAGCACATGCGCGCGGTCGCCGGCTGGCCGCTCGGATCGACGCGCCGCCACGGCCGGGTCGAGATGCGTAATCTGATCGGCGACGACGCCAATAGGTGGCTAGAGATTTTGCAGATCGAAGGCGCGTCGCTGCATCTTTACGGCAAGAAGGAAGCCCGCGCCGGCCGCAAAATGGGCCATGTCACGCGGGTGACGCCGGAGGAGCCGGCGTAGAGCCCTCCAAGCCAAAACAAAGCTTCGGATCAGATCGGCGGACGGCTTCCTCTCAAGGAACAGCGCCCGCCTGCCGGCACAAGCCCGTTGAACCGCGGGATCCCATTCCTCCGCCGTTCACGAGGCAGCGCGCTTGGAGCAAGCCAATGGGCGCCGGGCGAGGACCGCCACACCCGAAAGCTTGTAGCAAACAATCCCCGCGTGTCGCGGCAGCCCCCACCCGGCTTCGCCGGGCCACCCTCCCCGCGAAGGGGAGGGATGAGAGCCCATGGCCCCGGCGTCGCGATTTTGCAGGAGAGCGCCCGCCCGGTAGAGCCAACGCTCGCTTCGCTTAGGCGAACTCCATGATCACCGCGTCGACCGCGAGGCTGTCGCCCGGCTTGGCGAGAATCTTCTTGATCGTCACGTCGCGCTCGGCGCGCAGCACGTTCTCCATCTTCATCGCCTCGACCATGCAGAGCGCCTCGCCGGATTTGACCTCCTGGCCTTCCGTCACGTCGATGATCTTTACGAGGCCCGGCATCGGGCAGAGCAGATGTTTGGATGCCCCTGCGTTGACCTTCTTCGGCATCAGCGCCGCGAGCTCAGCCTCACGCAGCGTATAGACGCGGGCGGGGACGCTGACGCCCTGATGCGACAGCTCATAGCCATTGAGGATCGCGCGCGCCTGCACGAAAACGCGATGGCCGTCGACGTCGCCCTCGAAGACCGGCATGCCCGGCCGCCACTGCGACGAGACGCGACGCGCCCGCTTGTCATCGTCGGAGAAGCGCACGATCAGCGCCTCGCCCTGCGCCTCGACGGTGACGTCGAAGCGCTGGTCGCCGAGCAGGCAGACGCGCTCGCGTTCGAATTCGACCGGCCGGCCGTTGCGCAACTGGCCCGTGATCAGACGCTTGCGCGCATTGCCGATGTGATCCATCAGCGTCGCCACCACGGCGAGGAGATGCGCCAGCTCGCCCGTCGGCTCCGGCGCGGCGAAGCCATCCTTATATTCCTCGGCGATGAAGCCGGTCGAAAGCTTGCCCGAACGCCAGCGCGCATGCTGCATCAGCGAGGCGAGGAAGGGGATATTGTGGCGAATGCCCTCGATCAGGAAGCGGTCGAGCGCGTCGGCCTGCGCCTGAATGGCGGTAAGGCGGTCCGGCGCATGGGTGACGAGCTTGGCGATCATCGGATCGTAGTGGATCGAGATCTCGCGGCCCTCGGTGACGCCGGTGTCGTTACGGACGGTGATTCCGCCTTCGCGCTTCTCCTGCGGCGGGCTGTAACGCACGAGACGGCCGATAGAGGGCAGGAAGTTGCGGGTCGGGTCTTCGGCGTAGATGCGGCTTTCGACCGCCCAGCCGTTGATCTTGACGTTTTCCTGCCGCAGCTCCAGCGGCTCGCCGGCGGCGACGCGGATCATCTGCTCGACGAGATCGACGCCGGTGATCAGCTCCGTCACCGGATGCTCGACCTGCAGGCGGGTGTTCATCTCGAGGAAGTAGAAGCTCTTGTCCTGCCCCGCGACGAATTCGACCGTGCCGGCCGAATCGTAATTCACGGCGCGCGCCAGAGCCACCGCTTGCGCGCCCATTTCGGCGCGGGTCTCGGGATCAAGCAGCGGCGACGGCGCCTCCTCGATCACCTTCTGGTTACGGCGCTGAATCGAACATTCGCGCTCGTTGAGGTGGATGATGTTGCCGTGCTTGTCGCCCAGCACCTGAATTTCGATGTGGCGCGGATTGACGATGAATTTCTCGATGAAGACGCGATCGTCGCCGAACGACGACGCCGCCTCCGAGCGTGCGCGCGTAAAACCTTCCGCGACCTCTTCCGCCTTATAGGCGATGCGCATGCCCTTGCCGCCGCCGCCGGCCGAGGCCTTCAGCATCACCGGATAGCCGATGTCATTGGCGATGCGGATCGCCTCTTCCGGGCTCTCAATGACGCCGAGATAGCCGGGCACGACATTGACGCGGGCCGCGGAGGCGAATTTCTTCGATTCGATCTTGTCGCCCATCGCCTCGATGGCGCGGGGATTGGGGCCGATGAAGACGATGCCGGCCTCGGCGAGCGCCTTTGCGAAAGCGGCGCGCTCGGACAAGAAGCCGTAGCCCGGATGCACGGCTTCGGCGCCGGTTTCCTTACAGGCGGCGATGATCTTGTCGATCAACAGATAGGACTGCGCCGCCGGCGGCGGGCCGAGGTGGACCGCCTCGTCGGCCATTTCGACATGCAGCGCATCGGCGTCCGCGTCGGAGTAGACGGCGACGGTGGCGATGCCCATCTTCCGCGCGGTCTTGATGATGCGGCAGGCGATTTCACCGCGGTTGGCGATCAGAATTTTACGAAACATGCGCCCCGTAACCCCAATTGGCTGCGTTTGATGCGCCCGCTTCCCTCCCCCGGAACCAGCGGCCGCAGATGTGATTCTTCTTACTTGATCTCGGCCGGCTCGTCGGCGCGCTTCGATTGCACGCTGTCGATGATGCCGAAAGCCTTGGCCTCGTCCGCCGACATGAAGTGATCGCGGTCGAGCGTGCGCTCGATCGTGTCGTAATCCTTGCCCGTGTGCCGGACATAGATGTCGTTGAGGCGCTTCTTGACCTTCAGAATGTCCTCGGCGTGGCGCTGAATGTCGGACGCCTGGCCCTGGAAGCCGCCGGAGGGCTGGTGCAGCATCACGCGGGCGTTCGGCAGCGCGAAGCGAAGCCCCGCCTCGCCGGCGCAGAGCAGCAGAGAGCCCATCGACGCCGCCTGGCCGACGCAGAGCGTCGAAACCTTCGGCTTGATGAACTGCATCGTGTCGTAGATAGCGAGGCCCGAGGTGACGACGCCGCCCGGCGAATTAATGTAGAGCGAAATCTCTTTCTTCGGGTTCTCGGACTCGAGGAACAGCAATTGCGCAATGATGACCGAGGCCATGTGGTCCTCGACCGGGCCGGTCAGGAAGATGATGCGCTCGCGCAAGAGCCGTGAGTAGATGTCGAATCCACGCTCGCCGCGGCTGGTGTTTTCGATCACCTGGGGAATGAGATACTGGTTATAGACCTCGACCGGATCGCGCATCTAACACCTTCCTCGACTATTGCAGCCGCTTCGGCCATTGGCGGCCGCGCTCCGGGCGGAGGCTCTCCGCCGCGGCAAACTCGTCACTCGTCTATATCCCGAGCTTTCCGGGCGCGAAAGCGCCGGCGGCGTCAGCCGCCGGCTTTCGCCCGTCACGCGGCGGCCGGGGTCTCTTCGTCCTCGTCTTCGGCGAAGAGTTCCTCGCGCGAGACCGTCTTGTCGGTGATCTTGATCAACGAGGCGAGGTGATCGACGACGCGCTCTTCGTAGATCGGCGCGCGCAGCTGCGCCAGCGCCTCCTGATTGTTGCGGTAAAAGTCCCAGACCGCCTTTTCCTGGCCCGGGAACTGCCGCGCGCGCTCGATCACCGCCTCGGTGAGATCCTTGTCCTCGACCTTCACGCCGGCGCCCTGGCCGATCTCGGCCAGGACCAGACCGAGGCGCACCCGGCGCTCGGCGATGGCGCGATATTCCGCCTTCACCTCATCCTCGCTCTTGCCTTCTTCGGCGAGCGTCTTGCCGGTGCGGCGATTCTCCGTCTCGACCTGCTGCATGATGCTGGCGAATTCCTGCTCGACGAGACCGGCCGGCAGGTCAAAGGAATATTTCTTGTCGAGCGCGTCGAGCATGGCGCGCTTCAGCTTGGTGCGGGAGGCCTTGGCGAAATCCGCCTCCAGATTGGAGCGGATCGCGGACTGGAAGTCGGCGAGCGATTCGAAGCCGTATTTCTTGGCCAGCTCGTCGTCGATCTCCTGCGTCTTCGGCGCGGCTACGGCCTTCACCGTCACGTCGAACTCGGCGTCCTTGCCGGCGAGATTCTGCGCCGAATAATTCTCGGGGAAGCGCACCTTGACGAGGCGCTGCTCGCCGACGGCCGCGCCCTCGAGCTGCTCCTCGAAGCCCGGAATGAACATGCCGGAGCCGAGCACCAGATCGACGTCGCCGCCCGTGCCGCCCTCGAAGGGGACGCCGTCGAGCTTGCCCGTGAAGTCGAGCGTGACCTTGTCGCCCTTCTCCGCCTTGGCGCCTTCGGCCTTCGGCTCGAACTCGCGGACGCGCTCGACGAGGTCGGCGATCGCCTTGTTGACGTCCTCGTCCGTCACCGGCGCGACCGGGCGCTCCAGCGAAATGTCGTCGAAGGAGCCGACCTCGAAGCTCGGAAGCGTCTCGAAGGTGACGGTGAAGGAGAAGTCGCCGGCGGCTTCCAGCGCCTTCTCCACCTCGTCCTGACCGCCGGGGAAGTCGAGCTTCGGCTCCATCGCGATGCGGAGATTATGCTCCTCGACGATCTTGCGATTGGCGTCGTTGACCGCGGTCTGCAAGACCTCGCCCATGATGTTCTTGCCATAGAGCTTTTTGAGATAGTCGATGGGCGCCTTGCCGGGACGGAAGCCTTTGATCTGCGCCTTGGCCCGCATTTCCGAGAGCTGTGATTCGAGCTTCTCCGCGAGCTCCGCGGCGGGGAGAATCACCTTGAATTCCTGCTTCAAGCCCTCGTTGAGGGTTTGCGTCAC
>JAWOLK010000003.1:0-8359 GCA_033853615.1 Beijerinckiaceae bacterium | reverse complement strand
CCCAGCGCAATGAGCGGCGCGGCGACCTCGCGCGAAAGGGCCAAGTGTTCCGTGGCCGAGAGCGTTTGGCGCAAGCCCGCCTTGTCGACGAGGGCAAGAAAAATTTCGACGCTGCGCTTGGAATAATGCAGCACGACGGCGATTTCTCGCGCCGCTAATGCGGCGATCGCCTCTGGCGAGAGGGTCTGCGCCGCCTCCGCCGCATAAGTCTCGATGAGCGTCAGCCTATGTCCCGCCGTCGCGAGCCCGTCTTCGAGGATGCGCTGCCGGTCGCGCGCCGCAATGTAAAGAAAATGCGCCGGGCGCGGGTAGCGCTCATGCAGCAACGGCAGCAGCGCCTTGGCGTTGCCGGCGACAAGCTGCGGCGCCCAGCCGAGCCCGCGCGCAACCTCCGCGGTTTTCGCGCCGACGACATGCAGCGGAATTTTTTCGCGCGGCGGACCTGCGTGCTCCAGCCCCTTGGGGCTGGTCGCGAGAATCGCGTCGTAATCGCCGGGCGGGATGGCGGCGTTCAGCCCAATGACCGCAAGCACCGGCGAGACCACCGGCGCAAAGCCCATCTTCCGCAATTTCGCCGCCGTGCGCTGCGCGTCCTCCTCGGCGCGCAGAACCAGCACGCGCTTCACATCAGCCCCGCGACGCCATGCGGCAGTTTCAGCAGAATGTCGTGGCCCGCCTCATAGCCGATCTTGGCGGCGTCCACCGCCGCGCCGCGCCGATGCGCGGCATAGACCTCGCCGCCGTCGGCGCGCAGCACTTCGCCGGCGAAGACCAGCTCCTTGCCCTCAAGCCGCGCATGGGCGGCGATCGGCGTGCGGCAGGAGCCGTCGAGCACCGCGAGAAAGGCCCGCTCGGCCGCAAGGGCGAAGGCGGTCGCGGCGTCCATGATCGGCGCGAGCAGCTCGCGGGTCTTGGAATCATTGGCCCGGCAGGTGACGCCGATCGCGCCCTGTCCGGCGGCGGGCAGAAAATCCTCCACCGAGAGAATTTCGCTCGCATGTTGGGCGAGGCCGAGACGCTTCAAGCCGGCGAGCGCCAGCAGCGTGCCGTCCAGCTCGCCGCTCTCCACCTTGCGCAACCGCGTTTCGACATTGCCGCGCAGCAGCGTCGTTTGCACATCGGGCCGCAGACGCTTCACCTGCGCGGCGCGGCGCAGCGAGGCGGTGCCGACCACAGCGCCGGCCGGCAATTTGGAAAGCGTCACGCCGGCCCGGCCGATGAAGACGTCGCGCGCGTCCTCGCGCGGGAGATAGCCGGCCACGACGATCTCGCTCGGCAGATGCGTCGGCAGATCCTTCGACGAATGGACGGCGAGGTCGATGCCGCCGGCGATCAGCGCGGAATCGAGCTCCTTGGTGAAGAGGCCCTTGCCGCCGGACTCGGATAGGGGACGATCCTGGATGACGTCGCCGGTCGTGCGGATGATTTCTATCGCGAAATTATCCTCGGAAAGGCCATGCGCCTTGGCGAGCAGGGCGCGCGTCTGATGCGTTTGCGCGAGCGCCAGCGGGCTGCCGCGCGTGCCGATGCGGAGGAGGGGAGCTGTCACGGGACGTCCGATCATTTTGCCGGCGCGACTATAGGCGCGCCCGCGTAAACGGCAAGCGCGGACTTCAAGCTCGGGCTTGAGTTCGAACCGCCGCGCCTCACCCGGCCTTTCGCGCCGGCGCCGCCGCGAGCGCCTGCCGCAGCCCGTGGATCGCTGCAATCGCATGGTTCGACGCCTCGGCGAAGGCTTCGCCGTCGAGCGCCGCCTCGGCCTCCTCAAACCGGCGGTCGCGGATCAGCCGGGCGATCGCGCCCGCCTCGCGATGCAGCGCCGCATGCGCCTCCCTGCATTCCGAAAGAGCCGGGAGCCGGCCGTATTTCGCCTGCGCCTCGCCGCGCAGCCAATGGCCGAAAGGGCAGCAATCGTCGCGGGCGATGCTCTCGGCGTCGAGCCGCGCCCGGGCGACTGCGGCTTTACGCAGTTTCACCCGCAATTGCACCGAAGCGGCGATGGCGTCGTCGAGAATCAAGGCGGTCTTCCTCTGGTTCGCGGGCGGCAAGCGGCGGCGGCGCGGCGCCCGTCGCTTTACGGGCGCGCCTTGCAGCTATAGGACGAAGCCGGTAATCCGCCCCTTAAGGACTCTACCCATGCGCGTGCTCGGCATAGAAACAACCTGCGACGAGACGGCGGTCGCCGTCGTCGGCGAGCGTCTGGGCGACGAGGGCGGCGAAATCCTCGCCAATGAGGTGATGAGCCAGATCGTCCAACATGCGGCCTATGGCGGCGTGGTCCCGGAGATCGCCGCCCGCGCCCATATCGATGTGCTGGACGGGCTGCTCGCGCGGGCGCTGGAGAAGGCCAAGCTCGACGTCTCGGGCGTGGACGCCATCGCCGCCGCGGCCGGGCCGGGGCTCATTGGCGGCATTCTCGTCGGCCTCACAGCCGGCAAGGCGCTGGCGCTCGCCGCCGGCAAGCCCTTCATCGCCATCAACCATCTCGAGGCGCATGCGCTCACCGCCCGCCTCACCGACCACGCCGATTTTCCCTATCTCGCGCTGCTCATTTCGGGCGGCCATACGCAGCTCGTCGCGGTGCAGGGGATCGGCCAATATCGCCGGCTCGGCTCGACGGTCGACGACGCGATCGGCGAGGCCTTCGACAAGGTCGCGAAAATGATGGGGCTTCCCTATCCCGGCGGTCCGCAGATCGAGCGGCTCGCCCAGGAGGGCGACCCGCGCCGCTTCGATCTGCCGCGGCCGATGCTGGGGCGCGGCGGCGCGGATTTTTCGCTCTCGGGCCTCAAGACGGCGGTGCGGCTCGAACTGCTGCGGCTCGGCGAGCCTTCGGCGCAGGACGCCAAGGATCTCGCCGCCTCTTTCCAGGCGGCGGTGGTCGATGTGATCGTCGACCGCGTGCGCGCCGGTCTGCGCCTCTTCGCCGAGGGCGGCGGCGGGCGGCCGAATGCGCTGGTGATCGGCGGCGGCGTCGGGGCCAATGGCGCGATTCGCCATGCGCTGGCGCGTTTGTGCGGCGAGGCGGGGCTGCGCTTCATCTCGCCGCCGCCGGCGCTCTGCGCCGACAATGGCGCGATGATCGCCTGGGCGGGGCTGGAGCGGCTGAAACTCGGCCTCACCAATGATCTCTCTTTCGCCGCGCGTCCCCGCTGGCCGCTTGACGCGCTGGCGAGCGAGACGCATCAAGGCAAGGCTTGAAGACATGCGGCCGCTGCTCGTCGCCGCGACAACGGCGCTATCGCTTGCGCCCATGCCGCGCGGCCCGCTGTCGCAGGAGCCGGTCTTTGCGGGCGTGCGCGTCTTCTACGCGCCGCGGGCCGGCTTCGAATCGATCGACGCGCGGCTGATCGCCGGGGCGACGCAATCGATCGACATGGCCGCCTATGTGCTGACCGACCGCGCGCTGGTCGCGGCGCTGTCCCGGGCGGCGGCGCGCGGGGTGCGGGTGCGGATCTATCTCGACGCCACGCGGGGCGGAGCGGAGGCGGCGCTGGAGCAGATCGCCCTGTCGCCGAATGTCGAATTGCGGCGCAAGGCGCCGGGCCGCGATCTCATGCATTTAAAATCTTACCAGGTGGACGGCCGCGTGCTGCGCAGCGGCTCGGCGAATTTCAGCGTCTCCGGCGAGGAGTTTCAGGACAATGACCTCATCGTCATCGACAGCCCGGCGGCGGCGGCCGCATTCTCGGACATGTTCGAGCGTCTCTGGGCGCGTCCCGACAATCAGCGGTTCGACCCCAAATGGTGAATGACAGCGTCGCCGTTCTCGGCGCCGGCGCCTGGGGCGTGGCGCTCGCCAATGTCGCGGCGCAGACGCGCGCGAGGGTTCCTCTGTGGGGTCACGACCCCGCCCATGTCGCGGCGCTGGCGCAGGACCGCGAGAACAAGCGGCATCTGCCGGGCCTCGCGCTGCACCCCGCCGTCGCGCCGACCGCCGATCTCGCCGACATCGCCGGCGCCGGAATCATCCTCGGCGTCGTGCCGGCGCAGGCGATGCGGGAGACCGTGCGTCTCGCCCGCCGGCATATTGTGGAAGGCGCCGCCTTCGTCATCTGCGCCAAGGGCATAGAGCAGGGCGCCCGCAAATTCATGAGCGAGGTCGTCGCCGAGGAGGCGCCGCAGGCGCAGATTGCGATTCTCTCGGGGCCGAGCTTTGCGAGCGACGTGTGCCGCGGCCTGCCGACGGCGGTGACGCTCGCCGCCGAGGATGAGGCGCTTGCCCGGCGCTTGAGCGAGGCGCTCTCGACCAAGAGCTTCCGCCTCTATCGCAGCACCGACGTGCGCGGCGTCGAGATCGGCGGCGCGGCGAAGAACGTCTTCGCCATCGCCGCCGGAATGGCGGCCGGCCACGGCCTCGGCGCGAGCGCCCATGCGGCGCTGATCGCCCGCAGCTTCGCGGAATTGCAGCGGCTCGGCGCGGCCTGGGGCGTGCGGCCGGAAACGCTGACCGGCCTCTCGGGCCTCGGCGATCTGGTGCTCACCTGCGGCTCGACGCAATCGCGCAATTATGCGCTGGGCTTTGCGCTCGGGCGCGGCGAGCCGGCGCGGGAGGCGGCGCATGGCAAGCTCGCCGAGGGCGCCTTTACGGCCAGCGTGCTGGTGCAGATGGCGCATGCGCGCGGCGTCGAGATGCCGATTGCGGAAGCCGTGGACGCGATCATCGCCGGCCGCACCACGGTTGATGCGGCCATAGAGGCGCTGCTGATGCGCCCATTGCGGGCGGAAAACTGAGATCCCCGTCATCGCGAACGAAGCGAAGCGATCCAGAGCCGCAGGGCGGCTCCTGGATTGCTTCGTCGCTCTCGCTCCTCGCAATGACCCGGGCCGTCATCGCGAAATCCGTCATCGCGAACGCAGTGAAGCGATCCAGGTCGTGGGGTGGCCCTGGGTTACTTCGTCGCTCTCGCTCCTCGCAATGATCCCGGGCCGACATCGCGAGCGCAGTGACGCTCACGCGCTCGGCGCTCCGGATTGCAGCAGTTTAAAATTGATCGCGTCGACCAGCGCCTCGAAAGAAGCGTCGATGACATTGGCCGAGACGCCGACCGTCGACCAGCGCGCGCCGGCGCTGTCGGCGCATTCGACAATCACGCGCGTCACCGCGTCGGTGCCGCCCTGGAAGACGCGCACGCGATAATCGACGAGCTTCACATCCTCGATGAAGCGCTGATAGGCGCCGAGATCCTTGCGCAGCGCGAGATCGAGCGCATTGACCGGGCCATTGCCCTCGGCCGCGGAAATGCGCGTCTCGCCATGCACGTTCACTTTCACGATCGCCTCGGCGCCGAGATCCTCCGCGCCGCCGCCGTGATCGAAGCGGCGATCCACCGCGACGCTGTAACGCTCGATGTGGAAGAAGCGCGGCGCCTCGCCCATCACGCGCTTCGCCAGCAGATAGAAGGAGGCGTCGGCGCCCTCATAGGCGTAGCCGGCGGCCTCCTTGTCCTTCACCTCTTCGAGCAGGCGGGTGAGACGCGGATCGTCCTTGTCGAGCGTGACGCCGAGCCGCGTCAGCTCCGCGACGATATTGGACTTGCCGGCCTGATCCGAGACCAGCACGCGGCGCTGATTGCCCACAGTCTCCGGCGGCACATGCTCATAGGTGCGCGAATCGACGAGCACGGCGGAAGCGTGAATGCCGGCCTTGGTCGCAAAGGCGCTTGAGCCGACATAGGGCGCATGACGGTTCGGCGCGCGGTTCAGCAATTCGTCGAGCGCATGGCTGATCCGCGTCAGATGCGTGAGTTTTTCGCGCGTGACGCCGATCTCGAAACGCTGCGAAAATTCGTCCTTGAGCAACAGCGTCGGGATGATCGTCGTCAGATTGGCGTTGCCGCAGCGCTCGCCGAGGCCGTTCAACGTTCCTTGAATCTGCCGCGCGCCGGCGCGCACTGCGGCGAGCGAATTGGCGACCGCCTGTCCGGTGTCGTCATGCGCGTGAATGCCGAGCTGCGCGCCGGGAATGTGGCGCGTCACTTGCGATACGATGCGCTCGATCTCATGCGGCAGCGTTCCGCCATTGGTGTCGCAGAGCACGATCCAGCGCGCGCCGGCGTCCAGGGCGGCGCGGGCGCAGGCGAGCGCGTAATCGGGATTGGCCTTGTAGCCGTCGAAGAAATGCTCGCAATCGACGGCCGCCTCTTTTCCGCGCGACACGGTCGCTGCAACCGATTGCGAGATGGCCGCGAGATTGTCTTCTTCCGTCGAGCGCAGAGCGACGCGGACCTGATAATCCCAGGCTTTCGCGACGAAAGTGACCGTGTCGCAGGCCGAGCCGAGCAGCGCCGCGACGCCCGGATCATTCTCTACCGAGCGGCCTTGGCGCCGCGTCATGCCGAAAGCGGCGAAGCGGGCGGAAAGCGGCGGGCGCTTGCCGAAAAATTCGGTGTCCAGCGGGTTGGCGCCGGGATAGCCGCCCTCGACGTAATCGACGCCGAGCTCGTCGAGCATGGCGGCGATCTGCCGCTTGTCCTCGAGCGAGAAATCGACGCCGGTCGTTTGCGCGCCGTCGCGCAGCGTGGTGTCGAAGAGCGTCAGCCGTTCCCGTGTCATTATGCGCGCCCCTGTGGCGACAGGTCTTTGGTCATTGTCGTCGTGCCGAGCCATTCGCCGTTGATCTCGACCGTGTTGCGGCGTTGCGCCACATAGCCCTTTGCGGCGAAAAAGTCTCGCGCCGCGTCGGAGGCGTCTGCGGTCAGGCGCTTGGCGTCGCGTGCCCCGGCCAGTTTTTCGAGCGCGTCGAGCAGCGCCGAGCCGACGCCGCGGCGGGCGAAGCGCGGATCGACATAGAGCATGTCGATGGTCGTCTTGTCCTTCAGCGACGCAAAGCCGGCGATCTCGCCCGAAAGCGTCGCGACGAGGGTGAGGCTTGCGGCGAGCCGCGCGGCGAAGGCGCGCTCATCATCCGCCGCCGAGGCCCAGGCTTCGAGCTGCTCGGCGTCGTAATCCTCGTCGGCCAGCGTCTCGACGCTGTCGCGATAGAGGGCGGCCAGACGGGGGGCGTCGGCGGGAAGATAGGGTCGCAGTCCCGGCCGCGCCGACGCCTGGCCCATCAGACCACCTCGAATGCGCGCAGCACACGCCAGGCGATAACCGCGGCCAGCGCCAGCACCAGCAGTTTGAAGAGGAGGTAGGTCAACCAATGCTTCGGGAAGGGGAGCGATTTCTTCCAGTCGTCGGACATATGCGTCTCCTCGTTCAAACCGGGGCAGCGTGATTCGTGGGAGCGCTCACCGCTTGATCTCCCAGCTGGTCGTTCCGTCCTTATTGTCCTTCAACACGACGCCCATCTCGGCGAGCGCGTTGCGGATGCGGTCGGACTCCGCCCAGTTTTTGGCGGCGCGGGCCGCGTTGCGGGCGGCGATGAGCGCTTCGACCTCGGTCGTGTCAACCGATCGGCGCCTTTCTTCCTGGATCCAGCGCGCATAGCGGCGGACGTCGACGCCGATCGTCTTCAACGTTGCGTCCAATGCCGAAGGATCGCGCAAGTCGTGGAGCAGCGTCAGCGCCGCTGGGGTGTTGAGATCATCCGCCAGAGTCGAGACAAATTCGGCGTCGGGCTTTTCGCCCGTATGATCGCCGACGAGGTCGGCCCACCGGCGCAGGCTCGTCTCCGCCTCCTCCAGCGCCTTCACCGTCCAGTCGATCGGCTGACGATAATGCGTGCGCAGCATCGCGAGGCGCAGAACTTCTCCCGGCCATTTGCGGCCGCCGAATTTCTCGGTGTGCAACAGCTCGTGGATCGTCACGAAATTCCCCAGGCTCTTGGACATCTTCTCGCCCTCGACCTGGAGAAACCCATTGTGCATCCAGACCTTGGCCATGATCTTCTGACCAAAGGCGCAGCAGGACTGCGCGATCTCGTTCTCGTGATGCGGGAAGACGAGGTCGATGCCGCCGCCGTGGATGTCGAAGGTCTCGCCGAGATGTTTCCAGGACATCGCCGAGCATTCGATGTGCCAGCCGGGCCGGCCGCGCCCCCAGGGGCTCTCCCAGCCGGGCTCATGCTCTTTCGATGGCTTCCACAAAACGAAATCCATGTCGCCGCGCTTATAAGGCGCGACGTCGACGCGGGCGCCTGCGAGCATTTCGTCGAGCGAGCGCCGCGACAGCCGCCCATAGTCGGGCATGGAGGGCACGTTGAACAGCACGTGCCCGTCCGCCGCATAGGCGTGGCCGGAGTCGATCAGCCGTTGGATGATCGCGATCATCTCGGCGATATGCTCGGTGGCGCGCGGCTGCACATCGGGCTCCAGGCAGCCGAGCGCCTGCACATCGGCCTGGAAGACGCGGTTCGTTTCCTCGGTCAGTTCACGGATCGTAATGCCGCGCTCGGCCGCGCGCGCGTTGATCTTGT
>JAWOLK010000002.1:0-16684 GCA_033853615.1 Beijerinckiaceae bacterium | reverse complement strand
CTTCGCGGCTGAGATCGGCGGCCCGGTCATTCCGAAGTTCGTCGCCGGCGATATGCCCTGATCGACTTCTGATCTGACCTGAAAATCAGCCGGCCGGACCAAAAGTCCGGCCGGTTCGTTTTTGGGGAGGCCTGATCCTCCGGTCTCTCTGGCTTCACCGCTCAACGGCTGTTACAACGGCGGCGCCGCCCCGCTGCCGTGTTCCGGGTGGTTCTCCCGTAGCTGTTTTCGAGACCATCAGGCTGAAATGATTTTGCTTCTTGCTTCGATCGGATTGCTGGTCTGGCTCTATCTGATCTGCTGCCACGGCGGCTTTTGGCGGCTGACTGAGCGGGACGTGACTTTCGCGCCGCCAGGCGTCCCCCCGGCAACGGGCCGCCATGTCGTCGCCATCGTTCCAGCGCGCGATGAAGCGGATGTGATCTCCGCCTCGCTCGGCTCTCTGTTTCGCCAGAACTTCTCAGGCCGCCTCGACGTCATCCTCGTGGATGACGAGAGTGACGACGGGACAGCGGAGGTCGCCCAGCGCTGCGCCGCGAGCGAGAACGCGAGCGCGCGGCTGACGGTTCTTCGCGCAGAAAGCCTTCGCTCCGGTTGGACCGGAAAACTCGCCGCGATGGATCGCGGGGTCGCCCATGTCAGCGCTCTGCCGTCCCAGCCGGACTTCATCCTTTTCTGCGACGCGGACATCCGCTTCCAGCCGGACGCTCTGGAACGTCTGGTCAAAGGCGCCCTGGCGCGCGGAACCGTGCTGGCTTCGCTCATGGTCAAGCTGCGCTGCGAAAGCGCCGCGGAAAAATGGTTCGTGCCGGCTTTCGTCTTTTTTTTCCAAATGCTCTACCCGTTTCGGCGGGTGAATGACCCGTCGAGCGCGACTGCAGGCGCCGCGGGCGGCGTCATGCTGGTCCGGCCCGAGGCTTTGGCCAGGGCCGGCGGGCTCGCGGCGATTCGCGGCGCTTTGATTGATGATTGCGCCCTCGGCGCCTTGCTGAAGAAGCAGGGGCCCATCTGGCTTGGCCTCACCGACGACGTCGACAGCCTGCGTCCCTACCCGAAACTGCGCGACATCGAGCAAATGGTGACCCGCTCGGCCTATGCGCAGCTCGGCTATTCGCCGTTGCAGCTCGCAGGCGCGGTGATCGGCATGATTGTCGTCTATCTGGCGCCGCCGGCGCTATGCCTCTTCGCCGGGTCGCCCGTATTCGAGATGGCGCTGGTCGCTTACCTATTGATGGCGCAGGCCTATATGCCGTCGTTGCGGTTTTATGGGCTTTCGCGCGCCCGGGCCTTCGCCTTGCCGATCGTGGCGGCGTGTTATACGTGGTTCACCATACTGTCGGCGTGGCGGCACATCCGTGGTCGCGGCGGCGCCTGGAAGGGGCGCTATCAGGCCGGCGCGGCCAGGTCGCAGCCGCGAGGGTCGCGCTCCTGACGACGCCGGGCTTATCGTATATTGTCATTGGCGGCCGAATCGAATCGGCTGAGCGTTTCGGGGGCGGCAAGGCAGCATGATCGATATTGCCGAGACGGGGTCGGGCAAGACCCATCGCGACGAAAACTTTCCCGTCGCCTCCGTCCTGATAGCGCCCGCCTATCGCGCCCCGATCCTCGCCTTCTACAATTTTGTCCGCGCCGCCGACGACATCGCCGACCATGAGACGCTGGGCCGCGAAGAGAAGCTCGCCTTGCTCGATCGTCTCGAACGGGCTTTGCTCGGAGAGGGGCCAGACGAGCCGGTCGCGGCAAGCTTGCGGGAAACGCTCTGCGAGCGCCATTTGTCGCCGCGCCATGCGCAGGATTTGCTCACCGCCTTTCGGCGCGATGTGACGCAACTTCGCTACAGGGACTGGGACGACCTCATCGATTATTGCCGTTATTCCGCCATGCCGGTCGGCCGTTTCGTTCTCGATGTGCATGGGGAGGACGCAAGCGCCACCTGGCCGGCGAATGACGCGCTCTGCGCAGCCCTGCAAATCATCAACCATCTGCAGGATTGCGGCAAAGATTACCGAGGGCTCGATCGCGTCTATCTGCCGCTCGATATTCTCGGAAAACACGGCGCCGAGGTCTCCATGTTGTCGCAGGGTTCGGCTCCCGCGCCGTTGCGCGCTGCGCTCGTCGAACTTGCCGCGATGACGGAAGACTTGCTGCGGCAGTCGCGGCCCTTCGCCGATCTGATCGAGGACGTGCGCCTCGCCATGGAGGTCGCGGCGATCCAGCGCCTCGCCGAAACTCTGGTCGCACGGCTGCGGACGGCCGATCCGCTGTGCGACCAAGTGCATGCCAGCAAGGCGTCTTTCGCCTTGGTTGGCTTCCAGGGAGCGGTCGCCGCTCTGCTGCGTCGTTTCACCCGGCCAGGACGCCGCATCGCGGCGGATGGCGCGCAATGACGCTCGACGCTGCTCTCGATCCGGCGCCCCGCGCGACGCAGACCGTCGCGACGAAAAGCTCGTTTTATCTCGCCATGCGCCTGCTGGAGCCACAGCGGCGCGACGCCATGTATGCGATCTACGCCTTTTGCCGGGCGGTGGACGACATCGCCGACGAGGATGGCGATCGCGCCGCGCGCGCGCGTCTGCTCGATCAATGGCGGCGGGATCTCGACGATCTCTACGCCGGGCGCATTAGGGCGCGCTGCGCCTTTCTCGTAGAGCCGGCGCGCCGTTTCGGCTTGGACCGGGCGGATTTCGAGGCGGTCATCGACGGCATGGCGATGGACGTCGCCGAGGATATTTGCGCGCCGGATTGGGCGACGCTCGATCTCTATTGCGACCGCGTGGCGAGCGCCGTCGGGCGGCTGTCGGTGCGGGTCTTCGGCCTCGGCGGGGAGCCGGACGGTCGCGGCCATGCGGGGGAGCTGCCGCGGCCCGCCTTCATGCTTGCGCATCATCTCGGCCGGGCGCTGCAACTGACGAATATTCTGCGCGACCTTGACGAGGACGCGGCGCGGGATCGTCTCTACCTGCCGCGCGAGGCGCTCGTTTCCGCGGGCGTCGCCGATATCTCGCCGGCGGCCGTGCTCGCCCATCCGGGGCTCGAAAAGGCTTGCACGGAGGTCGCCGAGACAGCGCTCGGCCATTACGCGGAAGCCCAGCGCCTCATGGCCGGCATGCCGAAATCGGCGGCCAAGGCGCCCTATCTGATGGGCGTCGCTTATCGCTCGATCCTCGACAGGCTCATGACGCGCGGCTTCGCGGCGCCGCGCGCGCCGGTGCGCGCCTCTCGCGCCAAAATCCTCTTCGCTTTGCTGAGATTCGCCTTCTCGTGAGCGGCGCGGTCCATATCATCGGCGCCGGCCTCGCCGGCCTGTCCTGCGCCGTACGCCTCGCCGGGCAGGGACGGCGCGTCATCATCCACGAGGCGGCGCGCATGGCGGGCGGGCGTTGCCGCTCCTATTACGACGCCGCGCTCGATCTGGAGATCGACAACGGCAATCATCTTCTGCTCTCGGGCAATGCGGCGGCGCGCGATTATGCGGCGCGGATCGGCGCGGGCGACGCGCTGGTCGGGCCCGAGGAATGCGTCTTCGATTTTCTCGACATGCGCGATGGCGCGCGCTGGCGCTTGCGGCCGAATGACTCGCGCCTGCCCTGGTGGGTGTTTTTCGCCGACCGGCGCGTTCCGGGCACGCGTCCGCAGGAGTATCTCGACGCCGCGGCGCTGCTCTTCGCTCGCAAAGGCGCGACGATCGGCGAGACGATGCGCTGCGCCGGGCCGCTCTATGAGCGGCTGTGGGGGCCGGTGCTGCTCTCGGCGCTGAACACGGACCCGCCGGAGGCCTCCGCCACGCTCGCCGGCGCGGTGCTGCGCGAGACCCTGGCCGCCGGCGGCGCCGCTTGCCGTCCGCTGGTCGCGAAAAACGGGCTCGGCGCCGCCTTTGTCGCGCCGGCGCTGCGGACGCTCGCAGCGCAGGGCGCCGAGCTGCGCTTCGGCGCGCGGCTGCGGGCCATCGCTTTCGCAGATCGGCGCGCGTCGCGGCTGGAGTTCGGCGGCGACGCGGTCGAACTCGCCGCAGATGACGCCGTCGTGCTCGCCGTTCCCGCCTGGGCGGCGACCGAGCTGCTGCCCGGTCTCACGACGCCGAACGCGCATCGCGCCATTCTCAACGCTCATTTCCGTGTCGCGCCGCCCAAGGGCCAGCCGCTGCTGCTCGGGATGATCGGCAGTCTCAGCGAGTGGCTCTTTGCTTTCGAGGACCGCTTGTCGGTGACGATCAGCGGCGCCGACCGGTTAATGGACGAGCCGCGCGAAAGCCTCGCCGCGCGCATCTGGGCGGAAGTCGCCGCGGCCGCCGGGCTCGACGCGCCCTTGCCGCCTTGGCAGATCGTCAAGGAGAAGCGCGCGACTTTCGCCGCGACGCCGGAGCAGGAGGCGCGCCGGCCGGGAGCGCAAACCCGCTGGGTCAATCTGTTTCTCGCCGGCGATTGGACGGCGACGGGCCTCCCCTCGACGATCGAGGGGTCCGTGCGCTCGGGTTACAGGGCCGCGGCGCTTATTGCGCCGGAATAGCCGATTGTCCTTGTATCTTTTGTCTCGCCAACGATAATCACGCCCGTCCGGCGGCGCCCTCCGCGCCGCGCGATGCAGAAGGGGCGGCGGCTTGGCGGAACAACGGATCTATTTGACGCGCAAATCGGTGCACGCCGTCATCGCTGCGCATGAGGCGGAGGGCAGGGGCTTGAAGCGCGCGCTCGGTTGGGCGTCGCTGATGGCGCTCGGCATCGGCGGCATCATCGGCGCCGGCATTTTCGTGCTGACGGGAACCGCGGCCGCCAATTTCGCCGGGCCGGGAGTGATGGTGTCCTTCGCCCTGTCGGGCCTCGCTTGCGCCTTCGTCGCGCTCTGCTACGCCGAGCTTGCCGCATTGCTGCCGGTCGCGGGCAGCACCTACACTTATACTTACGTCACGCTCGGCGAGATTTTCGCCTGGATCGTCGGCTGGAATCTGGTTCTGGAATATGCGGCCGGCGCCGCCACCGTGGCGGTCGGCTGGGCCGGCTATTTCAATCGCGTGTTGCAGGGCTTCGGCATTCATCTGCCGGTCGGGCTGACGACCGCCTATTTTGCCTCGCCGCATGGCGCGGGCTCGGCCGAGGGCTGGTTCAACGCCCCGGCGGCGGCGATCATTCTCATCCTCACGGCCATTCTCGTGCGCGGCACGCGCGAATCGTCGCGCTTCAACAATGTGATCGTCGCGATCAAGGTGACGGTGGTGCTGGCGGTGATCCTGTTCGGCGCATCGCACGTCGATTTCGCCAATTGGACGCCGCTCGTGCCGGAGAACGCCGGCGAGTTTGGCCATTTCGGCTGGAGCGGCGTGGTGCGCGGCGCCTCTGTCGTCTTCTTCGCCTATATCGGCTTCGATGCGGTCTCGACGGCGGCGCAGGAGGCGCGACTGCCGCAGCGCGACGTGCCGATCGGCATTCTCGGCTCGCTCGTCATCTGCACGATCCTTTATATCGCCGTGGCGGCGGTCGCGACCGGGGTCGTGCCCTATCGGGAGCTGGGCGTGCCGGACCCAATCGCGCTGGCCATGGACCGCACTGGCGTGAGTTGGATTTCCTGGGTGGTGAAATTCGGCGCGCTCGCCGGGCTCACGACCGCCATTCTGGTGCTGCTCTTCGGCCAGACGCGCGTCTTTTACGCCATGGCGAGCGACGGGCTGCTGCCGCCGATCTTCGCTCGTTTGCACGACCGCTTCCGCACGCCGGCGATCAGCCAGACGCTGGTCGGCGTGCTGACGGCCGTCGCGGCCGGGCTCCTGCCGATCGACATTCTCGACGAGATGGTCAGCATCGGCACGCTGGCGGCCTTCGCCATCGTCTGCGCGGCGGTGATCCATCTGCGGCGAACGCAGCCGGATCTGCATCGGCCGTTCCGGGCGCCGGGCATCCCCACGCTGCCCGTGCTCGGCATCCTGTCCTGCGTCGCGCTGATGGTCGCGCTGCCGCATGAGACCTGGATGCGGCTCCTGATCTGGACCGGGATCGGCCTCGCGATCTACTTCGGCTATGGCGTGAAGAACGCGCGTCGCTGACCATGACCGCGATTGTCTGGTTTCGGCAGGATTTGCGCCTTGCCGACAATCCGGCGCTGACGGCGGCTGTTCGCTCGGGCGCGCCGCTCGTTGCGCTTTATGCGCTGGACGATGACGCGCCCGGCGCCTGGCGGCTCGGTTCGGCGAGCCGCTGGTGGCTGCATCATTCGCTGCAAAACCTCGCCGCCGATCTCGCCAGGATCGGCGGGCGGCTCCTGTTGCGGCGCGGCGGGGCCGAATTCGCGCTGGAGCAGCTGGTCGAGGAAACCGGAGCCGGCGCCGTTTATTGGAACCGCATCTACGAGCCCTGGGCGATGCGCCGCGACGCCGAGATCAAGGCGCGGCTGAAGGGGCGGGGGCTGCATGTCGAGAGCTTTAATGGCGCGCTGCTCTTCGAGCCGTCGCAGTTGCGCAATAAGAGCGGCGCGCCCTTCAAGGTGTTCACGCCCTTCTGGCGCGCCTGTCTCGCCGCGCCGCCGCCGGAGCCGCCGCTGCCGGCGCCGCAACATGTGACGCAAGGCCCGGCCGTCGATAGCGAGCGGCTCGAGGATTGGCGGCTTTTGCCGACGAAGCCCGATTGGGCTGGGGGCTTGCGCGACGCCTGGACGCCGGGCGAGGCGGGGGCGCAGGCGCGGCTGCGGGAATTTGCGGCGCAAGGCGCGGCCGATTACGGCGACCGGCGCAACGATCTGGCGGATGCGGAGGGCGTCTCGCGCCTTTCGCCGCATCTGCGCTTCGGCGAGATTTCGCCGCGGCAGGTCTGGCATGAGGTCGCGCGGCGCGCCGGCGACAAGGGCGCGTCCTATCTGCGTCAGCTCGGCTGGCGGGAGTTCTCTTACGGCCTGCTCGTCGCCAATCCGGACCTGCCGGAGCAGGGCCTCGACCGCGCCTTCGACGCCTTCCCCTGGCGGGACGATGCGGCAGGCCTTGCGGCCTGGCGAAAGGGCGAGACCGGCTATCCGGTGGTCGACGCCGGCATGCGGCAGCTGTGGCGCAGCGGTTACATGCACAATCGCGCCCGGATGATCGTCGCGTCGTTCCTCATCAAGGATTTGCTCATCCCCTGGCAGGAGGGGGAGCGCTGGTTCTGGGATACGCTGGTCGACGCCGATCTCGCCAATAACGCCGCCGGCTGGCAATGGGTCGCGGGCTGCGGCGCCGACGCCGCGCCTTATTTCCGCGTGTTCAACCCGGTCTTGCAGGGCGAGAAATTCGACCCCGACGGCGCCTATGTCCGCCGCCACGTGCCGGAGCTGGCGAAGCTCGACGCGAAATATATCCACCGGCCTTGGGAAGCGCCCGCGGGCGTGCTCGCCATGGCCGGCGTGCGGCTCGGCGAAACCTATCCGCGCCCGATCGTCGATCACGCCAAGGCGCGAGAGCGGGCGCTCGCGGCTTACGCGCAATTGCGCGGCGCAGGCTGAGGACCGCGCGTCTCTCGGCTCGCTCGGGCGGGCGCGCCTGGAGGCGCGCGGTCCGGGAGCGCGAGCCTTCAGGCTCGCGTGGGCTTGCGTCCGCTCTCGCCATGCGCCGCATTTGGCGATACATCGGCGCGTAGCCTTTTGACGAGAGCCCATGACCGCTGAAATCCGCCCCTTCGAGGAAATCCGCCTGCTGGTCGAGAGCCTGCCGCAGCCCTGCGCGGCGAGCGTCGCAGCCGTGCGCGAGCGCGACGCGCAACTCACCAAACCGCCGGGGGCGCTGGGGCGGCTCGAAGAGATCGTCGAATGGCTCGCCGCCTGGCAGCGACGGGCGGAGCCGGCTCTGGACCGGCCGATGGTCGCGGTCTTCGCGGCGAATCACGGCGTCGTGGCGCAGGGCGTCTCGGCCTTCCCCGCCGAAGTGACCAAGCAGATGCTCGCCAATTTCACGGCGGGCGGCGCGGCGATCAATCAGATTTGCCAGACCTTCGGCGTCGCCTTGAAGGTCTATGAGCTGGCGCTCGACCACCCGACGCGCGACTTTTCGCAAGAGCCGGCGATGGACGAGCCCGCCGCGGCGGCGACGCTCGCCTATGGGATGGAGGCGGTCGCGGGCGGCGTCGATCTGCTCGTGCCCGGCGAAATGGGCATCGGCAACACCACCTCGGCCGCGGCGATCTACGCCGCGCTTTACGGCGGGCCGGCGTCGCGCTGGACGGGCCGCGGCGCGGGACTCGACGACGCCGGGCTTACCCGCAAAAACGCCGTCATCGACGCGGCGCTGAAGCTGCATGGCCCGCATCTCGACGATCCGCTGGAGATCTTGCGCCGGCTCGGCGGACGCGAGATCGCCGCGATGATGGGGGCCATTCTCGCGGCGCGCATGCATCGCGCGCCGGTGCTGCTCGACGGCTATGTGTCCTGCGCGGCGGCGGCGCTGCTGCATGCGATGAATTCCGAGGCCATCGCCCATTGCCGCGCCGGCCATGTCTCGGCCGAGGGGGCGCATCGCAAAGTGCTGGAGATTTTGGAAAAGCCGCCGCTGCTCGATCTCGGCATGCGGCTCGGCGAGGGGTCCGGCGCGGCCGTCGCCATCGGCCTCGTCAAGGCGGCGCTCGCCTGTCACACCGGCATGGCGACCTTCGAGAGCGCCGGCGTCAGCGGCAAGAGCGCCTGACATGGCTCGCACGCTCCTGTGCCTCGTCCGCCACGGCGAGACCAATTGGAACATCGAGCGGCGGATGCAGGGCCAGCTCGACATTGCGCTGAACGCCCGCGGCCGCGCCCAGGCGCAGGCGCTGGCGCAAGAACTCGCCGGCGCGCATTTCGATTGCATCTATTGCAGCGATCTCGGGCGGGCGATGAATACCGTCGCGCCGCTCGCGCAAAAGCTCGGCCTGCCGGTGCGGGCGACCCCGACCTTGCGCGAAAAGCACGACGGGATCTGGCAGGGCCTCACCCATGACGAGGTCGCGGCGCTCTATCCGGAAGATTTCGCGCGCTACAAGGCGCGGCGGCTCGATTTCGAGGCGGCCGAGGGCGAAAGCCTCGCGCATTTCGCCGCAAGGGCGCGCGCCGCGCTCGCCGAGATCGCGAAGACGCATCCGGGCGAAACCGTGCTGGTCGTCGCCCATGCCGGCGTGCTCGACATCGGCTATCGGCTGGCGACCGGCAAGGCGCTCGATGCGCCGCGCGAGCTGCCGGTCATCAACGCCGCGCCAAATTGGATCGCCTATGAGGACGGGGCGTGGTCGCTCGTCGATTGGGCGCGCGAGGAGGGCCGCGCCCCGGTCCGCGCGCCCTGGGATGGCGTTGCGCTGCCGCTGCGTCCGGCGGCGCGGCTGTTGATCGTCAACCCCGCCGGAGACGTGCTGCTGCTGCGCTATTCGAGCCGCATCTCGCCGCATTTCTTCGCGCTCGGCCATGACTTCTTCTGGGGGACGCCGGGCGGCGCGCTGGAGGCGGGCGAGAGCTTTGAAGACGCCGCCCGCCGCGAGCTGCAGGAGGAGACCGGGCTCGGCGACGCGCGGCTCGGCGATATCGTCGCGACGCGCGCCTTTCCGATGCAATTCGGCGAGGCCTGGGTGCAATCGGTCGAGCGTTATTTTCTGGTGCGCGCGCCGGCCTTCGTTCCGCGGCCGCAGGGGCTGACGCCGCAGGAGAGAACCATCGTCCAGGACTGGAGATGGCGCAGCAAGGACGACATCGCCTGCGCCAAGGAGCTGATTTTCCCCGAGGGGCTCGCCGCGCTGATGGAGCGGCTCAAGCTGTGACGAGGCCTTGACGGCGGCGCGCTTTTCCCGACTTGTGGCTGCGGTCCCGAGCCACATTTTGAAAAATGCAGCCGTTCCGAAAGCGATCCTCATGACGCAACGCAGCGCCTCCGCCATGAATGATCTGCGCGCCAGCGTGCAGGTGCCGACTGGCGGCGCCTTTCTGCAACGCCTCTTCATCTTCCTCGGCCCCGGCTATCTCGTCGCCACCGGCTATATGGACCCCGGCAATTGGGCGACGGCGCTCGCCGGCGGCTCGAAATTCGGCACCGCGCTGCTGTTCGTCGCGGTGCTGTCGAGCCTGATGGCCATTGTGCTGCAATCGCTCGCGGCGCGGCTCGGCCTCGGCTGCGGCGCCGATCTCGCGCTCGCCTGCCGCCAGCATTTTTCGCGGCCCGTGTCGGTCGCGCTGTGGCTGATCGCTGAAGCCGGGATTTTCGCCACCGATCTCGCGGAAGTCATCGGCACGGCGATCGGCCTGCAATTGCTGTTCGGCCTGCCGCTGGCCCTGGGCGTGGTGGTGACGCTCCTCGACACTTTTCTGGTGCTCGCCTTCGAGCGGGCGGGCTTTCGCAAGATCGAGCTGTTCGTCGTCGCGCTGCTCGGCGTGATCGGTTTTTCTTTCGCGGCGCAGCTTTTCCTCGCCCAGCCGAGCCTCGCCGAAGTGGCGCGGGGCCTCGTCCCGACCCGCGCCTTCGTCGAAGATCCGCAGATGCTTTATCTCGGCCTCGGCATTCTCGGCGCGACGGTGATGCCGCATAATCTCTTCCTGCACTCTTACGTGGTGCAGACGCGGGCCGTCGGCGCGTCGCTGCCGGAAAAGCGCGAGGCGATTGGTTTCGCGATCATCGACAGCACCGTGGCGCTGCTCTTCGCTTTGCTGGTCAATGGCGCGATTCTCGTGCTGGCGGCGGCGGTGTTTCACGCCCATGGCCTCACCGAGGTCGCGGAACTGGGCGAGGCGCACAAGCTCATCGCGCCGCTGCTCGGCCAGCCGCTCGCGGCCTCGCTCTTCGCCGTGTCGCTGATCGCCTGCGGCTTGAATTCGACGGTGACGGCGACGCTCGCCGGCCAGATCGTCATGGAGGGCTTCGTCAGCCTGCGGATGAAGCCGGCGCTGCGCCGGCTCGTCACGAGACTGATCGCCATCGCGCCGGCGGTCGGCGTGACGCTGTGGCAGGGCGAGGCGGCGACGGCGCATCTCCTCGTCGCGAGCCAGGTGGTGCTGAGCGTGACGCTGCCCTTCGCGGTCGTGCCGCTCGTCTGGTTCACCGCCTCGCGCAAGGTGATGGGCGCGCTGCTCGCGCCGCGCTATCTCACCGCAATCGCGGGCGTGGTGGCCGCGGTTGTGATCGCGCTGAATGTGAAGCTGCTGTGGGATGCGATTCTCGGCTGAATGCTGCCGAGCTCGGCGTCATTGCGAGCGAAGCGAAGCAATCCAGAGCAACCGCGCACCCCCTGGATTGCTTCGTCGCTTTGCTCCTCGCAATGACGTCCGCGCGCCCGGACCGCGCGCCTTCAGGCGCGCACCCCCTCATTCCGGCAGCGCCAAATCCTGCATGGCCGCGCCCAAAAACCGCCCGGCCTCGCCGCCCGACACGACGCGGTGGTCGAAGGTCAGGCTCAGCGGCAGCACCCGGCGCACGCAGACGCCGCCCTCATAGGCCGCGGCCTCTCGCCGGATACGGCCGGCGCCGAGAATGGCGACCGTCGGCGGCAGCACCACCGGCGCCGCATAGCGGCCGGCGATGGTGCCGAAGTTGGAGAGGGTGATCGTCGCGCCGCGCATCTCCTCGGGCGGGATGCGCCGCGCCGCCACATCGGCCCTCATCTTGTCGAGCCCCGCGCGCAGCTCCTCCGCGTTGCGGGCGCCGGCGTCGCGGAGCACCGGCACGAACAGCCCTTCGCCAGGCTGATCGACGGCGATGCCGAGGTCAATTCTGTGCAGCACGCGCCGCGCCATGGCGCCGCTCTCGTACCAGGCGTTGAGGCCGGGCTCGGCTTGGCAGCCCTTCACCAGCGCCCGCACGAGCCGCATCGTCACATCCATCCCCTGCGGCCAGGCCTCGATATCGGCGTCGTCCATGATCGTGCAGGCGGCGACCTCGTCGCGCGCCAGCGCCATATTCTGCGCCATGCTGCGGCGGAAGCCCCGCAGCGGCTCGGCCGGCTCGGTTTCGCTCAGGATGCGGGCGACGCGCTGCACATCGGCAGGGGTGATGACGCCATCGGCGCCGGAGGGCGTCACCATGGCGAGATCGACGCCGAGCTTGCGCGCCAGCGCCCGCACCGCCGGGGTGGCGCGGATCGCCCCGCCGCCGGCGCGATGTTCGCCGAGCGGCTCCTCGCGCAAAACTTCGGCGCCGCGCGTCACCGCGCCGACCACCGAGCCCGCGTCCTCGTCCGCCTCGGCCGCGCCCTCGAAGCCGACGAGCGGCGCGCCGACGCGGATGATATCGCCGGCATTGGCGAAGAGGCGCTCGACCCGGCCGGTTTGCGGCGAAGGGATCTCGACGACCGCCTTCGCCGTCTCGACCGCGAGCAGCGGCTGATCGCTGGTGATGACGTCGCCCGGCTTCACGCGCCATTCGACGACTTCGGCCTCTTGCAGCCCCTCGCCGAGATCGGGGAGTCTGAACGTCCTCATGACGCCTCCATGACCTTGCGCACGGCGTCGGCGATACGGGCGACGCCCGGCATAAAGCAATGTTCGAGCCGGTAGAGCGGCACGACGACGTCGTAACCGGTGACGCGCCGCACCGGCGCCTGCAATGAATAGAGCGCCCGCTCGGCGATCTCGGCGGCGATCTCGGCGCCGAAGCCGCCGGTGCGCGCCGCCTCATGCACGATGACGCAGCGCCCGGTCTTCTCGATCGAGGCGAGGATCGTGTCCATGTCGAGCGGCTTCAGCGTCGCGACGTCGATCACTTCGACGTCAAGCCCCTCTTCAGCGAGCTTGTCGGCCGCCGCCATGACCTCGTGCAGCACGGCGCCCCAGGCGACGATCGTCGCGTCGGTTCCCTCGCGGTTCAAAAAACAGGCGTCGAGCGGCAGGGCCTCGCCGTCGTCGGCGACTTCCTGTTTGAAGAGGCGGTAGAGCCGCGTTGGCTCGAGGAAGATCACCGGATCGGGATCGCGCATCGCGGCGAGCAGCAAGCCATAGGCGCGCGCCGGCGAGGAGGGGATGACCACCCGCAAGCCCGGAATATGCGCGAACAGCGCCTCGGGACTCTCCGAATGATGCTCCGGCGCATGAATGCCGGCGCCGCAGGGCGAGCGCAGCACCATCGGGCAGGTGAGCCGGCCGCGCGTGCGATGGCGCATGCGCGAGGCGTGATTGAGGATGTGGTCGATCGCCGGATAGATGAAGCCGGTGAACTGGATTTCGGCGACCGGCTTCAAGCCCATCGCCGCCATGCCGACCGAAACGCCGGCGATGCCCGCCTCGGCGAGCGGCGCGTCGATGACGCGCTCGCAGCCAAAGCGCGCCTGCAAGCCGACGGTGGCGCGAAACACGCCGCCATTCACGCCGATGTCCTCGCCGATCAGGACGATGTCTTCGTCGCGCGCCATCTCATGGGCGAGCGCGCGGTTGACCGCTTCGACGAGGGTGAGTTCGGCGGTCTTCGCGCCGATGTTGGTCTCACTCATGGCCGCCCGCCTTTCCAAAAGCGCGCGCCTCATCGCGCTGGCGTTTCAGCGCATCGGGCAGAACGGCGTAGAGGTGATCGAACATCGCCTCGCAAGGCATCGGCGCCGTCGCCTGATAATTGGCGACCGCCTTTTCCACCTCCTCGGCGCACTCATGCAGCAACGCGGCTTCCTGCTCCTTCGACCAGAGATCATGCGAGAGAAGATAGGCGCGCAGCCGCGCGATCGGTTCGCGCGCCCATTCGCGGCGCACGATCTCGGGATCGCGATAACGCGTCGCGTCGTCGGCGGTGGTGTGGTCGCCGAGGCGATAGCTCAAGGCCTCGATCAGCGTCGGCCCGGCGCCGCTGCGCGCTTTTTCGATCGCGTAGCGGGCGATGTCATAGACGGCGATCACGTCATTGCCGTCGATCTGCCGGCCCTCGATCCCGGCGGCGATGGCTTTTTGCGCCAATGTCGCCGTCGCGCTCTCCATTTCGCAGGGCGTCGAAATCGCCCAGCGATTATTGTTGATGATGATGACGACGGGCGCGTTCCAGACGCCGGCCATGTTCAGCGGCTCGTAGAAGCCGCCGTTCGCCGTGCCGCCGTCGCCGACGAAGCAGACGGCGACGCGGTCTTGCCTGCGGCGCATGAAGGCGTAGGCCGCGCCGACCGCATGCGCGACCTGCGTCGCGACCGGCACGCAATTCGGGAAGTCGGCGCGCGGCCCCGCAAAATCGCTGCCGCGCTCGTCGCCGCCCCAATAGAGCAGGCAATCCTCCATGCGCACGCCGCGCATGAATTGCGCCGCATGGTCCCTGTAGCTCGGGACGAGCACGTCGCGCGTCTCCATCGCCGCCGCGACGCCGACGCCGATCGCCTCCTGGCCGAGCGAGGAGGCGAAGGTGCCGAGCTTGCCGGTGCGTTGCAGCGCGATCGCCTTGCCGTCGAAGATCCGCGCGCGCACCATGGCGCGATAGAGTTTGAGGAGAAGCTGCGCGTCCTGCGCATAATTTTTCGGTGAGGGACGCAGCTCGCCTTCGGGAGAAAGCAGCTGGTCGAAGCCGATGTGGAAATCGACGCTCATGTGGGGGCTCGCAGGTAAAAGTCGACGCAAAGGCGCCGCTGCGCTTTCGATAAGGATGTAGAGCGTCGGCGCGGCGCGTCATCTCGCGGGGACAAAAATTTTGCGACGCCTGCGGTGAAAATGCGCGGCGATTGCGACGTTGACGC
Source organism: Beijerinckiaceae bacterium (assembly GCA_033853615.1). Classification (GTDB taxonomy): domain Bacteria; phylum Pseudomonadota; class Alphaproteobacteria; order Rhizobiales; family Beijerinckiaceae; genus Methylosinus. Next base: position 2,087 of record JAWOLK010000002.1, on the reverse strand, counting down.
GCTCGCCCGGCGCGCAATCTCTGTTCTATGACTACGCCTTGCGAAAGCGAACTCGCCTCCTTCCGCGACGACCTCGGCCCTGCGAAAATCGTCGACATCTGGGTTCCCTCTGTCGAACTGCGGGCCATCGTCGTCATCGACAATGTCGCCGCCGGTCCCGCGATCGGCGGCACGCGTATGGCGCCCGATGTGAGCGTCGGCGAATGTTTCCGCCTCGCCCGCGCCATGACGCTGAAGAACGCCGCCTGCGGGCTGCGCCACGGCGGCGCCAAATCGGTGATCTTCGGCGATCCGAAAATGCCGGAGGCCGACAAGGAGCGGCTCATCCGCGTCTTCGCCAAATCGATCGAGCATCTCGTCGATTACATTCCCGGCCCGGACATGGGCACGGATGAGACGGCCATGGCCTGGGTGCATGACGAGATCGGCCGTTCTGTCGGCCTGCCGGCCGAAATCGGCGGCATTCCGCTCGACGAGATCGGCGCGACCGGTTACGGCGTCGCCGTCGCGGCGCGCGCGGCCGCGCCTTTCGCCGGCCTGTCGCTCGAGGGCGCGCGGGTCGTCGTGCAGGGGTTCGGCGCCGTGGGCCGCCATGCGGCGCGCTTCCTTGCGAAAAGCGGCGCGCGCCTCGTCGGCGCCTCCGACCACAGCGGCGCCATCGCCCATGAGGCCGGCATCGACATAGAGGCGCTCAGCGCCTTGAAGGCGCAAGGAAAGAGCGTCCTCGCCTATCCGGCGGCGCGGCAGATCACGCCGGAGCAACTCATCGCGCTGCCCTGCGACATATGGATTCCCGCCGCGCGGCCAGACGAGTTGCGCGCCGACAATGTCGATCTTCTCAATTGCAAGCTCGTCATCCAGGGGGCCAATATTCCGGCGACGGCGGAAGCGGAAAAACGCATGTATGAGCGCGGCGTCATCAGCGTGCCGGACTTCATCGCCAACGCCGGCGGCGTCATTTGCGCGTCGGTCGAGTATCAGGGCGGCTCGGAGGCTGCGGCCTTCATGCTGATCGAGGAGAAGATCGGCCGCAATACGACGCTGACGCTGCAACGCTCGCGCGAGCAAAAAGTGGCGCCGCTCGCCGCCGCGACCGGCCTCGCCGTCGACCGCCTGCACAAGATGATGCGCTTGCGCCGTTGGCGGTAGGGCGTTCTCCGTTCGGTAAATAGCCGAATGGAGAGGGAGGCTGTCGCAAGCCCGAACGCTAAAAAATTTGCCGAATCTCGCGGCAGGCGACTCCCTCCCCCTCGCGGGGAGGGTGGCGCGCGTGGCGCGGCGGGTGGGGGGCGCGGGGCGCCGCGCGTCATCCATCCGCCTGCCGAGCCCAGAATTCCCGAGGTTGCGCGATAGTCCCCCCACCCGACCCGGCTCCGCCGGGCCACCCTCCCCGTGAGGGGGAGGGATGAGACCCCCACGGCTCCGCAAGCTTTTCCCGGACAGCCGGCGCCAGCCTATAGGGCGCTAGATCTCCCGCTCCACCGCAAGCGCCGTCGCCTCGCCGCCGCCGATGCACAGCGCCGCGACGCCGCGCGCGAGGTCGTAGCGTTCGAGCGCCGAAAGCAGCGTCACGACGATGCGCGCGCCCGAGGCGCCGATGGGATGGCCGAGCGCGCAGGCGCCGCCATGCACATTCACCTTGTCGCGCGGAATGTGCAGCTCGCGCATCGCCGCCATCGTCACCACGGCGAAAGCCTCGTTGATCTCGAAGAGATCGACGTCTTCCACGCGCCAGCGCAGCCGCTCCAGCAGCCTGCGGATGGCGAAGATCGGCGCCGTGGGAAAGCGATGCGGCTCGGCGGCGTAAGTCGCATGTCCCTTGATCGTGGCGAGCGGCGCCGCGCCTCTGTGCTCGGCGTCGCCGCGCCGCATCAGGGCGAGCGCCGCCGCGCCGTCGGAAATCGCGCTGGCGCTCGCCGCGGTGATCGAGCCGTCGGGACGAAAGGCGGGGCGGAGTTTCGGAATCTCCTCGACATGCGCCTTGGCGGGAAGCTCATCGTTCAAAATCGCGACGCGGCTCTTGGCGGCGCGCGGCGTCACGCCGACGATCTCCTTGGCGAAGGCGTTCGACGCAACGGCGCGTTGCG
>JAWOLK010000001.1:0-2912 GCA_033853615.1 Beijerinckiaceae bacterium | reverse complement strand
GGCGATATTCTGCAGACGCCGCCGCAATATTCGGCGATCAAGATCGGCGGCGAGCGCGCCTATGACCTCGCCCGCGACGGCGAGACCGTGGAGCTGAAACCCCGCCCGGTGACGATCCACCGGCTCGACATTCTCCGTATGGAGGGCGGCGAGACGCAGCTCGTGATGGAATGCGGCAAGGGCGCCTATGTGCGCGCCATCGCACGCGATCTCGGCCGCCTGCTCGGCTGCTACGGCCATGTCACCGCGCTGCGGCGCACCCGCGTCGGGCCGTTTTACGAGGAAGACTCCTTCACGCTGGAGGAGATCGAGAGCGAGGCCGGCGCGGCCGAGGCGCTGCTGTCGGTCGAGGCCGGGCTGACGGAGCTGCCTTGCGTGATCGTCGACCGCAATACGGCGGCGCGGCTGCGGCGCGGCGGCTCGGTGATTTTGCGCGGCCGCGACGCGCCGGCGGGCGGCGTGGTCTACGCAGCCTGCGGCGGCGTGCCGGTGGCCTTCGGCGAAGTGCGCGAAGGCGCGATGGAGCCGAAGCGGGTTTTTAACTTGCCGTTTTAGCCCGCAAAGGCTGCGCGCCAGGAGGCGCGCGGTCCGGGTTGGAGCGCGAGCCTTCAGGCTCGCTTCTTTCGGCTTACAGCGCGCCGGGAGGCGCGCGGTCCGCTCCGGTGCGCGGGCCTTCAGGCCCGCCCGCCGGCGGGGGCGTCGCTATAAAAGCGCCCTCCCCTCGCGCCCGCCGCCGCGACCCGCTATTATCCGCCCATGGCCAATGACGATCTTTTCGGCGGCGCGCCGCGCAAGGCCGCCGCGCGTTCCCCCGCGAAACAGACAGAATACACCGCCGCCTCCATCGAAGTGCTGGAGGGGCTGGAGCCCGTGCGCCGGCGCCCCGGCATGTATATCGGCGGCACCGACGAGACGGCGATGCACCATCTTTTCGCCGAGGTGCTCGACAACTCCATGGACGAGGCCGTCGCCGGCCACGCCACTTTCATCGACGTGTCGCTGGAGCCGGACGGCTGGCTGACCGTGACCGACAACGGCCGCGGCATCCCTGTCGATCCGCATCCGAAATACCCCGATAAATCGGCGCTGGAAGTGGTGATGACCGTGCTGCACGCCGGCGGCAAATTCGATTCGGGCGCCTATCAGACCTCGGGCGGCCTGCACGGCGTCGGCGTCTCGGTGGTGAACGCGCTCTCGGAAAAGCTGGAGGTCGAGGTCGCGACCGGCCAGCAACTCTACCGGCAGGAGTTTTCGCGCGGCCATGTGCTTGGAAAGCTCGAGCGCCTCGGCAAGATCGCCAATCGGCGCGGCACCAAGGTGCGCTTCAAGCCGGACGCGCAGATTTTCGGGTCCGAGGCGCATTGGAAGCCGGCGCGGCTCTTTCGCATGGCCCGCTCCAAGGCCTATCTCTTCGGCGGCGTAGAAATCCGCTGGCGTTGCGCGCATCAACTCATCGAGCCGGGCTCCAATGTGCCGGCCGAGGCGGTGCTGCGTTTTCCCGGCGGTCTGAAGGATTATCTCGCGCGCGAGACCGAGGGCAAGGAAAGCGTCATCGACCAGCCCTTCGCCGGCAAGATCCAGCGCGAGGGCGGCCACGGCTCGCTGGAATGGGCCGTAACCTGGTTCGCCAATGACGACGGCTTTGTTCACTCCTACTGCAACACCATTCCGACGCCGGACGGAGGCACGCATGAGGCGGGCTTTCGCCTCGCGCTGTTGCGCGCGCTGAAGGACCATGCCGAGCGCGTCGGCCAGGGCAAGCGCGCCGGGCAGGTGACGGGCGACGATCTGATGGGCCAATCGGCCTCGATGATCTCGGTCTTCATCCGCGAGCCGGAGTTTCAGGGCCAGAACAAGAGCCGGCTGATGACGGTGGAGGCCTCGCGCCTCGTCGAAGGCGCGGTGCGCGACGCCTTCGACCATTGGCTCGCCGCCGCGCCGTCGCAGGCGAACAAGCTCCTCGATTTCGCGGTGGAGCGGGCCGAGGAGCGGCTGCGCCGACGCGCCGAAAAGGACGTCGCCCGCAAGACCGCGACGAGGAAGCTCCGCCTGCCGGGCAAGCTCGCCGATTGCGCCAATACGGCCGCCGAGGGCTCGGAAATTTTCATCGTCGAGGGCGATTCGGCCGGCGGCTCGGCGAAGATGGCGCGCGACCGGCAGACGCAGGCGGTGCTGCCGCTGCGCGGCAAGATTCTCAATGTCGCCTCGGCGACGCGCGACAAGCTGCTCGCCAACCAACAGCTCGGCGATCTGGCGCAGGCGCTCGGTTGCGGGCTCGGCGCGCATTACCGCGAGGAAGAGCTGCGCTATGACAAGGTCATCATCATGACCGACGCCGATGTCGACGGCGCGCATATTGCTTCGCTGCTCATCACCTTCTTCTACCGCCAGACGCCGAAACTCATCGAGCAGGGCCATCTCTACTTGGCGGTGCCGCCGCTTTACAAGCTGACGCAGGGGGCGAAGACCGTCTACGCCCGCGACGACGCGCATCGCGAGGAGCTGACCCGCACCGTGCTGACCGGCAAGGGCAAGATCGAGGCGAGCCGCTTCAAGGGCCTCGGCGAGATGCTGCCGGCGCAGCTCAAAGAGACGACGATGGACCCGAGAAAGCGCACGCTGCTGAAGGTCGTTATCGCCGGCGAGGATCGCGAGGAGACGGCCGATTGCGTCGAGCGGCTGATGGGCAACAAGCCCGAGGCGCGCTTCGCCTTCATCCAGGAAAAGGCGGCCTTCGCCGTGGAGCTGGTGGATATTTGATTATCCACCGACATGAAAACGCCTTCGCGAACGAGGCCCGGTGACCCAACAACCGGGCCGCGTTTTCATGCAATCCCATACACGGCGAGAGCGATAACGCTAACCTTACCTAACGCCCGGGAGAGCCAAGAAAGGCACGGAGTTCTCTGCGA